>NZ_JBSICH010000011.1:0-315575 GCF_053613315.1 Streptomyces sp. JK94 | reverse complement strand
TTGATGGGGTAAGGCTCCCAGTAGACGACTGGGTTGATAGGCCGGATCTGGAAGCACCGCAAGGTGTGGAGGTGACCGGTACTAATAGGCCGAGGGCTTGTCCTCAGTTGCTCGCGTCCACTGTGTTGGTTCTGAAACCACGAACAATCAGACTGTGTTGGTCACCGGTTGGTTGTCTGTTTCATAGTGTTTCGGTGGTCATAGCGTAGGGGAAACGCCCGGTTACATTTCGAACCCGGAAGCTAAGCCTTACAGCGCCGATGGTACTGCAGGGGGGACCCTGTGGGAGAGTAGGACGCCGCCGAACAATTATTGCGAGAAAACCCCGCACCGGGAACGGTGCGGGGTTTTTTGCGTTTACGCAGCAGGTGAAAAGTGAAAGTGAAAGAGAGGGCGGGGCGCAGGGCCCCGCCGGTCAGAGGCGTCCTGCCGCCTTCAGTTCCAGGTAGGCGTCGGCCAGGGCGGGAGCGAGGTCGTCGGGGGTCGCGTCGACGACCGTGACACCGTGCTGGCGAAGCTGGTCGGCGGTGCGATGGCGTTCCGCCTGGGCCTGCGCCGCCGCTGCCGCCTCGTAGACGGCGTCCGTGTCTCCACGGGCCTTGGCCATGCGGGAGACGTAGGGGTCCGCCACCGACGCCAGCAGGACCGTGTGGCGCTGCGTCAGTTGCGGCAGGACGGGGAGGAGCCCTTCCTCGATCGGGGTGGCGTCGAGTGTCGTGAGCAGAACGATCAGGGAACGGCGAGGGGCTGAGCGCAGCGCCGTGGCGGTAAGGCCGCGGGCATCGGTCTCCACGAGCTCCGGTTCCAGCGTGGCCATCGCGTTGACCAGGGACAGGAGCACGTCGCCTGCCGACCGGCCCTGGACGAGGGCGCGTACATGACGGTCGTAGGCGAGGAGGTCGACGCGGTCGCCGGCGCGGGAGGCCAGAGCGGCCAGGAGCAGCGCGGCGTCCATGGAGGCGTCGAGACGGGGGGCGTCGCCCACGCGCCCCGCGGAGGTGCGGCCGGTGTCGAGGACGAGCAGGATGTGCCGGTCTCGCTCGGGGCGCCAGGTCCGTACGGCGACGGTGGTCTGGCGGGCTGTCGCGCGCCAGTCGATGGAACGGGTGTCGTCGCCGGGGACGTACTCGCGCAGACTGTCGAACTCCGTCCCCTCCCCGCGGGTGAGCACGCTCGTGCGGCCGTCGAGTTCGCGGAGGCGGGAAAGCTTGGAGGGGAGATGCCTGCGGCTGGCGAAAGGCGGCAGGACGCGCACTGTCCAGGGGACGCGGTGGGCGCCCTGGCGGGAGAAGAGGCCCAGGGGGCCGTACGAGCGGATCGTCACGCGATCCGACCGATGGTCGCCACGGCGAGTGGGGCGCAGGCGCGTGGTGACGCGGCGGCGTTCGCCGGCGGGCACCGTCACGCGGTGGCGGGAGGCTGCCGTGTCCGCGCCGGGCAGCCAGCTGCTGGGCGGCCACGCGTCGCGGAGGTGGGCCCGCAGCGGGCGGGAGGAGGGGTTGGTGACCGTCAACGTGACGTCGGCGGTGTCGCCCAGACGGGTTGAGGTGTCGCCGGTGCGGGACAGGCGCAGACGCCGTACGGGGGCGGCCAGGGCGAAGTCGCAGGCGCAGGCCGCCGCCAACGGGGCGTTGACCGCGAGAACGCTCGTCAGGCCGGGGTCCCAGAGACCGACGGGGACGGAGCCCAGGGCCGCGAGGAGGGCGGCGCGTCCGGTGAAGGCCATCAGCGGGGGACGGGGACGTGGGCGAGGATCGCGTTGATCACGGAGTCCGTGGTCACGCCCTCCATCTCGGCCTCCGGGCGGAGCTGGACGCGGTGCCGGAGGGTGGGGAGGGCCAGGGCCTTCACGTCGTCGGGGGTGACGTAGTCGCGGCCGGTGAGCCAGGCCCACGCGCGGGCCGTCGAGAGCAGGGCCGTGGCTCCGCGCGGGGAGACGCCGAGCGTGAGGGACGGCGACTCGCGGGTGGTGCGGCAGAGGTCGACGACATAGGCGGTGATCTCCGGAGAGACCGTTGTCTTGGCGACCTCGGCGCGGGCCGCCTCCAGGTCGGCGGCGTTCGCCACGGGGCGTACACCGGCGGCGCGCAGGTCACGGGGGTTGAAGCCCGAGGCGTGGCGGGTGAGGACGTCGATCTCGTCCTGGCGGGAGGGGAGGGGGACGGTGAGCTTGAGGAGGAAGCGGTCCAGCTGGGCTTCCGGCAGGGGGTAGGTGCCCTCGTACTCGACCGGGTTCTGGGTCGCCGCGACCAGGAAGGGCTCGGGGAGGGGGCGGGGCGTGCCGTCGACCGTGACCTGCCGTTCCTCCATGGCTTCGAGGAGGGACGACTGGGTCTTCGGAGGTGTGCGGTTGATCTCGTCGGCGAGCAGGAGGTTGGTGAAGGCGGGGCCGGGCTGGAAGGAGAACTCGGCGGTGCGGGTGTCGTAGACCAGGGAGCCGGTGACGTCGCTGGGCATCAGGTCGGGGGTGAACTGGACGCGCTTGGTCTCGAGTTCCGTCGCGGCGGCGAGGGCGCGGACCAAGAGGGTCTTGGCGACGCCGGGGACGCCTTCCAGGAGGACGTGGCCGCGGCACAGGAGGGCCACGACGAGACCCGTGACGGCGGCGTCCTGGCCGACCACGGCCTTGGCGATCTCGGCGCGCAGGGCTTCCAGGGAGGCGCGGGCGTTGCCCGGGTCCCCGGTCCGCCCGGCGTTGTCAGTGGTCGGGTCCATCATGGACGGCGTACCTCTCTTTCGAGGGCGTCGAGTTGGTCGGCGAGGGCGATGAGGGCCGCGTCGTCGCCGGGCGGCGGGCCGAAGAGGAGGGCGTGCAGGGACTGTCCGTCGCCGTGTTCGCCGTCGAGGTGGGCGGACAGGGCGGGGAGCAGGGCCTCGGGCGTGTGCGCCTGGGGGACGGGGACGCCGACGAGGGGGGCGAGGCGGGTGCGGGTGGCGGAGCGAAGAACGGTGGCCGCGCGGTCGCGGGCGTTCGCCTTCCGGTAGAGGCGGGCGCGGCCTTCGACCGTCTCGGAGGCGCGGATCGGCACGGGGAGTTTCTCGGGCACCAGGGGGCCGAGCCGGCGTGCCCGCCACAGGGCCGCCAGGGCCGCGGCGATGAAGAGTTGCAGGGTGCCCCAGAGCCAGCCGGAGGGGAGCAGGTCGAAGAAGCTGCGTTCGTCGTCCGGGGCGTTGGCGTCGGTGAGCGAGGGGAGGTACCAGACCAGGTGGTCGCGGGAGCCGAGGAGCTGGAGGGCGAGCGAGGCGTTGCCGTGCTCGTCGAGGTGGCTGTTGTAGAGGATGTCGGGGGCGCCGAGGACGACGGTGTCGCCCGGGATGCCGGCCCGGGGAGTCTTCCCGGACGCGTCGGGGACGCGCAGCAGGGTGGCCAGACGCCGGCTGGGGTAGCAGGCGTCGGCTTCGACGTGGGAGCTGCTGTAGCGGATGCCGCCGGTGTCGGCGGTGCCCGCACGCCGGGCGGCCGGCAGAGCGCACCCGGGGGCCAGCGTCGAGTCGAAGCTGAGCGCGGGATCGGCGGTGACGCCGGGGAGGAGTCGTTCGACGGCGGAGCCGCCGGGCGCGACGAGGAGAGTACGGCCGCCCGAGTCCTGGGTCGCCGAGCGCAGCTGTGTCTGCTGGCGTTCGGTCAGGAGGTCGGGGACCGCGACGAGGAGCGTGGTGTCCGGACCGGCCGCGGCCCGTGCCTCGTCCAGGGTGGTCACCACACGCGTGGAGACGCCCCGGTCGGCGAGGAGTTCGGCGACCGCCCGGCTGCCGTAGGGGTCGGCGGAGCGCGGGTCGAGTTCGCCGTGCCGGGCGTCGGAGCGGACCACGGCGATCGCGACGGCGCCGGCGAGCAGCACGACGAGCGCGAGCGCGATGCCCCGCGCGCGGGTCCACACCTGGCGGGCGGTGGGCGAGGCCGAGGTGGTGGGGAGCGTGGCCTCGGTGGTCATCCGGCGGCTCCCCGGTGGGTGTTCGCGCCCGTGCTGTCGGCCGCGTGGCCGGCCGTGCTGGCCGCCAGGTGCGGACTGCTGCGTTCCAGGTCGCGGTCGAGTTCGGTGAGGCGCCGGTACGACTGCTCGGTGCCGGGACGGCCGCCGTACGTGACGTCGTCGAAGTCCCGGGCCGCGGCGCGCAGCCGGCCGCCGTGGGCGGGCAGCGAGCGGCCGGCCTCGGTGGCCGCCTCGTCGGCGGTGCGGCCGGGACGGAGGTCGAGGAGGGCGCGTTCCTCCAGGGCGCGGACGACGGCCCGCATCCGTTCCTGGACGGCCTGGTTCCAGTGCCCCTGGGCGGCGTGCGCCTCGGCCGTGGCACGGTGGTCGGCGGCGCTGCGGGGACGGTCGTCGAACAGGGCGGGTGTGGAGGTCGGCCCGCGGCGCGGGGTGCCCAGGCGCCACCAGAGGGCGCCCAGCACCGCCAGGACGGCCGCGACGATGACGACCAGGCCGAGCGTTCCTCCGGGAGTCGCGGTGGACGCCCTGCTGAACAGTTCGTTGATCCAGTCCCAGAAGGCGTTCAGGGCCCGCTGGAACCAGCTGGGGTCGTCCTCGTGGTACATCCGCTTGGACAGCTCGCGCCGCGCGGCCTCCCGCGCGGGATCGCGCGGGAGGGTGACCGGCGGTTCGTCACCGGCCCGTGACAGCGACAGCACGGAGGTGTCGTCGCCGGCGTGTGACCACGTCCGTACGGCGGTGCGTGCCAGCACCTCTGTGAGAACTCCCCCCGCCGGGCTCACCGCATCAGCTCCCCGGAGTGGTGCCGGAGGCGCCGGAACCCGGGAGACCGGCGGCACGGGCCAGCTCGAGGTCGAGGGCCTCCCGCCGGATGCGCTGGTCGATGTACAGCAGTACGGCGACGCCCGCCGTGATCGGGAAGGTGATCATGGAACCGATCACCGAGCCGATACCGCTGACGATGAGGAACGTCCAGCCGAGGTCCCCGCTGCCGTCGAGGAAGCCGCCGATGCCGTCGCTGCCGACGGTGGCGGCGAGCAAGGTGAAGGGGATGACGATGATCGACGCGACGACGTTCGCGATGACCGTCGCGAGCAGCTGGATGCCGAAGACCCGCCACCAGGAGCCGCGTACCAGCTTCACCGAGCGGCTCATCGCCTGCTTGATGCCCTGCTTCTCCAGCATCAGGGCGGGGGAGGCCAGTGAGAGGCGGACCATGAGCCACACCGAGAGGACACCCGCGGCCAGGGAGCCGAGGACGGCCAGGACCAGCCCCGCGTCGCTCCCGGCGGCCGAGACGAGGAGTCCCGGAGCCATGCAGACCGTGACGATGGCGGCGACGATGAGCAGCAGCAGGACGATCAGGCCGAACAGCTTCACCACCTGGGGCCGGGCGTCCCGCCAGGCCTCACCGATCGTCACCGACCTGCCGAGCACGGCGCGACTGGTGACCGTCGTCAGCAGAGCGGTGGCCAGGACGGTACCGACCAGGGAGATCAGGAAGACGACACCGGAGTCGAGCATGGTGTCGGTCAGGGCGTCGCCGAGTTCGCTCAGGGTGGCGTCGGGGTCGTTGAGGACCTCGGAGTCGGCGCCGTCCAGGACGAGTCCCTGGAGCAGGACGACGATGACCTCCGTGAACACCGCCACGGTCAGCGAGATGCCGAGGACCGTGCGCCAGTAGGTGCGCATGGTGGAGACCGCGCCGTCGAGGATCTCGCCGACGCCGAGCGGGCGCAGCGGGATCACGCCGGGCTTGGCCGCGGGCGGCGGGCCTCCCCAGCCGCCTCCCCAGCCGCCGGGGCCACCCGGAGGGCCGTAGCCGCCGTAGCCTCCGCCCTGGCCGCCGTAGCCGCCCGGGCCGCCGCCGGGGTGGCCCGGGGGTGGGGCGCCCCAGCCCTGGTGCGGTGGTGGGGGCGGCGGGGCCTGGCCGGGGCCGGTGGGTGCCGACCACTGGCTGGGGGGCGGCTGCTCCTTGGACCACTTCGTGCCGGGGTTCGTCGGTTCCGCGCCCGGCTGGTCCGCGGGCCGCGCGGGCTGGCCGGGGCCACCGGGGCGGTCGGCGGGCTCGGCGGGTCCGGACGCGCCGGGTTCCCGCCCGTCGGACGGAGAGGATCCGGGCGAGGCCCAGCCCGGAGTGTCGTTCATCGTCGCTCCTTCACGGTGCCCGTCCGCGGTCGCGGCGGCAGGTTGGCAGCCATCGTGCCATGGGGTGGTCCACTGCGGACCGGGCACGGTAGGGCTGCGCCCTTCTATGGTCCGCCGCTCAGGGGGCAGACTGACCGCATGGCTGATCAGGACGCGCGAAGCGGCGAGGGCAAGCGGTCGACCGAGATACCGGCACTGCGCTGGGAGGAACCCCCCGAGGGTCCGGTGCTGGTCCTGCTGGATCAGACCAGGCTGCCGGCCGAGGAGGTCGAACTGGTCTGCACGGACGCGTCCGTGCTCGTGGAGGCGATCCGCTCGCTCGCCGTGCGCGGGGCACCGCTGCTGGGCGTCGCGGGCGCCTACGGTGTCGCGCTCGCCGCCGCCCGGGGCTTCGAGGTGGAGGAGGCCGCGGTCGCGCTGACGGGGGCCCGTCCCACCGCGGTGAACCTCTCCGTCGGGGTGGGCCGCGCACACGCGGCCCACCAGGAGGCGCTCGCCAGGACCGGCGACACCCGGCAGGCGGCCGAGGCCGCGCTGGCCGCGGCGCAGGCGCTGCACCGGGAGGACGCCCAGGCCAGCGTGCGGATGGCCGCGCACGGGCTGGCGCTGCTGGACGAGCTGCTGCCCGCCGGCGGGCACCGGGTCCTCACGCACTGCAACACCGGTGCGCTGGTGTCGGGCGGTGAGGGAACCGCCTTCGCGGTGGCACTCGCCGCGCACCGTTCGGGGCGGCTGCGGCGCCTGTGGGTGGACGAAACGCGTCCGTTGCTGCAAGGTGCTCGCCTGACGGCATACGAGGCGGCCCGCAACGGCATGGCGTACACCTTGCTCACCGACAACGCGGCCGGTTCGCTGTTCGCGTCGGGTGAGGTGGACGCGGTGATCGTCGGTGCGGACCGCATCGCGGCCGACGGTTCGGTGGCGAACAAGGTGGGGAGCTATCCGCTCGCCGTGCTCGCGAGGTACCACCATGTGCCGTTCATTGTGGTGGCACCGGTCACGACGGTGGATCCGGACACTCCGGACGGGGCGTCGATCGAGGTCGAGCAGCGTCCCGGATACGAAGTGACCGAGGTCACAGCACCGCGGGTGCCGGTGACGGGAGCAGGAGGCGGGATTCCGGTGGCACCCCTGGGAACCCAGGCGTACAACCCGGCGTTCGACGTGACTCCGCCCGAACTGGTGACGGCGATCGTCACCGAGGAGGGCGTGGTTTCGCCCGTCACGGCCGAGGCTCTCGCCGAGCTGTGTGCCAGGTCACGCCAGGTAACGATTAGCTAATGGGATGATGGCGTTCATGAAGGGACGAGTCCTTGTCGTCGACGACGACACCGCACTGGCCGAGATGCTCGGCATTGTGCTGCGTGGTGAGGGTTTTGAGCCATCTTTCGTAGCCGACGGCGACAAGGCGCTGGCCGCCTTCCGGGAGACCAAGCCCGATCTGGTGCTGCTCGACCTGATGCTGCCCGGTCGGGACGGCATCGAGGTGTGCCGTCTGATCAGGGCGGAGTCGGGTGTGCCGATCGTGATGCTGACGGCGAAGAGTGACACCGTCGACGTCGTGGTGGGTCTGGAGTCGGGCGCCGACGACTACATCGTGAAGCCGTTCAAGCCGAAGGAACTGGTGGCCCGTATCCGGGCGCGCCTGAGGAGGTCCGAGGAGCCGGCGCCGGAGCAGCTCGCCATAGGCGACCTGGTCATCGACGTGGCCGGTCACTCCGTGAAGCGGGACGGTCAGTCGATCGCGCTGACGCCGCTGGAGTTCGACCTGCTGGTGGCGCTGGCCCGCAAGCCGTGGCAGGTGTTCACGCGCGAGGTGCTCCTCGAGCAGGTGTGGGGATACCGGCACGCGGCCGACACCCGGCTGGTCAACGTGCACGTCCAGCGGCTGCGCTCCAAGGTCGAGAAGGACCCGGAGAAGCCGGAGATCGTGGTGACCGTCCGCGGCGTCGGCTACAAGGCGGGACCGAGCTGACATGAGCAGGGACAGTGCCGCTTCGGCGCCCGGCCGTTCCGGGGGCCGCGCCGGACGGCCTGTCGGCCCCCCGCCCGCCGGTTCCCGCTGGAGCCGCCTGCTGGAGGGCGGGCTGCTGCGTGGCGGGGTGCAGGGCAGCCCGGTGCTCCGGCTGTTCATGCGCTGGGTCCGGCGCCCGCTGCTGCCCGTCATGCGGCTGTGGCGGCGCAACATCCAGCTCAAGGTCGTCGTCACCACGCTGCTGATGTCGCTGGGCGTGGTGCTGCTGCTCGGCTTCGTGGTGATCGGGCAGGTCCGCAACGGCCTGCTGGACGCCAAGGTGAAGGCGTCCCAGAGCCAGGCCACCGGCGGGTTCGCGGTGGCCAAGCAGAAGGCCGACGAGGCGGCCAGCGTGAGCGGTGACGAGGGCGCACCCGTGGACGGCGGTTCCCCGCAGAACGTCATCCAGTGGATGAGTGAACTGGTGAAGTCGCTCTCCAGCGGTGGCCAGGGTGCCTTCGACGTGGTCACGCTCCCCATGGGCGGGGACAGTGGCAGTGGTCGCGGCCCGCGCGCCTCCGGTCTGGTCAACTGGTCGGACAGCGTGCCCGAGGAGCTGCGGGAGCGGATCGACGGCGACACCGCGGCCGCGCAGAGCTACACGCGGATCGTCTACGACTCCGGCGAGGCCTCCCAGCCCGGGCTGGTCATCGGCAAGCAGGTCAACGATCCGAACGGCGAGCCGTACCAGCTGTACTACCTCTTCCCGCTCACGCAGGAGGAGAAGTCGCTCAGCCTGGTCAGAGGCACGCTCGCGACGGCCGGGCTCTTCGTCGTCGTCCTGCTCGGGGCCATCGCGTGGCTCGTGGTGCGGCAGGTCGTCACACCGGTGCGGATGGCGGCGGGCGTCGCCGAGCGGCTGTCCGCGGGGCGGCTCCAGGAACGGATGAAGGTCACCGGCGAGGACGACATCGCCCGGCTCGGTGAGGCCTTCAACAAGATGGCGCAGAACCTCCAGCTGAAGATCAGCCAGCTCGAGGACCTGTCACGGATGCAGCGGCGGTTCGTGTCCGACGTGTCGCACGAGCTGCGCACACCGCTGACGACCGTGCGGATGGCCGCCGACGTCATCCACGACGCGCGCGTGGACTTCGATCCGGTGACCGCGCGGTCGGCCGAGCTGCTCGCCGACCAGCTGGACCGGTTCGAGACGCTGCTCGCGGACCTGCTGGAGATCAGCCGCTTCGACGCGGGCGCCGCGGCGCTGGAGGCCGAGCCGATAGACCTCAGGGAGGTCGTACGGCGGGTCGTCAGCGGGGCCGAGCCGCTCGCCGAGCGCAAGGGCACCCGGATACGCGTCGTCGGCGACCAGCAGCCCGTCGTCGCCGAGGCGGACGCCCGGCGCGTGGAGCGCGTGCTGCGCAACCTCGTCGTCAATGCCGTCGAGCACGGCGAGGGCCATGACGTCGTCGTCAAGCTCGCCGCGGCGGGGGGCGCGGTGGCCGTCGCGGTGCGCGACTACGGGGTCGGGCTCAAGCCCGGCGAGGCCACCCGGGTCTTCAGCCGCTTCTGGCGGGCCGACCCGGCACGCGCGCGTACCACCGGTGGAACGGGGCTGGGGTTGTCGATCGCCCTGGAGGACGCGCGGCTGCACGGCGGCTGGCTGCAGGCCTGGGGCGAGCCGGGTGGCGGTTCGCAGTTCCGGCTGACGCTGCCCAGGACCGCGGACGAGCCGTTGCGGGGCTCACCGATACCGCTGGAGCCGACGGACTCGCGGCGCCGTCGCGAACTCCAGGACGCCGGCCTCGACGACGCCGCGTCCGACGGCACCGGCCGCGAGGACACCGGCACGCCGCACGGCGCGGACAGGACGGCGGGCGTCCCGGCGCAGGCGTCGGGCGGCCGGGGGCCCGCGGTGTCCGCGCGGGGGCCGATCACCCCGCCGTCGGCCGCGGCGGTCCCCACGGCCGATCCGACGGCGCTGCCCGGCAACGGCGCGCGCGTGGTCCCGCGGCCCGTGTCGGGTGCCCGGGGACAGGACGCCGGGTCCGTGCCGCAGACGGCCGACCGCCCGGACGCCGGGCCCGAGGAACCGAGCAGGCAAGGGGAGGCATCTCGTGGGCGCTGACCGTGAGGGGAGCGGTCGGCGGGTGCCGGCACGCGTGGCGGCGTACGCCGTCTGCGGTCTCGTACTGCTGGCGGGCTGCGCGTCGATGCCCGACAGGGGGGATCTGCACGGTGTGGACTCCACGCCCCGGCAGGACCCGCAGGTACGGGTGTTCGCGATGCCGCCGCGGGAGGGCGACTCGCCCACGGAGATCGTGCAGGGCTTCCTGGAGGCACTGACCAGCAACGAACCGCACTACGAGACGGCGCGCCAGTACCTGACGGGCGAGGCCGCGAAAACCTGGCGGCCGGAGCGGTCCACGACGGTGCTCGCGGGCGGGCCGGGAACCGAGTCCGACCACTCCGGGAGCCGTGAGGAGGCCAACGACTACTCGGTCACGCTGACCGGCACCCGGGTCGCCACGGTGGACGCCCAGCAGTCGTACGCGCCGACGGACGGTCAGTACCGCGAGCCGGTCCACCTCACCAGGGACGGCAAGAGCGGGCAGTGGCGCATCGACTCGGTGCCGCAAGGCGTCATCATGGGCAAGTCGGACTTCCAGCGCACCTACATGTCCGTCAACAAGTACTACTTCGCCTCGAACGCGCCTTCCGTCACCCGGGCGGGTACGAGCGCGCAGCCGGCGGCCGTCGCCGATCCGGTGTACGTGCGCCGGCTCGTGGACCCCATGACCCAGGTGGTGCGTTCCCTGATCAGCGGCCCGACGAGCCTGCTCGGACCCGTGGTGCGGTCGAGCTTCCCGACCGGCACGGCGCTGGCGGAGAACGTCGACTCGCTGACCCCCGACGACCACAACAAGCTGACGGTGCGGCTGAACGACAGGGCGGCCGGGGTCGGGACGGGCAAGTGCGACGAGATGGCCGCGCAGCTCCTCTTCACCCTGCAGAACCTCACCCCGGTGGTGGACGAGGTCGAGCTGCGCTCGGGCAGTGCGAAACTCTGCTCGCTCACCGAGGACCGGGCGGAGGCGGTCGCGACGCGCGGTTCGGCCCAGCGGCCCGACTACCTGTACTTCATCGACGACGAGGACCGCCTGGTACGCATCGCCGCGGGCAGCAACGGGACCCGGCCGGAACGCGTCCCCGGTGCGCTGGGCGAGGGTGTGGCGGCCCTGCGGTCGGTGGCGGTGTCGCGGGACGAGCACAGTGCGGCCGGGATCGGGCTCGACAACAAGTCGCTGTACGTCGGATCGCTGGTGTCGGGCGGTTCGCTCGGCGACCCGGTGCTGGTCAGCGAGGGCAAGTCGGAGGCGAACCGGCTGACGCCGCCCAGCTGGGACGCGCAGGGCGACCTGTGGATCGCCGACCGCGACCCGGCCGACCCGCGCCTGCTGCTGCTGGAGGAGGGCGCGGGCGAGCCGGTGGAGGTGCAGACGCCGGGGCTGGACGGGCGGGTCCAGGCCGTGCGCGTGGCGGCCGACGGCGTGCGGATCGCGCTGATCGTGGAGAAGGACGACGAGCGCTCGCTGCTCATCGGACGGATCGAACGGGACGACCGGGCCGGCGGTCCGCCCGCGGTCACCGTCCTGGAACCGCGCTCCGCGACCCCCGAGCTGGAGGAGGTCACGGCCATGTCCTGGGCCGGCGACAGCCGGCTGGTGGTGGTCGGGCGCGAGCGCGGAGGCGTTCAGCAGATCGGATACGTGCAGGTCGACGGTTCCACGCCGGAGGCGTCGGTGCCCGCCGCGCTGACCGGTGTGAAGGAGATCGCCGCGACCGAGGACGAGCGGCTGCCGCTGGTGGCGTACTCGGAGGACCTGATCGTCCGGCTGCCGTCCGGGTTGCAGTGGCAGAAGGTCGCGGAGGGGTCGGCGCCGGTCTATCCGGGGTGAGGCCCCGGCTGCCGCGAGGCGTGCGTGCACTCGTACGGGTGAGGCGCGGTGGACGCTGGGCGGAGTTGTCCACAGGGGAGCGCTCCGGCGTTTTCCACAGGCCTGGCCGAGCGGTGCGGACCTCGGCACAGTGGTGGCCATGCGGGAATGGTGGCGGGATCTCACGGACCTGGTGCTGCCGGCCGAGTGCGGAGGCTGCGGCAGGGCTCGCGCCGTGCTGTGCGCCGAGTGCCGCAAGGCCCTGACCGGGGCGGTGCCGCGCCGGGTGCGGCCGGTGCCGGAGCCGCCCGGACTGCCGGTGGTGCACGCCGCCGCGCGGTACGCGGACGAGGTGCGGGCCGCCCTGCTGGCCCACAAGGAGCGCGGTGCGCTTGCCCTCGCGGCACCGCTGGGTGCGGCGTTGGCGGGGGCGGTGCGGGCAGGGCTGCGGGAGCTGCGGTCGGGCGCCGGTGGGGCGGGCGCGTGGGGGCCGGTGCTGCTGGTGCCCGTGCCGTCCGCGCGCCGGGCGGTGCGCAGGCGCGGGCACGACCCGGCGCGGCGGATCGCCCTCGCGGCCGCCGGGGAGCTGCGGCGGCACGGGACGGACGCCCGGGTGGTGGCCGTGCTGCGGCAGCGGCACGCCGTGGCCGACCAGTCGGGGCTCGACGCCCGGCAGCGGCTGGAGAACCTGGCCGGCGCGCTGGCGGTCGTCGCCGGCGGTGACCGGTTGCTGTGCGGCGGCGGGCCCGTCGTGCTGGTCGACGACCTCATGACGACGGGGGCGTCGCTGACGGAGGCGGCGCGTGCCGTACGCGCGGCGACGGCCCGGGCCGGCCCGGCGGCGGCGTGCGCGGGGGCGCCCGCCGCGTCCCAACGGGAAGCGGGGCCGGGGCCCCTGCCGGCCGTGAACTCGGCTGTGTATCCGTCGGCGGCAGGGGAAGGCAGAGAGGAACGGAAGACCGGGCCCCGAATGGCGGGCCCGAATGGAGGCGGTGGCGTGATCCGTCAAGCGGTCTGCGCGGCAGTGGTCGCGTCGTCACCGGATTCCTTCGAGATAAACCGGAACTGACTGAGATCTTGTGACGTTGCAGGTAATGGGAGGAACAATTCACCTGAACGGAGGTACGCCGCAGTAGAGGGTGACGACTTCCGTCCGGGCGAGATATGTTCGGTTGTGAGGCAAAGCCGCAGGCCACACCTCTTACATCCGAATGCCGTGCTGTGGGTTTTACCGTCATCACCCGCACCGGTGGAGTGGAGATCCCGCCCGTGGGGGAGGAGGTGGAAGTCACCGAGTCCGAGGTTCCGGGATGGACCGGAACCTGGTGCGAAAGGGAGATGCTCCGCCGTCGAGGCGGAGCGATCCGGGAACGGAGTTCTGCGTGGACATCGTCGTCAAGGGCCGCAAGACCGAGGTGCCCGAGCGGTTCCGGAAGCACGTGGCCGAGAAGCTGAAGCTGGAGAAGATCCAGAAGCTCGATGGCAAGGTGATCAGCCTCGACGTCGAGGTGTCCAAGGAGCCGAACCCCCGACAGGCCGACCGCTGCGACCGAGTGGAGATCACGCTCCGCTCCCGCGGTCCGGTGATCCGGGCGGAGGCAGCGGCGAGCGATCCGTACGCGGCGCTCGACCTGGCAGCGGAGAAGCTCGACGCCCGGCTGCGCAAGCAGCACGACAAGCGCTTCTCGCGCCGAGGAGCGCGCCGGATCTCGGCAGCCGAGGTCGCCGACCACGTCCCCGGCGCCGCGACCCTCGACGGGAACGGTGACGTCGTCCCGGAGGAGAAGCAGGACGGCGTCCCCACCAAGAAGATCGGCTCGCTCGAGGTGCAGGGCGACGGCCCGCTCGTCGTCCGCGAGAAGACCCACGTGGCCGCGCCGATGACCCTCGACCAGGCGCTCTACGAGATGGAACTGGTCGGGCACGACTTCTACCTGTTCGTCGACTCCGAGACCAAGGAGCCCAGCGTCGTCTACCGGCGACACGCCTACGACTACGGCGTGATCCACCTCACCACGGACACGATGGTCACCCAGGCGCACGCTCCCGAGGCGGGCGACGCGCTTGGCCGCTGACGACGCCGGATGACAGCAGAACCGGTGCCCCTGGAGCGCGTGTGCGCCCCCAGGGGCACCGGTGTGCGACGGTGCGCGAGGCTTGCGACCCCCTCGCGGCGCCGCTCGTCACCCCGGTGACGGCCGGGCATGGAATCATGGCGGCAACGGCCCAACCGGTGGGTCGTTGCTCTGGGTTGGCGATGGCTCAGGACCTCGGGCCACAGCCTTCAGGGGGAGGAACGATGGCGGACACTTTCGGACCGATGCGGGACGAGAGCGTCGACGACGGAACCGACGACGGCGTCGACGGCATGGGTCCGGACGCGGGCTCCGCGCGCAAGGAGCCGATCAGGGTCCTGGTCGTGGACGACCACGCCCTGTTCCGTCGCGGTCTGGAGATCGTGCTCGCGGCCGAGGAGGACATCCAGGTCGTCGGAGAGGCCGGGGACGGTGCCGAGGCCGTGGAGAAGGCCGCCGACCTGCTGCCGGACATCATCCTGATGGATGTCCGGATGCCCAAGCGGGGCGGGATCGAGGCCTGCACCTCCATCAAGGAGGTCGCCCCCAGCGCCAAGATCATCATGCTGACGATCAGCGACGAGGAGGCCGACCTCTACGACGCGATCAAGGCGGGCGCGACCGGTTACCTGCTCAAGGAGATCTCGACGGACGAGGTCGCCACCGCGATTCGCGCGGTGGCCGACGGGCAGTCGCAGATCAGTCCCTCCATGGCGTCGAAACTGCTCACCGAGTTCAAGTCGATGATCCAGCGGACCGACGAACGCCGGCTGGTGCCCGCGCCCCGGCTCACGGACCGCGAGCTGGAGGTCCTCAAACTCGTCGCCACGGGAATGAACAACCGGGACATCGCCAAGGAACTGTTCATCTCCGAGAACACCGTGAAGAACCACGTCCGCAACATCCTGGAGAAACTGCAATTGCACTCCAGGATGGAGGCCGTGGTCTACGCGATGCGGGAGAAGATCCTCGAAATCCGGTGACGGGCGGACCCCGGCGCCCGGCGGGGCCGGTCAGGCGAGCAGCCGGACCAGCTCCCTGGTGAGCGGCTCGCGCAGGTCCGGTGCGTCGACCCGCTCCACGCGCACGTCCGCGCAGTCCACCCAGCCCGCCGCCTCGACCAGAGCCTGGGCCACCGCCGGGGCCGCCTTCGGGCCGTCCAGCGTGACCTGCCGGGCGACCAGGGTGCGTCCCTCACGCGCCGGGTCCACGCGGCCGACGAGCCGGCCGCCGGCCAGGACCGGCATCGCGAAGTAGCCGTGCACCCGCTTCTGCTTGGGCACGTAGGCCTCCAGGCGGTGCGTGAACCCGAAGATCCGCTCCGTGCGCGCGCGCTCCCAGACCAGGGAGTCGAAGGGCGAGAGCAGCGTCGTGCGGTGCCGGCCGCGCGGCGGCGTCTCCAGGGCCGCGGGGTCCGCCCAGGCCGGCCGTCCCCAGCCCTCGACGGTGACCGGGACGAGGCCCGAGTCGGCGATCACGGCGTCGACCTGCTCGCCCTTGAGGCGGTGGTAGTCCGCGATGTCCGCGCGGGTGCCGACGCCCAGGGACCGGCCGGCCAGGCGGACCAGGCGGCGCAGGCAGGCGGTGTCGTCCAGGTCGTCGTGCAGCAGCGCGGCCGGGACCGCGCGCTCGGCCAGGTCGTACACCCGCTTCCAGCCGCGGCGCTCGACGCACACCACCTCGCCGTACATGAGCGCGCGTTCGACGGCGACCTTCGTGCCCGACCAGTCCCACCACTCGCTGGTCCTCTTGGCGCCGCCCAGGTCCGTCGCGGTGAGGGGGCCCTCGGTGCGCAGCTGCTCGATGACCTGGTCGTAGGTGCCGTCGGGGAGGTCGTGGTTCCAGTGCGGGCGGCTGCGGTAGGCGCGGCGCCGGAAGGCGAAGTGGGGCCACTCCTCGATGGGGAGGATGCAGGCGGCGTGGGACCAGTACTCGAAGGCGTGCGTGTCCGTCCAGTAGGCCGACTCGACCGTCCCGCGGCCCACCGCGCCCAGGCGCGCGTAGGGAATGAGCTCGTGGGAGCGGGCGAGGACCGAGATGGTGTCGAGCTGCACCGCGCCGAGACGACGCAGGACACCGCGGACGCCTCCGCGCCGGTCGGGGGCGCCGAGGAAGCCCTGTGCGCGGAGGACGAGGCGGCGGGCCTCGTCCGCGGACAGGTCCGTGGCGGGGGGCGGGAGGGTCGTCATAGGTCCGCACGATAGGGGGTGGGTCTGACAGTGGGGCGTGCGCCGTACGCGGGGGCGGTCGCCGGCCGTCCCCGGTGCCTCCCAGGGCCGTCCGGGCCGTCCGGGCCGTCCGGGCACCGGGGACGGGCGCCACCGGTGCCCGCGGCCGAGGGGCACGACCGCCCGCGGCCGAGCGGTGGGGGCGGCCAGGGTGCCGGCAGGTGCGGAGCGCAGGGGTGCCGGCAGGTACGGGGGTGACTAGGGCGCCGGCAGGTACGGGGCCGTCGACGGGAGGCCGAGGTCGCCGGGGAGGAGGGAGCCGATCCAGCAGTCGCGGCGTACGCCTTTGTTGCCGATCGCGGAGCGCAGCGTGCCCTCCATGGTGAAGCCCGCGCGCTGGGCCACCGCGCGGGAGGCCGTGTTGCCGACCTCGGCGCGCCACTCCAGGCGGTCGATGGCGCGGTCGGTGAAGGCCCAGCGGGAGACGGCGACGACGGCTTCGGTGACGTAGCCGCGACCGCGGTGCTCCTTGGCTTGCCAGAACCCGATCTCGCCCGCTCCCGGGGAGAGCGTCGTGACGGCGAGCATGCCCGCCAGGTCACCGGCCGGGAGGAAGAGGCCGAAGGTGTACATGGAGTCGTTCGCCCAGCCGTCGGGGACGATCCGCTCCGTGAAGCCCCGCGCGTGCTCCGGACGGTAGGGCGAGGGGACCGTGGTCCAGCGCTGGATGTCGGGGTCCTGGCAGGCGGCGTACACGGAGCCGGTGTCCTGGTGGCCGACCGTGCGCAGGACGAGGCGGCCGGTGGCGAGCGTGAGGGGTTCCATCGGCCGATTCTGCGCGGCGCTCCGTGCGGGGCGCCATCCTTTCGCCCCGTGTGAACGAACGGTCACTTACCGCCCGGTGCGTCGGCGCGGCACCATCCGCGGGGCCCGGGCGTTGAACCCGGTGACGGCGGACCGGAAGCCGGACGCGGCACACGGTCCCCGTTACAGCAGGCTCCCGGGGCGGCGGGGTCCTCGCATACGATGGCCGTTGCTCAGTACGTCACAGGAAAACGACCGTCCCAGGCCCGACCGGCAAGGAGACCAACCCCCGTGTCCGTCCTCTCGAAGATCATGCGTGCAGGCGAAGGCAAGATCCTGCGCAAGCTGCACCGCATCGCGGACCAGGTCAACTCCATCGAAGAGGACTTCGTCGACCTCTCCGACGCCGAGCTGCGGGCGCTCACCGATGAGTACAAGCAGCGCTACGCCGATGGTGAGAGCCTGGACGACCTGCTTCCCGAAGCCTTCGCCACCGTCCGGGAGGCCGCCAAGCGCGTCCTGGGCCAGCGGCACTACGACGTGCAGATGATGGGCGGCGCGGCCCTGCACATGGGGTACGTGGCCGAGATGAAGACCGGTGAGGGCAAGACCCTCGTCGGCACGCTGCCCGCCTATCTCAACGCCCTGTCCGGCGAGGGCGTCCACATCGTCACGGTCAACGACTACCTGGCCGAGCGCGACTCCGAGATGATGGGCCGCGTCCACAAGTTCCTGGGCCTGAACGTCGGCTGCATCCTCGCCAACCAGACGCCGGCCCAGCGCCGCGAGATGTACGGCTGCGACATCACCTACGGCACGAACAACGAGTTCGGCTTCGACTACCTCCGCGACAACATGGCCTGGTCCAAGGACGAGCTCGTCCAGCGCGGCCACAACTTCGCCATCGTCGACGAGGTCGACTCCATCCTGGTGGACGAGGCCCGTACGCCGCTGATCATCTCCGGCCCGGCCGACCAGGCCACCAAGTGGTACGGCGACTTCGCCAAGCTGGTCACGCGCCTGAAGAGGGGCGAGGCCGGCAACACCCTGAAGGGCATCGAGGAGACCGGCGACTACGAGGTCGACGAGAAGAAGCGCACCGTCGCCATCCACGAGTCGGGCGTCGCCAAGGTCGAGGACTGGCTGGGCATCGACAACCTCTACGAGTCGGTGAACACCCCCTTGGTCGGCTACCTGAACAACGCCATCAAGGCCAAGGAACTCTTCAAGAAGGACAAGGACTACGTCGTCCTCGACGGCGAGGTCATGATCGTCGACGAGCACACCGGCCGTATCCTCGCCGGCCGCCGCTACAACGAGGGCATGCACCAGGCGATCGAGGCGAAGGAAGGGGTGGACATCAAGGACGAGAACCAGACGCTCGCCACGATCACGCTCCAGAACTTCTTCCGCCTCTACAAGCGCCACGACCACAACGGCAAGGAACTGCCGGGCCTGTCCGGCATGACCGGTACGGCGATGACCGAGGCCGCCGAGTTCCACCAGATCTACAAGCTCGGCGTGGTGCCCATCCCGACCAACCGGCCGATGGTCCGCAAGGACCAGTCGGACCTGATCTACCGCACCGAGGTCGCGAAGTTCGAGGCGGTCGTCGACGACATCGAGGAGAAGCACCGCAAGGGGCAGCCGATCCTCGTCGGCACCACCTCGGTCGAGAAGTCCGAGTACCTCTCGCAGCAGCTCAGCAAGCGGGGCGTCCAGCACGAGGTGCTGAACGCCAAGCAGCACGACCGCGAGGCGACGATCGTCGCCCAGGCCGGCCGCAAGGGTTCCGTGACGGTCGCCACCAACATGGCCGGCCGTGGTACGGACATCAAGCTCGGCGGCAACCCGGAGGACCTCGCGGAGGCGGAGCTGCGCCAGCGCGGCCTGGACCCCGAGGAGCACATCGAGGAGTGGGCCGCGGCCCTGCCCGGGGCCCTCGAACGGGCCGAGCAGGCGGTCAAGGCGGAGTTCGAGGAGGTCAAGGAACTCGGCGGCCTCTACGTGCTGGGCACCGAGCGGCACGAGTCGCGCCGCATCGACAACCAGCTGCGCGGTCGCTCCGGCCGCCAGGGCGACCCCGGCGAGTCCCGCTTCTACCTCTCCCTCGGCGACGACCTCATGCGGCTGTTCAAGGCCCAGATGGTCGAACGCGTGATGTCGATGGCGAACGTCCCGGACGACGTGCCCATCGAGAACAAGATGGTCACGCGCGCGATCGCGTCCGCCCAGTCGCAGGTCGAGACGCAGAACTTCGAGACCCGCAAGAACGTCCTGAAGTACGACGAGGTGCTCAACCGGCAGCGCGAGGTCATCTACGGCGAGCGGCGCCGCGTTCTGGAGGGCGAGGACCTGCAGGAGCAGATCCAGCACTTCATGAACGACACGATCGACGCGTACGTGCAGGCCGAGACCGCCGAGGGCTTCCCGGAGGACTGGGACCTCGACCGGCTGTGGGGCGCCTTCAAGCAGCTCTACCCGGTGAAGGTCACCGTCGAGGAGCTGGAGGAGGCGGCGGGCGACCGGGCCGGGCTGACCGCCGACTACATCGGGGAGTCCATCAAGGACGACATCCAGGAGCAGTACGAGGCGCGTGAGGCGCAGCTCGGCTCCGAGATCATGCGTGAGCTGGAGCGGCGCGTCGTCCTCTCGGTCCTGGACCGCAAGTGGCGCGAGCACCTCTACGAGATGGACTACCTCCAGGAGGGCATCGGCCTGCGCGCGATGGCGCAGAAGGACCCGCTGGTCGAGTACCAGCGCGAGGGCTTCGACATGTTCCAGGCCATGATGGAGGGCATCAAGGAGGAGTCCGTCGGCTACCTGTTCAACCTGGAGGTCCAGGTCGAGCAGCAGGTCGAGGAGGTTCCGGTCGAGGACGCGGCGCCGTCGCTGGAGAAGGGCGCGCAGGACGGGGTCCCGGCCCAGGCCGGTGCCCGGCCGGAGATCCGCGCCAAGGGGCTCGACGCCCCGCAGCGCCGGGGCCTGCACTTCTCCGCGCCGACCGTGGACGGCGAGGGCGGTGTCGTCGAGGGCGACTTCACCACCGACGGCGAGCCCGCGCAGCCGCAGTCCGACGGGCTCACGCGCGCGGAGCGCCGCAAGCAGGCCAAGGGCGGACGCCGCCGCAAGAAGTGACGGCACGGAAGTGAGAGGCGGTGCGGTGCCTGCGGGCGCCGCACCGGTGCAGGGCCGGGCACCCGCGGGTGCCCGGCCCTTCGGCGTCCGGGGCGGGACCGGTCAGTCGTCCGTCTGCGGCCTGCGGGGACCGCCCAGTTCCACCGCCGTGCAGCGCCAGCGCAGGTCCCGGCCCTGCTCCAGGCGGAAGGCCATGGCACGGAGCTGGTCGCCCGCGCCGATGCGGGCGAAGACCTCCAGCGCGCCCGGCCGGGGCTCGAAATAGCCGATGTCGCGGACGACGGGGTGCGCGCCGCGGGTGCGCAGGGGGCCGCGTTCGGCGAGGTCCGCCAGTTCGTCGTAGGCGCGCCCGGCGGTGTGGCGGAGCATCGAGTGGACGGGGCGGCGTCCGCTGAGCACGTTGAGGAGCAGCTCGGCGAAGCGGTCGGTGGGGCGGAGCTGCGCGACGGGGCGGCGCGGGGTCTGGACGGGTACGAGAGCCCCCGGCGGGGCCGTGGCGGCCTGCCGGGGGACCGGTGGGGCGGGGGCGGTCACGGGGGTGTTCGCCGCCGTACGGGGGCTCGTCCTGCCGGTCCGGCCCGGACCGGTCGTGGGCGGGCGGGTGTCCGCCGGCCTCGTACGGGCCCGCTGGGGCCTGCCCGGGGAGCCCGGCGGACGGCCGCCGGGCGCCGCGGCCCGTACGGCGCTGCCACCGGGCCTGCGGGGCGGTACGCCACCGGGGGCCGCGGGGTCGCCGCCGGGCCTGCGGGGCGGGGCGCCGGCGGGCGGGCCGTCCGGCGCGCGAAGGGACGTGCCGGCCGGGCGGAGCTGGGTCCTGGTCATGACCTTGTGCATCGAGACTCCCCGTTCGGTGGCCCGGGCGAGGTGATACCGGGCAGTAACTTAGTGGTCGGGGACCTTGTACGGGGCGGCGGGGCACGACGGCAAGGCGGAGGACGGCCGTGTCGAGGGGTCGGAGGGTTCACCTATCCGAGTGACCCGGGTGAGGGGAAGGCCCGGGACGGAGCGGGTGCACCGGGTGAGTTCCGGGGACGGGGATGGACGTGTCGGGCGTCACGGGTGGGAACTCGAAAGGGGACACCCGGACGTATCCTGAAGGCTCTTCCACGCCCTCCCAGGCCATCCGGTGCCTCGGTGGACCCGACCAGGAAAGCGGCCGTCACATGCGCGTCTACGTCCCCCTGACCCTCTCCGGTCTCGCCGAGGCGCACGGGTCGGGACAGCTGGCGACCGGACGGCTCGTCGCGTACGCCGTCACACCGGCGCTGCGCGAGTGGTACCTCTCGGACGACATCGAGGAGCTGGAGTACGCCGCTCTGAACCGCGCCGCGCTGGCCTCGCTGCGGCTGCTGGCGGCCGATGCCGGCGTGCCGCGCCGCCGGGTCGTGGTCGCCGCCGACGTACCCGACGGCGCGGTCGCGGCCGACCCGGGCCCGGGGCGCGAGCCGGGGGCCCTGGGCGAGGTGCGGGTCGCCGGGCCGCTGCCGCTGGCCGAGGCGGCCTCCGTGCACGTCGACTCCGCCGACGCGGAGGCGGACGTGGCCGCCGCGGCCGGGGCCCTCGCGGCGGCGGACGGCGGGGACGACGACGCCCGGTTCGTCGTGGACGGGGCGGAGGACCACGAGCTGCTGTGGTACGCGACGCAGGAGATCCCGAACCTGGTGGAAGCCCGCGGCTGACGGCCCGGCATCGAGGCCGCCGCCTTGACTGTCAGTGGCGGCGGGTACGTTCTCGGCATGGGGATGCAGACAGGCGCGCACATCGTCTGGGACTGGAACGGGACGCTGTTCCACGACAACGACGCGATCATCGGAGCGACCAACGCGGCCTTCGCCGAACTGGGGCTGTCGCCGATCACGCTGGAGCAGTACCGGGCGCTGTACTGCGTGCCGGTGCCGAGGTTCTACGAGCGGCTGACGGGGCGGCTGCCCACCGCAGCCGAGTGGGAGGTCATGGACGCGACCTTCCACCGCCACTACGTCGAGCACCGGGTGCGGTGCGGTCTCGCCGAAGGGGTGGCGGAGCTGCTCGCGGGCTGGCGTTCCGCGGGGCGCAGTCAGTCGATCCTCAGCATGTACGGCCACGACGAGCTGGTCCCGCTGGTGCGGGACTTCGGCATCGAGACGCACTTCCTGCGCATCGACGGGCGGATCGGGCCGTCCGGGGGCAGCAAGGCCGAGCACATGGTGCGCCACCTCGCGGAGCTGGCGCTGGCCGGGGTGGAGCCCGCCCGTACGGTGGTGATCGGGGACGCCGCCGACGACGCGGTGGCCGCGGGGCACGTCGGGGCGCGGGCGGTGCTCTACACCGGCGGGTCGCACAGCCGGGCCAGCCTCGAAGGGGCCGGGGTGCCGGTGGTGGACACCTTGCGGGAAGCCGTGGCGGAGGCGGAACGGCTGGCCGCGTGAGGCTCGGCCGGCGCGAGGTTGGACCGGCGCGAGGCTCGGCCGGTGCGCCGGCGGCGCCGGCCCGGCGCCGGTGTACGGGCGGGGGATGAGGCCGGGTGTGGCACGCGTGGGGTTGGGCCGGTGCGGTGGCGCCGCCGGCCGTGCGGCGGGCGCAGCGGTACAGGGCGGGGTGCGCACGGTCGCGGCCGTGCCCGGCAGCGGCGTATCTGTGCAGAACGTCGAAGTTCCACCCCCGCTTTTGTACACACGCGGCTCGTGACGGGGGCCCCGCGAGGGGCGATAGCCTTGTGGCGTGATCAGCGCGATAGCTCGCGGGGGCACCGGCGCCCCTGCCCTGCGCCCGGCACGCACGGACGACATCCGTGTCCGGGCGGCGGTCGCTGGTCTTCGCGGGCGGGACGGGGCGTCGAAGGCCCCCGGCGCGGTGCCGCACACTCCCCGGACGGTGGCGGCGAGAGCGATGTCACATCAGGCGAGTGCGGCGACATTGGCTGATATACCCCCGCTCCTCTCGCCTTGCGGCATAGCGTCGGAACAGAGTGGACACCCCGTGTCCCGACGTCATGCCGGAAGGCAGGAGACCGTACTTCCTTCTACGTCACGCAACGGCGCGCGACAGGAGCCAGAGGACAATGCAGACCAAGCTGGACGAAGCCAAGGCCGAGCTGCTCGAAAGGGCTGCGCGGGTAGCTGAGAACAGCCCGGTCGGGGGGCACCTACCGACTGGGACGACGGACGAGGGCTCCCCGGACACCCCGGGCACCCCGGCCCCGGACCACGCATCCGTGTTCGCGTTCCTCAGGCGTTACTACCGGCACACCGCCCCGGAGGACCTGACCGACCGCGACCCGGTCGACGTCTTCGGAGCCGCCGTCTCCCACTACCGGCTGGCGGAGCACCGCCCGCAGGGCACGGCGAACGTGCGGGTGCACACCCCGACGGTCGAGGAGAACGGCTGGACGTGCAGCCACACCGTCGTCGAGGTGGTCACGGACGACATGCCCTTCCTCGTCGACTCCGTGACCAATGAGCTGACCCGCCAGGGCCGCGGCATCCACGTCGTCGTGCATCCGTTGATCGTGGTGCGCCGCGACGTCACCGGCAAGCTCGTCGAGGTGCTCACCGCGGGACCCTCCGACGACCTGCCGCACGACGCGCACGTCGAGTCCTGGATCCACGTCGAGATCGACCGCGAGACCGACCGCGGCGACCTGAAGCAGATCACCGCCGACCTGCTGCGCATCCTCAACGACGTCCGCGAGACCGTCGAGGACTGGGGCAAGATGCGGGACGCGGCCCTCCGCATCGCGGAGGAGCTGCCCGCGGAGCCCGCGCCCGGCGACCTCCCCCCGCGGGAGCTGGAGGAGGCACGCGAGCTGCTGCGCTGGCTGGCCGACGACCACTTCACCTTCCTCGGCTACCGCGAGTACCAGCTGCGCGGGGACGACTCCCTGGCCGCCGTCCCCGGTACCGGCCTCGGCATCCTGCGCTCCGACCCGCACCACGCCGTCGACGAGAGCCACCCGGTCAGCCCGTCCTTCGAACGGCTCCCGGCCGACGCCCGGGCCAAGGCCCGCGAGCACCGGCTGCTGGTGTTGACCAAGGCCAACAGCCGGGCCACCGTGCACCGGCCGTCGTACCTGGACTACGTCGGCGTCAAGAGGTTCGACGAGCAGGGCAACGTCGTCGGCGAGCGGCGCTTCCTCGGACTGTTCTCCTCCGCCGCCTACACCGAGTCCGTCCGCCGGGTGCCGGTCGTGCGGCGCAAGGTGGAGGAGGTGCTGGAGCGGGCCGGCTTCTCGCCCAACAGCCACGACGGGCGGGACCTGCTGCAGATCCTGGAGACGTACCCGCGCGACGAGTTGTTCCAGATGCCGGTCGAGGAGCTGGAGCCGATCGTCACCTCCGTGCTCTACCTCCAGGAGCGGCGCCGGCTCAGGCTCTACCTGCGGCAGGACGAGTACGGCCGCTACTACTCCGCCCTCGTCTACCTCCCCCGGGACCGCTACACGACCGGGGTCCGGCTGCGGATCATCGACATCCTCAAGGAGGAGCTCGGCGGTACCAGCGTCGACTTCACGGCCTGGAACACCGAGTCGATCCTGTCCCGGCTGCACTTTGTGGTCCGGGTCCCGCAGGGCACCGAGCTGCCGGAGCTGTCCGACGCCGACCGGGAGCGCATCGAGGCCCGCCTCGTCGAGGCCGCCCGCTCCTGGGCCGACGGGTTCGCCGAGGCGCTCAACGCCGAGACGGGCGAGGAGCGCTCCGCCGAGCTGCTGCGCCGGTACGGCGGCGCCTTCCCCGAGGGGTACAAGGCGGACCACGGCCCGCGCTCCGCGGTCGCCGACCTGGGCCACCTGGAGCGGCTCGACGAGGACAGGACCTTCGCGCTGAGCCTGTACGAGCCGGTGGGCGCGGTGCCCGAGGAGCGCCGCTTCAAGATCTTCCAGAAGGGCGGCTCGGTCTCCCTGTCCGCCGTGCTGCCGGTGCTCAGCCGGCTCGGCGTCGAGGTCACCGACGAGCGGCCGTACGAGCTGCGCTGCTCGGACCGCACGACGGCCTGGATCTACGACTTCGGCCTGCGGATGCCGAAGTCGGTGGCCGGCGGTGCCGACTACCTCGGCGACGACGCCCGCGAGCGCTTCCAGGACGCCTTCGCCGCGACCTGGACCGGCCAGGCGGAGAACGACGGCTTCAACGCCCTGGTGCTCAGCGCCGGGCTGACCTGGCGGCAGGCGATGGTGCTGCGCGCGTACGCCAAGTACCTGCGGCAGGCCGGTTCGACGTTCAGCCAGGACTACATGGAGGACACCCTCCGCAACAACGTCCACACCACGCGTCTGCTCGTCTCCCTGTTCGAGGCGCGGATGGCGCCCGAGCGCCAGCGCGCCGGACGCGAGATCGTCGACGCCCTGCTCGAAGAGGTCGACGCGGCCCTCGACCAGGTGGCGAGCCTCGACGAGGACCGGATCCTGCGCTCCTTCCTCACCGTCATCAAGGCGACGCTGCGGACGAACTTCTTCCAGAAGGCGAGCGACGGCACGCCGCACGACTACGTCTCCATGAAGTTCGACCCGCAGGCCATCCCGGACCTGCCCGCGCCGCGTCCGGCGTTCGAGATCTGGGTGTACTCGCCGCGCGTCGAGGGCGTGCACCTGCGCTTCGGCAAGGTCGCCCGCGGCGGTCTGCGCTGGTCGGACCGCCGGGAGGACTTCCGCACCGAGATCCTCGGCCTGGTCAAGGCGCAGATGGTGAAGAACACCGTCATCGTGCCGGTCGGCGCCAAGGGCGGCTTCGTCGCCAAGCAGCTGCCCGACCCGAACGCCGACCGCGACGCCTGGATGGCCGAGGGCATCGCCAGCTACCGGACCTTCATCTCGGCGCTGCTCGACATCACCGACAACATGGTCGCGGGCGAAGTGGTCCCGCCCGCCGACGTCGTCCGGCACGACGAGGACGACACCTACCTCGTCGTCGCCGCCGACAAGGGCACCGCGAAGTTCTCGGACATCGCCAACGAGGTCGCCGAGTCCTACAACTTCTGGCTCGGTGACGCCTTCGCCTCCGGCGGTTCGGCGGGCTACGACCACAAGGGCATGGGCATCACCGCCCGCGGCGCCTGGGAGTCCGTCAAGCGGCACTTCCGGGAGCTGGGCGTGGACACCCAGACCCAGGACTTCACGGTCGTCGGCATCGGCGACATGTCCGGCGACGTGTTCGGCAACGGCATGCTGCTGTCCGAGCACATCCGCCTGGTCGCCGCCTTCGACCACCGGCACATCTTCGTCGACCCGACGCCGGACGCGGCCACCTCGTACGCCGAGCGCCGCCGCCTGTTCGACCTGCCGCGCTCCTCGTGGGAGGAGTACGACACCGCGCTGCTCTCGGCGGGCGGCGGCATCTTCCCGCGCACGGCCAAGTCGATCCCGGTCAACGCACACCTCCGCGAGGCCCTCGGCATCGAGGCCGGCATCACGAAGATGACCCCGGCCGACCTGATGAAGGCGATCCTGTCGGCGCCGGTGGACCTGCTGTGGAACGGCGGCATCGGCACGTACGTCAAGGCGTCCACCGAGTCCGACGGCGACGTCGGCGACAAGGGCAACGACGCCATCCGCGTCGACGGCAAGGACCTGCGGGCGCGGGTCGTCGGCGAGGGCGGCAACCTCGGCCTGACCCAGCTGGGCCGGATCGAGTTCGCGCTGCACGGCGGCCGGATCAACACCGACGCCATCGACAACAGCGCGGGCGTGGACACCTCCGACCACGAGGTGAACATCAAGATCCTGCTCAACGGTCTCGTCAAGGACGGCGACATGACCGTCAAGCAGCGCAACAAGCTGCTCGCCGAGATGACCGACGAGGTCGGCACGCTGGTCCTGCGCAACAACTACGCGCAGAACACGGCGATCGCCAACGCCCTGGCGCAGTCCAAGGACATGCTCCACGCACAGCAGCGCTTCATGCGTCACCTGGTCCGGGAGGGGCACCTCAACCGGGCCCTGGAGTTCCTGCCCACCGACCGCCAGATCCGCGAGCGCCTCGGCGCCGGGCAGGGGCTGACCGGCCCGGAGACCGCGGTGCTGCTGGCGTACACGAAGATCACGGTCGCCGAGGAACTGCTGCACACCTCGCTGCCCGACGACCCCTACCTCAAGGCCCTGCTGCACTCCTACTTCCCGACGGCGCTGCGCGAGCAGTTCCCGGAGCGGATCGACGGCCACCCGCTGCGCCGCGAGATCACGACGACCGTCCTGGTCAACGACACGGTCAACACGGGCGGTACGACGTACCTGCACCGGATGCGCGAGGAGACCGGCGCGTCGCTGGAGGAGATCGTGCGGGCGCAGACCGCGGCCCGGGAGATCTTCCGCTCCTCCCCGGTGTGGGACGCGGTGGAGGCCCTGGACAACAGGGCCCAGGCCGGTGTGCAGACCCGCATCCGGCTGCACTCGCGCCGCCTGGTCGAGCGCGGCACGCGCTGGCTGCTCAACAACCGGCCGCAGCCGCTGGAGCTCGCCGAGACGGTCGGCTTCTTCGCCGAGCGCGTGGAGCAGGTCTGGGCGCAGCTGCCGAAGCTGCTGCGCGGCGCGGACGCGGAGTGGTACCAGCACATCTACGACGAGCTGACCGACGCCGGTGTCCCGGACGAGCCGGCCACGCGGGTGGCCGGGTTCTCCTCGGCCTTCGCGACGCTGGACATCGTGTCGGTGGCCGACCGCACGGGCAAGGAGCCGCTGGAGGTCGCCGAGGTGTACTACGACCTCGCCGACCGGCTGAGCGTCACCCAGCTGATGGACCGGATCAGCGACCTGCCCCGTACCGACCGCTGGCAGTCCATGGCCCGCGCGGCGATCCGCGAGGACCTCTACGCGGCGCACGCCTCGCTCACCGCCGACGTGCTGGCGGCGGGCAACGGCACGTCGACGCCCGAGCAGCGGTTCAAGGCGTGGGAGGAGAAGAACGCGGCGATCCTCGGCCGGGCGCGCACCACGCTGGAGGAGATCCACAACTCGGAGGACTTCGACCTCTCCAACCTGTCGGTCGCGATGCGGACGATGCGGACGCTGCTGCGCACGCATGCCTGACGGCGCGGCCGTGTGAGGTGCCCCGGGCCGTCGTGGCCCGGGGCACCTTCGCGTGGGCGGCCCCGCCCCGGCCCCACCTCGGAGCCGCCCCGGCCTCTCACCGGCCCCGTCGCCGGCCTCTCACCGGCCCCGTCGCCGCCGCCCTGCCGCACAGGCAGCGCTCAGGCGCCGCCCACAACGGGACATCCCGGATAAAGTGGCCGCGTGATGCAGCGCTCCGGGACGACGCGTGCCGTACCGCCACGCACGGTCGCCGCCCCGTGGGCGGTCGTCGTCGGCGCGGTCGCCGCCCTCGTCCTCCTGCTGCTGCTCCTGGTGGTCGTCCGGTTGCCCTGGGCCGGTGACCTGGGCATGCACGCGGCCACCCTGCAACGCCTGCGGCACAGCCCGCTCACCCCCGGCAACCCCCTGGTCGACGCGGACACGCCGAGCCCGTACTACTCGCCGTGGGCGGTGCTGCTGGGCTGCGCGGCCCGGCTGAGCGGGTTCTCCGTCTTCGTCGTGCTGCGGCTCGGGGCGCTGGTGGCACTCGGCCTGCTGGTGACCGGGGTGTGGCGGTACGTCCGCACGCTGAGCGCCCGCCCGGCGGCGCCGCCGCTCGCGCTGCTGTGCCTGGTGCTGCTGTGGGGAACGGCCACGTTCACCTGGAGCGGCTTCCTCGGGCTCCACTCCCTCGCGCTGACGGTGGCGTACCCGAGCGTCTTCGCGCTCGGCCTCGCCTTCCACCTCTGGGCGTGGCTGGCGGGGGCGGTGCGCGGGAGCGGGGGCCGGCCGGCCGGGTGGGGGGTCTGGCTGGGGCTCGGGGTGCTGTGGGCGGTGATCCTCCTGGTGCACCAGTTCTCCGGGATCGTCGCCTCCCTGGGAGCCCTCGCCGTCGTGTGCGGGGCGCGGGCCGGGCGCAGGGTGTGGGGGCGGCTGGGAGCCGGGCTGTCGACGGGGGCGGCGGTCCTGTGGCTCTGGCCGTACTACGACTTCTACGCGCTGCTCGGTGCCGGTGACGGGATGGACGCGGTGCACCGGTCGCTGTACCGGGACCTGTCCGGGCGGTACTGGCTGGTGCTGGTGGGGGTGGCTGCGCTGGCGGTGCGGTGGTGGCGGGACCGGCGGGACGCGCTGGTGCTCTTCTTCCTGCTGGGTGCGGCCGTCTTCGTGGCGGGCGGGGTGAGCGGGCACTGGTCGTGGGGGCGGGTGCTGCCCGCCGCGCTGATCCCGGCGCAGCTCGCGGTGGCGCTGGAGGTGGCGGGGTCCGGGCGGCGGGCGGTGCGGGTCGCAGGGGCGTGCGTCCTGGCCGCGGCGCTGGCGGTGGGGGCGTGGGCGCAGGCGGGGACGCTGGGATACGTGGTCGGGCGGGAGGCGCTGCCCGGGGCGGTCGCCAAGAAGGTCCGGGAACCGTGGGCGGGGTACCACTGGATCACGCCGTGGGTGGGCTACGGGGACGTGGTCATGGCGCGGCGGCTCCCCTCGCGCCGGATCCCGGCGTACGGGGCGTACACCGTGGCCCCCGGGTATCCCGACTTCTTCCTGCGGGACGAGGACGCCCGGGCGGCGGCGGTGCGGAGGTACTTCACCCCGGGGGCGGCGGGCGAGGTCCGGCGGGAGATCGTGCGGGAGTACGGGGTGCGGTGGGTGGTGGACCGGGGCCCGGGGCTCCGGGGGGCCGAGGGACTGCGGCTGGTGGCCCGGGGGCCGGGCGGGCAGGTGCTGTACGCGGTGACGGAGTGAGCGGCGTCCCGGGCACCGCGGGTGGCGCGAACCGTTCCGCCGGTGCGCCGGCACGGTGGCCCGCGGGGCGCGCCCGGCGATCGCCCGCGGGCCGCCTCGGGCGACGGCCCGCGGACCCGGGTTTCGGTTTCGGCAGCGGTTTCGGTGGCGAAACCGCAGGCCGGGCCGCGCCGCGGTCTCAGCGCAGGAGGGCGGCCGCCAAGCGGACCGCCCGCTTCACCCGGGGCGTGGCCAGGCGGCGCACGGCCGGGCGGATGACGGCCGCCGTGCTGCCCACCGGCTGCCAGCGGATCTGCAGCCGCCCCGGGGTGTGCCCCTCCGGTTCCACCGTGACCCGGTGGGGGGCCGTGCCGCCGCGGTAGGGGACGCGGGCGGTCAGGGGCGGGAAGGCCAGCGGGGCCAGGAGGATGCCCGTGTGGGTCCGGCCCTGGTCGTGCAGGCGCAGCACGGGGTGGCGCACGCCCTCGAAGCCCTGGAGGGGGAGGCGGGCCGACGCCAGGTCCAGGCGGGCCCGGCCCTCGAAGACGCCGGGGCGGACGGGGGAGAGACGGAAGGGGACCACGAGACGGCGACGGCCGGGGGCGAGGTGGAGGGTGGCGCGCCGGGGGCCGACCGGGAGGCGCAGGGCCGGGTCGTAGGTGCGGACCGTCAGGTCGATCGAGGCCCCGGGACCCCGCGCGATCTCCGTGATCTCGTGGCGGAGCAGGGCGCTGAAGAACGGACGGGTGTCGAGGTCCAGGTCCGTCAGGTCCAGTTCCCGGCGGGCCCGTGCGGAGCGCGGGACCTCCCCGCCCCAGTAGGTACGGCCGTCCGCCGGGTCCGGTGTGGTCCGGCGGGGGGCGACCGCGTGGCCTAGACCGCGGGCCGCCTCCTGGGCGTCGGCGAGGCGCCGGTCGCGGACCAGCTGGAGCACGACCCGTTCGGCGCGGGGCAGGCGGGCGAAGGCACCCGGGGCCAGCGTGTCGAGGTACGGGGTCACGAGGTCCGCGAAGGACGCCAGCCACGCCTGGTCCCGGTACGGGAGGTCACCGGCGTACATCCGGAAGTCGTGCTTGAGGAACTTGAAGTCCTTGTCCTCGCGCAGCGACTCGTGCCCGCTCCGGGCCAGGAAGGCGTCGATGAGACGCTGCACGTGGACGCGGTCGCGGACGTTGGTCAGCCTGTCCCGCTGGTTGGATATGGAGGCCGCCTCGGCGGCGGCGTACGGGGCGACGTACCAGCGGTAGACCGGCTCCGGGACGACGGTGAACGTCCTGGCCAGGCAGTACGCCTGCGCCGAGAAGAGCTGGTCCTCGTAGTGGATGCCCTCCGGGAAGCGCAGGCCGTGCCGGTCGAGGAAGGCGCGGGCGTACATCTTGCTGGTCGACAGGTGCTCGAAGAAGAGCCGCGGGTCGGCCTCGATCCCGTCGAGCGTGCGGCGTTCGGCGACCAGGTGCGGCATCCACGTCGTGCGGCGTCCGCCGTCCACGCGGATGCGGTGCACCGCGCCCATCGCGAAGTCGAGGTCGCGTTCCCGGTGGGCGGCGAGCAGGACCTCGACGGCGCGCTCGGGAAGCTCGTCGTCGCTGTCGAGGAACATCAGGTACGGGGCCCGCGCGATCTCCAGGGCGCGGTTGCGCGGCGCGCTGCAGCCGCCGCTGTTCTCGGGCAGACGGAGCAGGACGACGCGGGGGTCGCGCGCCGCCAGCCTCCGCGCGACCTCGGGGGTCGCGTCCGTCGAGTGGTCGTCGCTGATGACGACCTCGATGCCGGTGTGGGTCTGGCGCAGGACGGACGCGACCGCGCGGGGCAGGCGTTCGGCGTCGTTGTGGACGATGACCGTGACGGTGACGTCGGGCGTGGTCACGGCCGTGCGGACGGCCGGGCTCTGGAGGGTGGTCATGACGCGGTCGCCTCCTCGGGGCTCGGGGCCGGGGTGCGCTCCTCGACCGGCAGTACGGGCGGCAGCGTCCGTTCGTCCTCACCGAGGAAGACCCGGCGTACGACGCGTTCGGCGGCGCGGCCGTCGTCGTACTCGCAGAACCGGCGCCGGAAGGCCGCCCGCGCCTTCGCCGCGCGTTCGTCGCGCCAGGCGTCCGTGGTGAGGATCTCCGCCAGCCGGTCCTGGTCGCGGGCGACCGGGCCCGGAGCCTCGGCCATCAGGTCGAAGTAGACACCGCGGGTGGTGCGGTACGTCTCCCAGTCGTCGGCGTGGATCACGATCGGGCGGTCGAGGTTGGCGTAGTCGAACATGATCGACGAGTAGTCCGTGACCAGCACGTCTGCCGCCAGGCACAGTTCCTCGACCGGGTCGTAGGAGGAGACGTCGATGAGCCGGCCGGCGCGGCGCAGACCGGTCAGCGGCGAGGAGGGGGAGGCGGCGCTCTCGTAGAAGTAGTGGGCCCGCACCAGCAGAACCGTTTCCTCGCCGAGCCGGTCGGCGAGGGCGGCCAGGTCCAGGCGCGGGGTCCAGCCGGCCTCGTAGTCGCGGTGGGTCGGCGCGTAGAGGACCGCCCTGCGGCCGGGCGCGATGCCGAGGCGCTCGCGGACCGCGCGGACCTCGGCGGCGCCGGCGGAGTAGTAGACGTCGTTGCGCGGATAGCCGTGGTCGAGGGAGACGTACCGGGAGGGGTACGCCCGCTGCCACATGCGGGTGGAGTGGCTGTTGGCCGAGACGCTGTAGTCCCACCGGTCGACCCGCTCCAGCAGCGCCTGGAAGTCCAGCCCGCGGGCGGCGGCCGGGTACGGCATCTGGTCCAGGCCCATGCGCTTGAGCGGGGTGCCGTGGTGGGTCTGGAGGTGGACGGTGCCCGGGCGTTTGACGACCGCGTCCGGGAAGTTGACGTTGTTGACGAGGTACTTGGCCCGCGCCAGCACCTCCCAGTAGCGGCGGGTGCCGGGTACGACGTGGTCGGTGCCGGGCGGCAGCAGGGCCGCGTGCGCGGCGGTGACCACCCACACCGGGTGGACGCTCGGGGCGAGTCCGGCGAGCCGGGCGGCGATCGCGGCCGGGTTGCAGGCCACGCCCCGGGCCCAGTACGCCGAGAAGACGGCGAGGTGGGGGTCGACCGGCTCGGCCAGTGCCCGGCGGTACTGGAGGCCGCGCAGCAGGGTGCCGGCCCGGTGCCTGCCGGTGCGCGCGACCGCCCGCACGGTGCGGCGGGTGCGGTGGGCGGTCTGGAGGGCGCGGTACCGGGCGCAGGCGTCCTCCTCCAGCAGCGACCGGCGCAGGCCTTCGAGGCCGGCCGGGCGCGGGTGGCCCTCGGGCCGGTGGCGCCGGGCGGCCAGGGACGCCCGGTGGAAGAACGCCCGCCGGGCGCCGTCCGGCATCCCGGCGCGGGCGAAGGTGCGCAGGCAGTCGCGGACCATCAGGTCGTACAGGACGGCGTGGGCGGCCGGGCGGTCGCCGGCCAGGTCGAGGAGGGTCTCGTAGCGCTCGACCAGGGCGAGGTGCCGCTCCGGCGCGACCGGCGGCAGGCTCTCGGGGCGCAGCGCGCGGACCTCGTACGCCGGGTGGGGCAGACAGGCGACGCGGTCGGCGAGCAGCAGGGCGGCGTACGCGGCGAAGGGCTCGTCGTCGGTGGTGAAAAGCCGTTCGTGGTTCCGCCAGAAGCCGGCGCGGACGGCGCGGTTGCCGAGCAGCGGGGTCAGTCCGAGCAGCGCCGCGCGGTCGTCGAGGGCCAGGGCGGCGCCGCCCGCCCGGGCGAGGCGGGGGCCGTCGGGGGAGGGCAGGCCGGAGGTCCGCCAGGTGCCGCGGACGTGGTCGAGGAGCAGGACGTCCACGGTCTCGGGGAGGTCCGCGGTGTGCTCGGCGACCGTGCGCGGGGCGCCGGCGGGCAGGGCGTCCCTGGCGTGGACGAAGTGCAGCCACCGGCCCGACGCCCGCGCCGCTCCCGCCGCGCGGGCCGCGGCGTCGCCGGCCCCGTCCGGCAGCGGCAGTACGGTGAACGCGGGCACGTGCCGCTCGGCCGCCTCCCGCGCCCAGTCCCCGACGGCGGCGACGACCACCTCGATGCCGGTGAGGGGCTGGGCGGCCAGGGAGCCGAGGAGCGCGGGCAGGTGGTCCTGGACGTTGGGGCCGTGGACGACGACGCTGAGTTCGGGGGTCTCGGGCATCGCGGGGACTCCTTCGCCTCGGTCGCTCCCGGCGCACTCCTGCTCGCTCGGCCTCTTCGGTCATAGTGGCATCAAACGGGCAGGAGGGTTAACCGGGAGTGCCCCTCCCGGGCGAAGGGGCCGGCGGCGGGGCGTTCAGGCGGTCGTCGGCGCCTCGGGTGCGGGCTCGGGTGCGGGCTTGGACGCCGGTTCGGACGCGGGCTTGGGCGCCGGTTTGGGCTTCGCCGCCTTGTCCGGGCCGCCGGTGAACCTCTCGTACTCCTTGAGGACCTCCTCCGTCGGCCCGTCCATGCGCAGCTCGCCGCGCTCCAGCCACAGCACCCGGTCGCAGGTGTCGCGGATGGACTTGTTGCTGTGGCTGACCAGGAACACCGTGCCGGCGTGCCGGCGCAGCTCCCGGATGCGCTCCTCGGAGCGCCTCTGGAAGGAGCGGTCGCCGGTGGCCAGGGCCTCGTCGACGAGGAGGACGTCGTGGTCCTTGGCGGCGGCTATGGAGAAGCGCAGGCGGGCCGCCATGCCGGAGGAGTACGTGCGCATCGGCAGGGTGATGAAGTCGCCCTTCTCGTTGATCCCGGAGAAGTCGACGATCTCCTGGTACCGCTCCTTGATCTGGGCCCGGGACATGCCCATCGCGAGGCCGCCGAGGTGGATGTTGCGCTCGCCGGTGAGGTCGTTCATCAGGGCGGCGTTGACGCCGAGGAGGGAGGGCTGGCCGTCGGTGTAGATGCGGCCGTTCTCCACCGGCAGCAGCCCCGCGACCGCCTTGAGCAGCGTCGACTTCCCGGAGCCGTTGGTGCCGATCAGGCCGATGGCCTCGCCCCGGTACGCCACGAAGGACACGTTCCGCACGGCGTGCACCCGGCGTACGCCCGCCGCCTTCTCGGTCTTCCTCCGGCGCAGGATGCGGTTGAGGGCGGCGGTCGCCGAGCCGCGGCCCGCGCCGGTGCCGTTGACCCGGTAGACGATGTCGACGCCGTCGGCGATGACGGTGGGGACGCGTTCGTCCGCCTGGTTGCGGGGGGTGTTGTCAGCCACGACCGTACGTCTCCTCGGCCTTCCAGAAGTAGATGAAGCCGCCGATCCCGGCGACCAGCGCCCAGCCCAGGGCCAGTGCCCACACGTGGTCCGGCAGCATGGCGCCGCCGAAGCTGTCGATCAGCGCGAAGCGCATCAGGTCGATGTAGACGACGGCCGGGTTGACCTGGAGGAGCGGCCCGACCCACGAGGGCAGGCCGCTGTCCGGGCCGGTCATGTGGTGGATGCTGAACATGACGCCCGAGCCGTACATCCAGGTCCGCAGCAGGAACGGCATCAGCTGCGCCATGTCCGGGATCCTGGAGCCCACGCGGGCCATGACCAGTGCCACGCCCGCGTTGAACACGAACTGCAGCACCAGCGCGGGGACCGCGAGCACCCAGGAGGCGGCGGGCGGTACGCCGAAGGCGAGCAGGATCACGACCAGGGCGGCCATCGAGAACAGCAGCTGCTGGAGCTGCTGGAGGCAGAACGACACCGGCAGCGCGGCCCGCGGGAAGTGCAGGGCGCGGACGAGGCCGAGGTTGCCGGAGACGGCCTTGGTGCCCGCCATGATCGAGCTCTGTGTGAACGTCCACACGAACACGCCCGTGACCAGGAACGGGACGAAGTCCTCCACGCCCCGCCTGGTGTTCATCAGCACGCCGAAGACGAAGTAGTACACCGCCGCGTTGAGCAGGGGCGTCATCACCTGCCAGAGCTGGCCCAGCTTGGCCTGGCTGTACTGGGCGGTGAGCTTGGCGGTGGCGAAGGCGCCGATGAAGTGCCGGCGCTCCCACAGTTGGCGGACGTACGCGGGCAGGGAGGGGCGGGCGCCGCTGACCGAGAGGCCGTGGCGGGCGGCGAGGGCCGCGAGGTCGTGGTCGCCGGCCGGTGCGGGCGCCGCGGCCGGTGTCGGGGGCGGTGTGTCGAGGACCTGGCTCACATCCGCTGCTTTCGCTCGGGGGGAGGGGGTGGCGCCCGGCGTTCACCTGGGTGACGGTGCGCGTTCAGCTACGTCGGGACGGGACCGTATCGTCGTGACGTGAGCGTAGGGTGCGGCAGCGTCGGAACGCAACCGTTGCGTCGTCGCGCCCTATGCTTGGCTCGCATGACGACCAACGCCGACGAGCCGCAGCCGCGCCCGCGCCGCCGGGCCCCCGCCGGGGCGGCGGTGCTCCGCGAGGACGTGACGGAGGCCATCCGGTCGGCGGTCTTCGAGGAACTCGCGGCGGCCGGCTACGCGCGGATGTCCATCGAGGGCATCGCGCGCCGCGCGGGCGTCGGCAAGACGGCGGTGTACCGGCGCTGGCGCTCCAAGCTGCACCTGGTCCTGGACGTCGTCTCCGCGCTCGCCGTCCAGGGGCTGCCCGTGCCCGACACCGGGTCCCTGGAGGGCGACCTGCGGCTGCTGTACGAGGTGACCTCGCGCGCGCTGCGCCACCCGGTGGCCTCGCAGGTCATCCCCGACCTGCAGGCGGAGGCGGCACGCAACCCCGACATCGCCGAGGCCCTGCGGAAGACGCTGCGGGAGGGGCAGGACGGTGTCGCCAGCAGAATCCTGACGGCGGCGGCGGAACGCGGCGAGCTGAGCCCCGCCCTCGACACCGACCTGGCGCTGGACCTGGTCTCGGGGCCGCTCTACTGGCGTGCGGTGGTCGTCCGCAGCCCGAAGCTGCCCCAGGGCTACCTGGGGCAGCTGGCGCGGGCCACGGCGCAGGGGCTGAAGGCGTTGTGAGACGCGACGGGCGGCCCCGGACACCGGGCCGGTGCGAGCCGGCGAAGGGTGTCCCCTTCGCCGGCCCGACGGCGGCCCCGACGGCGGCCCCGAGGGCGCGCTCGGAGCGGGCGAGGCGTGTCGTCCGCGGGGGCCCTCCAGTCCCGTGCTAGTCCCGTGCCGCCCCCGGATGCAGGCGTACCCAGCCCGCCCACGCCGACGTGATCATGTCCTCGACGTCGTACTTGGCCTTCCAGCCCAGTTCCGCGGCGGCGCGGTCGGCCGAGGCGACGACCCGGGCCGGGTCGCCGGGGCGGCGGGGGGTGACGGCGGGGGGCCGGTCGTGGCCGGTGAGGGCGTTGATGCGGTCGATCATCTCGCGGACGGAGACGCCCTCGCCCCGGCCGATGTTCAGGGTGAGGGAGCGGCCCGGGGAGGACCGCAGGGCGCGGGCCGCGGCGACGTGGGCGTCGGCCAGGTCGGCCACGTGGATGTAGTCGCGGACGCAGGTGCCGTCAGGCGTCGCGTAGTCGTCGCCGAAGACGCGGGGGGCGGCGCCTTCGGTGAGCTTCTCGAAGACCATCGGGACGAGGTTGTAGACGCCCGTGTCCGTCAGCTCCGGGCTGGCCGCGCCCGCCACGTTGAAGTAGCGCAGCGACGCCGTCGACAGGCCCGCCGCCCGGCCGGCCGCCCGGACCAGCCACTCACCGGCCAGCTTGGTCTCGCCGTACGGGGACAGGGGCAGGCACGGCGTCTCCTCCGTCACGAGGTCGACGTCGGGCATGCCGTACACGGCCGCGGAGGAGGAGAAGACGAACGACGGGACACCGGCCGCCGTGACCGCCTCCAGCAGGACGCGCAGGCCCTCGACGTTCTCCCGGTAGTAGTGCAGCGGCAGGTCCACGGACTCGCCGACCTGCTTCTTCGCCGCGAGGTGCACGACACCGGTGACGGAGTGGTCGGTGAGGGCGCGCGCGACCCGCTCGCCGTCCAGGACCGAACCCACCACCAGGGGGACGCCGTCGGGCACGCGCTCGGCGACGCCGGTGGACAGGTCGTCGTACACGACCGCCCGCTCGCCCGCGTCGGTCATCGCCCGTACGACGTGCGCCCCGATGTATCCGGCGCCGCCGGTGATCAGCCAGGTCATGTGCGGCCGTCCCCTCGTCAGTGGTCCTCGGTAGCCATGATCCGTCATCCCGGCACCCGGCGGGCACCGCACCCCGTCAGGACGAGGCCGGCGCCGAGTCGGCACCGTACGTGTCCAGGGCGGCCGTGAGCCGGTCGAGGCGGGCGCGCAGGTCCTGGATCTCCGCGAGGTCCAGACCGGTCGCCCCGGCGATCCGGCGCGGCACCTCGCCGGCCCGCTCGCGCAGGGCCACGCCCTCCCCGGTCAGCCACACCTCCACCGACCGCTCGTCGCGCGCACTGCGCTCCCGCCGCACCAGACCGGCCGCCTCCAGCCGCTTGAGCAGGGGCGACAGCGTGCCGGAGTCGAGCCGCAGGTGCTCGCCGAGCTTCTTGACCGGCAGCTCCCCGTGCTCCCACAGCACCAGCATCACCAGGTACTGCGGGTAGGTGAGCCCGAGGTCCTTGAGCACCACGCGGTAGACGCCGTTGAAGGCGCGTGAGGCGGCGTTGAGCGAGAAGCAGATCTGCTGGTCGAGGCGGAGCCAGTCCGTCGCGGGCGTGGTCATGGCTCCAGGGTAGCCGGGGCTTGCCTTTCGCGTCATTCAGTTGTGTGCAATTGAATTGTGTGGTCTAGTTGGCGTCGTCAGCACGCCGGAACACCAGGCGAACGCTTCACGACAGAGGGACGGTTTCCCATGGACGCGCTCTACACCGCCGCAGCCACCGCCACCCACGGCCGCGACGGCCGCACCGTCAGCTCCGACGGCACGCTCGACCTCGCCCTCGGCGTCCCCGTCGAGATGGGCGGGAACGGGAAGGGCACCAACCCCGAGCAGCTGTTCGCCGCCGGGTACGCCGCCTGCTTCGGCAGCGCCCTCGGTCTCGTCGGCCGGCAGGCGAAGGTCGACGTCAGCGATGCCGCGGTGACCGCCGAGGTCGGCATCGGCAAGCAGGGCGAGGGCTTCGCGCTCGCCGTCACCCTCCGCGTCGAGCTGCCCGAGGGCGTGGACGAGGAGACCGGCCGCAAGCTGGTCGAGCAGGCCCACCAGGTCTGCCCCTACTCCAACGCCGCCCGCGGCAACATCCCGGTCGAGCTCGTCGTCGAGTAGTCGCCGGCCCGACGGCGCTCATCCGACCCGCGCCAGCACCTCCCCCGTCCGCTCGCTCCACGCCACCACCACCGCCTCCTCGGGCACCGGCTGCCAGCGCGTCAGCAGCAGCCAGCGGACGTGGTGGCGGCGTACGACGGCGGCGCGCTCCGCGCGGGTCGAGCCGGGCGCGAGGTAGGCCCTGACGTCGGCCGCCCGCCGCCCGCGCTCCCGCTCGTCCAGCGAGGGGTCCGGCCAGGCGGGTGCCGCGAGGTTGGGCCCGTACCCGGCGATGGCGTGCCCGGCGTAGTAGCCGTCGGTGATCACGACCTCGCCGGGGCCGATGTGCCGGGCCGCCCACGTGTACGTCGGCCACCGCGGCGGCTGCTCGAAACCGACCGGGTCCAACGGGCGCGGCACCACCGCCCCGGCGTGCACCGTGAGGAACCCCAGCAGGGCGCCGGCGGCCGCGGTCCACCCCAGTACACGCCGCCGGCGCCCCCACGGCCGGGGCGCCGCCAGCTCCACCGCCAGGGCGAACTGGAGCGGCACCAGCGTCAGCCCGAGGATCCGGCCGTAGGTGTAGTGGCCGCTGAACCAGCCGTACGCCACCACCGCGCAGTCCAGCGCGAACATCAGCACCAGCGGGTCCCGCGCCGAACGGCGTCCGCGCAGCCACAGCGCCGGCAGCCCGAGCAGCGCCAGCCAGAACTCGCCGGGCAGATCCAGGTACAGGACCCGGTGCATCCCGTCCACGCTGTCGTCCCCGGCCAGGGCGAAGACGTCGAAGTAGGGCCACGCCGCCGCCGCGGCCACCGCCGCGGCGCCCGTCAGCGCCCACCGCCCGGCGACCGCCCCGCGCCGGCCCCGCTGCCATCCGCCCACCAGGGCCACCGCACCCAGCACCGCCGCCACCGACGTGATCGGGTGGACGAGGAGGATCAGGCCGTAGAGGAGGCCCAGCCCCGCGTACCCGGGCAGGCCGCGCAGCCCGCCCGGCCCCGCGTACCGCACCCGGCGCGCGTCCCGGGTCCGCGCCCCGGTCAGTGCCCAGGCCCAGAAGGTGAGCCCGATCGCGAACGCCGACGGGTAGCCGAGATTGCCGGTCATCGACATCAGCCCGAGGTAGCCGCTCCACCAGGCCCGCTCGGTGCCCCACAGCAGCGTCATCGCGCCCAGCGCCAGGACCGGGGCCCACGGCCGCGGGGACAGCACGCGGACGAAGCGGCCCAGGCCGGTCAGCAGCACCAGCAGGTTCACCGGCCCGGCCAGCCGCACCACCTCCCAGCCGGCCAGTCCGGTCAGCCGGGCGAACAGGCCCTGCGCCACCGCGTACGGCGAGTAGTAGGCGCTGCCCGCGCCCGGCAGGTCGGCCATCGGGTGGCGGGGGCGGAGGAGGTCGGCCTTCAGGCGTTCCACGACGGCCGCGTGCTGGCCGGCGTCGCAGCACAGCGGCACCGCCCAGTACGCCAGCGACATCAGCAGGAAGAACAGGAAGCCGGCGGCCTGGTACGGGGTGGGGCGCCAGGAGCGGCCGCCGCGCAGCGCCGTCGCGCCGCGCACGGACCGCCGGACGAGGACGCCGGCGCTCACGGCAGAGATGATGAGGGGGACATTCGGGGCATTTGCCGTATGTTCCCGTCGGGGTCAACGACGTGAACCCAAGTCACCTCATCGAGTGACGCTCAGTGGCTCGCGCGGGCCCGGTCGGCGTGTCCCTGTGCGGGCAGCGCCACCCGGCCCCGCACCACCGGCCCCAGCAGCAGCGGCACCCCCACCACCGGCAGCAGCCACGCCAGCACGATCAGCCGCCCACCCCAGATGTTGATGTCCGGATGTCCGGCCTGGGTGAGGAATCCGGTGAACGCCGCCGCGACCAGGAAGACGCCGGCCACGCCCCCGCGCCGCAGCGCGCCCCACGCCCCCGCCCCCAGGGCCGCCGCGAACAGCGGCTCCCACGCCTGGCGGCGCAGCCACTCCACCCAGAAGTTGCCCTGCAACTGCCAGAACTCCGGCCACGGGTCCGGGCGGTCGGGCCGGGCGAAGTGGCCGGTGAGCAGGTCCTGGAGGCTGTCCGACACGGTCGGGTAGTGCAGCAGTCGGGCCAGGACCAGGGTGAGGACGGCACCGGACAGACCGACCGCCGCGATCGCGAGCACGTCCCGGCCCGGCGGCCGGCCCCGCCGGTACCGCCGCAGGGCGACCAGCGCGCCCGCGGCCGCCAGGCACAGTCCGAGGAACAGCGCCTGCGAGTGCTTGACGGCGAACAGCGCGAGCAGCGACCCGGCGACCAGCGCCAGCCCGGCCCGCGCGCGCCCGGCCCGCAGCACCAGCGCACAGCCCCACACCGCCGCCAGGGTCAGCGCCATCAGCAGCCCCTCGGTCATCGGGCGCATGGCCGTCGTCCCGCTCGGCAGCACGTAGTACAGCGCCTGCCCGGTCAGCGCGAGCGGCACCGGCACGGACAGGGTGCGCAGGATCAGGAAGGCGAGGACGCCGCCGGCGCACGCGATGACGACGCCCGCCGCCCACAGCCCCCACGTCGCCCCGAAGGCCAGGACGAACGGCACCAGGAACGCGGGGTAACCGGGCCGGGCCTCGAAGATCCGCATGAAGCGTTCCTCCAGGTACGGCACGGTGTGGCCGCCGGTCTGCCCGGCCGCCAGCCGCGGTTCCACGTGCCCCCACTCCCGCTGCCGGCACTCGGCCGTGACCCGGTCGGTGGGGTCGGGGCGGTGGAAGTGGACCACGTGCACGCTCTGGCCGCGGCGGGCCGTCGAGGCCTGGCTCGCGCACACGTAGTCGATGGTGGCCGCCGCCACCCCGCGCTTGCTCCCGCCGCTGAGACTCAGGGCGTACGACAGGTAGTTCTTGGTGTCGGGGGTGTCCCGGCCGGTGATGTTCGCGAGCTGGAGGACGGCGAACACCGCCGCCACGACCAGCACCCAGCCGCGCGGCCTCACGAGGAGGCCAGCAGGTCGCGGCGGTCCGGGAGGGCGCGGGCCCCGGGGACGGCCGGGGGCCCCGGCTCGGGCATCGGCTCGCCCAGCATCAGCGTCCGCACGACCCGCTCGGCGGCCCGGCCGTCCTCGTACTCGCAGAACCGGGCCCGGAAGGCGGACCTGAGCCGCGCCGCCTCCTCGTCCCGCCACGCCCCGGAGGACAGCAGCCGGGCCAGCTCCCGGTAGGAGCGCGACACGTGGCCCGGGGCCTCGGCGGTGACGTCGAGGTAGGCGCCGCGGCTCGCTACGTAGGCCGCCCAGTCGTCGGCGTGGACCACGACCGGCCGGTCCAGGAGAACGTAGTCGAACATCAGGGCGGAGTAGTCGGTGAGCAGCAGGTCCGAGGCGAGCATCAGGTCCTCGACGTGCGGCTCGTCCGTCGCGTCGACCAGGACGCCCCGCCGGTGCAGCTCCGACAGGCCCAGCCCGCGGGCCGGGCCGGTGGCCAGCGACGGGTGCAGCCGGACCACCAGGGTGTGTCCGTCGCCGAGGTCGGCGGCGAGGCGGGCCAGGTCGATCCGGTCGACGTGCCCCCCACGCCGGTACTCGCGGCGGGTCGGCGCGTACAGCACGACGGTGTGCCCCTCGGGGACGCCGAGCCGCTCACGGACCCGGCGGCCGTCCTCGGGGCCGGCGTTCACCAGCACGTCGTTGCGCGGGCTGCCGGTGCGCGCGGACGCGAAGTGGCACGGGTACGCCCGCTCCCACACCCGCTCCGCGTACCGGCCCGCGACCAGGCTGTGGTCCCAGCGGTCGGCCCGGCGCAGCATCTGCGGCACGTCCAGGCCGTGCCGGGCGCCGGGCCTGCCCAGCAGGTCGGCGCCCATGTACTTGAGCGGCGTGCCCTGGTGGGTGTGGATGTGGACGCTGCCGGGGCGCTTGACCAGCGCACCGGGCCAGTTGACGTTGTTGACGAAGTACGTCGCCCGCTCGGTCACCCGGCGGTAGGCCGCGCTGCCGAGGATCACGTGCTCCGTGTCCGGCGGCAGCAGCGGCACGTCCTCCTCGTCGCGCAGCACCCACACCCCGTGCAGGTGCGGGGCGATCTCGCGGGCCGTGCGGTGCACCGCCGCCGGGTCGCCCAGCACACCCCGGTGGGAGAAGGCCGAGTACACGGCGAGGTCCGGGTCGAGCGGCCGACGCGCGTTCACCGCGGACCTGACCCGCCCCGCCCGCCCGGCGGCCACCGCGCGCGCCTGCCGTGCCCGCCGCTCCAGCTCCCGCCCCGCCCGCCCGGACTGCCGCCGCAGGCGGTACGCGGTGTACCCGCCCTCCAGGACGCGCAGTTCGGCCGGGACCTCGGCGCCCTCGGGCCGGTACGCGCGGAACATCTCGGCGGTGCGGCGGAAGAACTCGGCCTTGTCGGACGGCGGCAGCCGGTCCGGCTTGCCGAGGATGTCCAGGCAGTGCTCGCCCATCTTGGCGTGCAGGAACGGCCGCCACCGGGCCAGCTCCGGGCGGGCGTCGAGGAACGCGAAGACCCGTTCGTACTGCGCGTGCACGTCGAAGTGCTTGCGGCTGGTGGTGGACAGGATGTTGCCCTGGCGGCGCTGCCGGTAGTTCAGGCAGATCCGGTCCAGGGCGGCGATCCGCCCGGCGCTGAACATGACCGGGAACGTCCAGGGCGTGTCCTCGTAGTAGCCCGGCGGGAAGGTGAAGCCCTCCCGTTCCACGAAGTCGCGCCGGTAGACCTTGTTCCACACCACCATCAGCAGGTCGAGGATGCCGGGGTGCCCGGCGGCCGTGAAGGTGCCGTCGCCGGCTTCCGCCAGGACCCGGGCCAGGACGTTGCGCCGGGTGCCGCCCCACCAGTAGGTGCGCGCGTAGTCGAAGACCAGGACGTCGGGGTCGTCGGTCTCCGCGAGCCGGTCGGCCATCGCGCGCAGGGCGCCCGGCGTGAGGGTGTCGTCGCTGTCGAGGAAGAACAGGTAGTCGCCGGTGGCGTGCGGCAGCCCGGCGTTACGGGCCCGGCCGAGGCCCACGTTCTCCTCCAGGTGCAGCACGCGCACCCGGTCGTCGCGGGCCGCGTACTCGTCGAGGATGGCGCCGCAGCCGTCCGGCGAGCAGTCGTCGACGGCGACGACCTCGAGGTCCCGGTAGGACTGGTCCAGCACCGAGTCGAGGCACTCGCGCAGGAAGCCCTGCACCTTGTAGCAGGGGAGGATGACGCTGAAGCGGGGCACTGCGGGATCAGCTCCTTACGAAGGTGGCGGCGGCGGGGGCCGGGACGCGCTCCGCGAGCGGGACCACGGGCGGGAGCGCCTCGGGCGGCTCGCCGAGCAGCACCCGGCGCACGACGCGCTCGGCGGCCCGGCCGTCGTCGAACTCGCAGAACCGCTCGCGGAAGGCCGCCCGCAGCGCCGCCGCCTCCGGGCCCGCGTACGAGCCGTCGCCGAAGATCCGGGCCAGCTCCTGCGGCGTCCGCGCCACCGGGCCGGGCGGTGCCGCCAGCAGGTCGAAGTAGACGCCGCGGGTCTCCCGGTAGACGTCCCAGTCGTCGGCGTACACGACGATCGGCCGGTCCAGGTTGGCGTAGTCGAACATGATCGACGAGTAGTCGGTGACCAGCGCGTCGGCGGCCAGGCACACGTCCTCGGAGGAGCGGTGGGCGGTCACGTCGATGACCCGGCCGCTGCTTCGGGCGCCGCCCCGGTCGTAGAAGTAGTGCGCCCGCAGCAGCACGACCACGTCCTCGCCGGCCGCCTCGCAGAACGCCTCCAGGTCCAGGCCGCCGGCGCCGAAGCCGCTCGCGTGGTCGCGGTGCGTGGGCGCGTACAGGACGGCCGTCCTCCCTTCCGGGACGCCCAGGGCGCGCCGGACCCGGGCGACGTCGTCGGCGGTCGCCGTGCAGTAGACGTCGTTGCGCGGATAGCCGTACTCCAGCTGTTCGTACGAGCCCGGGAAGGCGCGCTCCCACGTCTGGGTGGAGTGGCGGTTGGCGGAGAGGTTGAAGTCCCAGCGGTCCACCCGGCCCAGCAGCTTGGCGAAGCTGCCGCCGGCCGCCGCCACCACGGGGTACGTCGACTGGTCGACGCCCATCGTCTTCAGCGGGGTGCCGTGCTGGGTCTGCAGGTGCACGCTGCCGGGGCGCTTGACGACGCCCTCGGCGAAGTTGGCGTTGTTGACCAGGTACTTGGCGCGGGCCAGCACCTCCCAGGAGCGCCGGCTGCCGATGACGGCGTGGTCGACGCCCTCGGGGAGCGTGTGCGCCTGGCCCGGCTCGACCAGGAACACCGCGCGCAGGTGCGGGGCGAGTTCACGGGCCTTGGCGTGGATCGCGGCCGGGTTGCAGGCGTAACCGCGGCCCCAGTAAGCGCAGTAGACGACGAGGTTCGCGTCCAGCGGGCGGCGCAGCCGGAGGCGGTAGTGGAGACGGGTGCGCAGGCCGTGCGGGCGGGGCAGGAGCCGCAGGAGCCCGGCCACCGCCCGGTTGGCGGCGCGCAGGGCGCGGAAGCCGGTGTACGAACCGGTCGCCAGCAGCCGGTGCTGGACGCCGAGCCGGCCGCCCGGCGGCCGGAAACCGGCGGGGCGGTGGCGCCGGTAGAGGCGGCTCGCGCGGCGGAAGAAGGCACGGCGGCCCCGGCGCGTCAGGCGCCGCGGGTGGGCGGCCGTCTTCAGGACGGCGGCGAAGAGCTGCTCGAACAGCGGCCCGCGCCGCTCGGCCGGCAACCCCCGCTCGTCGGCGTGCGCGAGGGCCAGTGCGGCCTGGTCGAGGAGGTCCGCGTGGTGCTCGCCGGGCAGGTTCAGCCGGTTGCCCTGCCGCCGCACCAGATGCCGTACGACGACGGAGCGCAGCACCGTGACGCGCTCGGCGCGCGCGGCGACCAGCGCGCCGAAGCCGACGTCCGTGAAGTGCCCGTCGGGGAAGACCAGTCGCCGCTCGGTGAGGAAGGTGCGGCGGTAGACCGCGCTCCAGGCCGGCAGCTGCACGCCGGTGAGGTGCGGGGCGCGGCCGGGGGCGAAGGCGCCGTCCGGGGTCCTGGCCAGCAGCGGTGCGGCCGGGTTGGCCGGCTCGCCCTCCCACCAGGGCACGCGCTCGTGCTCGAAGTACAGCACGTCGACGCCGCCGGTGTCCGCGAGCCGGGCGTCCAGCGCCCCCAGCGCGCCCGGGACGAGGACGTCGTCGCCGTCGAGGAACAGCAGGTACGCGCCGGTCGCCGCCCGCATCCCGGCGTTGCGCGCGCCGGCCAGCCCGGCCTGCGGCGGCGCGTGCACGGGCGCCACCCGGGAGTCCCGCCCGGCGCGCTCCTCGACGACGTCCGCCGCGGCGCGGTCCGGGGCGTCGTGGACCGGGATCAGCTCGAAGTCGCCGAACGACTGGGCGAGGACCGAGTCCAGCGCCTGGGACAACCGCCCCGCGACCCCATGGGACGGGACGATGATGCTGAAGCGGGGCATACTGCTCTTTCTCTCGTTGTCCTGGTCCGGCGGGAGCCCCCGCCGCCCGTGGGGTGCGGCGGCCCGGCCGTCCCGTCGGCCGCACGGCGGCCCGCGACGTGCCGCGGGGCGTACGGACTCCCGGTGGACAAACGGCGTTCAGAGGCTGTCGGTGACGGTGCGGGGCCCGGCGGGTTGCGGCACCGTGGCCAGCGGGGGGCGGGCGAGGCCCGCGGCGGCGGAGGGGACGGGGCGGCGCGCGGCCGGCGGCACGACGGGCGGCAGGTCCGTCTCGCCGAGCACCACACGGCGTACGACGCGTTCGGCGGCGCGGCCGTCGTCGTACGGGCAGAACCGCTCCCGGAAAGCCGCCCTGAGCTGCGCCGACCGCGAGCCGCACCAGTGGCCGTCGGCGAAGATGCCGATCAGCTCGTCCTCGTCCCGCGCGATCGCGCCCGGCGGGAGGTCGCGCAGGTCGAAGTAGGTGCCGCGGGCCGCCTCGTAGGCCTCCGGCTCGTCGGCGTGGATCACGATCGGCCGGTCCAGACCCGCGTAGTCGAACATCAGTGCCGAGTAGTCGGTGACGAGCGCGTCCGAGGCCAGGCAGAGCGACTCCACGCTCGGGTGGTCGCTGACGTCGAGGACGCGGCCCCCGGTCCCGGCGAGCGGGCCGCCGTGGCGGGGATGGGCGCGGGCCAGCACCATGAAGCGGGGGCCGAGGCGGGTGAGGACGCGCTCCAGGTCCAGGGCGGTGCGCTGGGTGCGCCGGTAGTCGCGGTGGGTCGGCGCGTACAGGATCGCGACCGTGCCCCGCGCGATGCCCAGGGTCTCGCGCAGCCGGGCCACGTCCGCGGCGGTCGCCCGCTGGAGGACGTCGGTGCGGGGCTGGCCGTACTCCAGCGTGGTGTAGCCGCCGGGGTGGACGCGTTCCCAGGTCAGCGTGGAGTGGCGGTTGGCGGAGACGACGTAGTCCCAGGACCCGGCGTCGCGCAGCAGCCGGGAGAAGTCGGTGCCCTGCGCGGCGGCCGGGCGTTCGCGGAGGTCCAGGCCCATGTGCTTGAGGGGCGTGCCGGCCTGCGTCTGGATCAGCACCTGCCCCTTCCGCTTGACCAGGCCGGCGTCGAAGCCGGTGTTGTGCACCACGTACCGGGAGCGGGCCAGTGCCGTCCAGTAGGCGGCGGTGCCGGGGGTCAGGCGGCGCGGGCCGGGCGGGATCGTGTGGTGGTGGGCGGGGTCGGCGGCCCACGCCGTGCGCACGTGCGGCGCGAAGTCGCGGAACGCCTCCTCCAGCGCGCCCGGGTTGCAGCCGTGCCCCCGGCCGCCGTGGGCCGCGAAGACGGCGCGGTCGGCGCGCAGGGGGAGCCGGCGCTGGACGCGGTAGTGCAGGCGCAGGGCGACGGTCCGCGCGGCGCGCAGCGACCTGGCCGTGCCCCGCGCCGTCCGGCGGCGCACGGCCGACACCAGCCGCAGGGCCCCGTAGGTGCGGCGCAGGCCCAGCCGGAGCAGGGCGTGGCGCAGCCGCACGGGCAGCGGCGCGGGGGCGCCGGGGACGTGGTAGCGGCGGCAGTGGACCCGGGCCCGGCGCAGGAACTCGGCGCGCAGGGAGCGCGGGAGGCGGTCGGGGCGGGTGAAGACCGTCGTCAGGTGGTCGGCCATGCGGCGGAACAGCACCGGCCGCCAGCGGGCCAGCTCCGGGTCCGACTCCAGGAACGCGAAGACACGGTCGTACTGCGCGAAGACGTCCAGGTGCCGCTCGCTCGGCGTGCCCAGGATGCTGCCCCGCCGGCGCTGCCGGTAGTGGACGCAGACCCGGTCCAGGGTGGCGATGGTCTCCGCCGTCATCAGGACCGGGTAGGTCCACGGGGTGTCCTCGTAGTAACCGGGCGGGAAGGAGAAGCCCTCGCGCTCGGTGAACTCCCGCCGCACCGTCTTGTTCCAGGCCACCATCAGCAGGTTCAGCAGCCCCGGCCGGTCGGTGAGCCGGAACGGTGCCGGGCCCTGCTCGGTGAGGTGCCGGGCGGCCTGGTTGCGGACCGCCTCGCCCGGCAGGTACGTCCGCGCGTAGTCGTAGACCAGGACGTCCGGCTCGCCGGTCTCCTTGATCCGGTCCGCGATCGCCCTGAGCGCGTCCGGGGTCAGGGTGTCGTCGCCGTCGAGGAAGACCAGGTAGTCGCCGGCCGCCCGCTCCGTCCCGGCGTTCCGGGCGGGTCCCAGGCCCTGGTTCCCGGGCAGGTGCACGGCGCGGACGCGGGCGTCCCGGGCCGCGAACTCGTCGGCGATCGCTCCGCAGGCGTCCGGCGAGCAGTCGTCGACCACGATCAGTTCGAGGTCCGGGTACGACTGCGACAACACCGATTCCAGGCACTCGTGCAGATACGCCTGAACCAGGTACGCGGGGACGATGACACTGAACCGGGGCACGGGGCATCCATGGGTCGGCGGGGCCGGCCGGGTCGGCGCGGGCGTTCGGCCCGGGAACGGCCGGCGGGGCGACTTGGTTACGGCCCCCGCCGCATTCGGGGGACCCGCGCACCGGTGAACACCCCGTACGAAGGAAGGGCGGGCCGGTGAACGGCCCGCCCCCTCAAGGGTGATGCGTCGGCGCCTACTTGACGGCGCCCGCCATCACGCCGGAGACGAACTGCCGCTGGAAGGCGAAGAACACGGCCAGCGGGATCACCATGGAGATGAACGCTCCCGGTGCCAGGACGTCGATGTTGTTGCCGAACTGCCGTACCTGTGTCTGCAGGGCGACCGTGATCGGCTGGCTCCCGGAGTCCGAGAAGATCAGCGCGACCAGCATGTCGTTCCACACCCACAGGAACTGGAAGATGCCGAGGCTCGCGATCGCGGGTCCGCCCAGCGGCATCACGACCCGGACGAACAGCCGCAGTTCACCCGCGCCGTCGAGCCGGGCCGCCTCCAGCAGTTCCCTGGGGATCTCCGCGAAGAAGTTCCGCAGCAGGAACACCGCGAAGGGCAGACCGAAGCCGACGTGGAAGAGGATCACGCCGACGACCGAGCCGAACAGCCCGAGTGCGCCGAAGAGTTCGGCGATCGGGATCAGCGCGACCTGGACCGGGACGACCAGCAGCCCGACCACGGCCAGGAACCACCAGTCGCGGCCCGGGAAGTCCATCCACGCGAACGCGTAGCCCGCAAGCGACCCGATGACCACGACCAGGACCGTCGCCGGGACCGTGATCAGTACGGTGTTGAACAGGGAGGCGGTGATGTCACCGTTCTCCAGCAGCTTCTCGTAGCTCTGGAAGGTCAGCTGGGACGGCTTGGTGAACACCTCCCACCAGCCGCTCGCCGCCATGTCCCGGGGCGTGCGCAGCGAGGACAGCAGCAGACCGATCGTCGGGACCAGCCAGAACAGGCCCACCACGATCAGGAACACCCGCAGCAGCCCGCCGCCGACCCCCTCGGCGAGCCGGGACCCCAGCGACGGCCCGGCCCCGGGCGGCTTCGCGGACGGCGTCGGCGCCGCCTTGGTGGGGGAACCCGCGTCCGTGGTCATCGCCGCACCTCCCGCCTGAGCCGCCGTACGTTGAACCACATCACCGGGATGACCAGGAGCAGCAGGAACACCGCGATGGCGCTGGCGATGCCCGGCTGGTCCGAGGCGAAGCCCTTGCGGTACAGCTCCAGGGCGAGCACGTTCGCGTCGTCCTGGGAGGAGCCGGGGGCGATGATGAAGACGAGGTCGAAGACCTTCAGGACGTTGATCATCAGGGTGACCGCCACGACCGCGAGGACCGGCGCCAGGAGCGGGACCGTGATCCGCCGGAAGACCTGCCACTCGTTGGCGCCGTCGACCCGGGCGGCCTCGAGCAGTTCCCGGGGGACGCCGGCCAGCCCCGCCGCGATCAGCACCATCGCGAAGCCCGCCCACATCCACACGTACGACCCGATGATGGCCGGGGTGACGAGGGAGGGGCCGAGCCAGTTCAGGCCGTTGTAGGGCTCCTCGAAGTTGTCGGCGGGGAGTCTGAGCCGCGCGCCGTCGGCCGCGGCGGGCAGCGTGAAGGTGCCGTCGCCGGCCGCCGTGGCCGAGGCGACGACCTCGCCGTCCTTCACCGCCTCGACCTTCATCCCCGCGTAGCCCAGTTCGGCGGCGTCGACGCCGTTCAGTGTCCCGACGCCCTTGCCGCGGGTGAAGTCCTGCCAGGTGGTGCCGGTGATCCTCCCGTCCTGCGGCTCGGCGGGCGCGGCCTCCTTCGCGCCCTCGGGCATCAGGTCGGGGGCGACGCCGACGAGGGGGAGGACGACGGTCTGCCCCGCCCGCACCGGCTCCCTGGTGACGAACGCGCCCCCGCCGGCCGGTTCCAGCGGCGACTCGCGGCCCGGGTGCGCCTTGGGGAACGCGGACGACTCGGCGAAGGTGTCGTGCACCCCGACCCACACCGCGTTCGCGACGCCCTTGTCCGGGTCCTGGTCGTACACCAGGCGGAAGATGATGCCCGCCGCCAGCATGGAGATCGCCATCGGCATGAAGACGACCAGCTTGAACGCCGTGCCCCAGCGCACCCGTTCGGTCAGCACCGCGAAGATCAGTCCGAGCGCGGTGGCGACCGTCGGCGCGAACACCACCCAGATGACGTTGTTCTTCAGGGCGGTGCGGATGCCGTCGTCGGTGAACAGCGCCCGGTAGTTGTCGATTCCGGCGAAGGAGTCGCCGGACTGGTCGTAGAAGCTGCGGATCAGCGAGTACCCGATCGGGTAGACCACGAGCGCGCCGAGCAGCACCAGGGCGGGCAGCAGGAACAGGGCCGCCACGGCCTTGCGGGTGCCGGTCACGCTCTTGCGCTTGGGGGCGGCAGGGCCCGGTGAGGCCCCCGCCGCCGTGGCCGACGTCATCGCGTCAGCCTCCGTAGGCGGCGGCCGCGTCCGCCTCCAGCTTCGCCTGGGCGCCGGCGACGTCCTCCGGGTTCTTCAGGAAGTCCTGGAGCGCCTTCCACTCACCCTTGCCGGGCGTCCCGCCGAAGGCCTGCGGGGCCTGGTCCGACATGTCGAAGCGGAAGTCGTCGCCGGCCGCGACGAGGGCCTCGGCGATCTTCTTCTGCACGTCGTTCGGGTACGCCGACGCGTCCACGTTCTTGTTCGGCGAGAGGTAGCCGCCCAGCTTCGCCTGGATCGTCGCCGCGTCCGGGGAGGCCAGCCAGGTGGCCAGCGCCTGCGCCGCCTTCGAGTCCTCCAGGATCACGGCCGCGTCGCCGCCGGAGACCACCGGCGCGGTGTCGCCGACGGCCGGGAACGGGAACACCTTCGCGTCGGTGCCGACCTCCGCGTCCGTCTCACCGATGTTGACCTGCACGAAGTCGCCCTCGTAGACCATGCCCGCCTTGGGCTGGTCGCCGCCGGTGAAGGTCTGCGTCACGGAGGCGGGGAACTCGGTCTGCAGCGCGCCGGCCGCGCCGCCCGCGACGTAGTCCTTCTCGCCCCAGATCTCGGCGAGGGTGGTCAGCGCCTCCTTCACGGACGGGTCGGTCCACTTGATCTCGTGCTTGGCCAGTTGGTCGTACTTCTCCGGGCCCGCCTGCGAGAGGTAGACGTTCTCGAACCAGTCGGTGAGGGTCCAGCCGTCCGCGCCGCCGACGGAGAACGGCGTGACGCCCGAGTCGTAGACCGTCCGGGCGGCGGTGAGCAGCTCGTCCCACGTCTTGGGCTCGGCCGCGCCCGCGTTCTCGAAGACCTGGGCGTTGTACCAGATCAGGGACTTGTTCGCGGCCTTGTAGTAGACGCCGTACTGCTGGTCGCCGACCTTGCCGATGTCCTGCCAGCCCTGTGAGTAGTTCTCCGTCAGCTCCTTGGTGGCCTCCGCGCCCAGCGGCTTTGCCCAGCCCTTGTCGACGGCCTGCTTGATGGCTCCCGGCTGCGGGAGCATCACCACGTCCGGCGGGGCGCCGCCCGCGATCTTCGAGCCGAGGAAGTTGATGATCGGGTCCTGGGCGGGCACGAAGGTCACCTCGGCGCCGGTGCGTTTCTCGAACTCGTCGAGGACCTTCTTGAAGTTCTCCTGCTCGGCACCGGTCCAGACGGCGGCGACCTCCAGGCTCTCGCCGTCCAGCTGGGGGAGGGTGACCGTGGCGGCCGTCTCCTTGTCGCCGCCCTGACTGCCGTTGTCCCCGCCGCCGTTGTCGTCGTCGCCGCAGGCGGTGAGTGAGAGCGCGAGGGCTCCCGCGGCGAGGGCGGCGGCGGCCCGGGTGGTCCTCTTGGTGGCTCGGTCCGTGGCCCTCTTGACGCTCTTGCGTGTCCGGATGGTGCTGCTCGTGCGCATCCCTGCCCCGTTCTTCGTCCTCGTCGCACGTTCGGCGCTGTCCCGTGCGCTCTGGTGTACGCCAGGGGGGTGAGGGCGGCAAGAGCGCCTCCGCTGTCAAGCGGGGGATCGTGACCGCGTCGTGACCAGCACCGGGCGCCGGGCGGGTGGTGTCGGGCGCGGGCCGTGGCGGGCGTGGGAGGCGGGTGGCGTCGGGTGTGGGGGAGTGGGAGGTGGGTGGTGTCGGGTGTGGGGGAGTGGGAGGCGGGGGTGGGCGGGATTGAGGCGGGCGGGCTTGAGGGCGGGGGGCTTGAAGGCGGGCGGGATTGCGGGCGGACGCCCCCGGGCCGCCCACCCGGGTCCGGGACGGCCGCGTCCTCGGACCGCCCGTCGGCGGACGACCGGGACGGGTGGACCGGGTGGACCGGCCGGGGCCGTCACAGCAGCCACGGCACCTCCGCCGCCGCCACCTCCCGCGCCGCCCGCTCCAGCGCGCTGGCCAGCAACGCGAGATCCGTCGGTCCGTTGCCCAGTTCCCGCACGGGGCGCCGGGTGGGCGGGTCGCCCATGCGGTGCCACTCCAGCGGGACCACCGTGGGCCGCAGGGTCGCCGTCCGCGGGATGCGTCCCGTGACCCGGCCGCCCTGGAACACCACGGCCTGGCCGTCCGGGCGGACCAGCCGCCCCCGGCCCGGCGCCGGCTCGTCCGGTCCGGGCACCGGCGCGTCCAGGGTGACCCGCAACGTGGCGCGCAGCGACGGCTCCGTCCGGGAGGTACGGCCCCCGGGCGCGGTGGCGGCCACCAGGTGTACGCCGAGCCGCTCGCCCTCCCGCGCGACGGCCTCCAGCGCCCGCGTCACCGACCCCGCCGCGGGCCGCCCGGGCGAGCCGAGCGGGGGAGTGACGAGGGCGTCGAGGTCGTCCACGACCACGACGAGGCGGGGCAGCGGCGGTACGGCCCCCGCCCGGCGCCGGGCCGCGCCCGGCCGCAGCCGCAGCGTGGAACTGGGCGGGGACTCGATGTCCCCCGCCCCCGGCACCGCCGGCCCGCTCCCGCCCGCCGGAGCGCGCTGGGCGACCAGCCGGCCCGACACCTCGCGCCCGGTGTGCCATTCCGCGAAGTCCGACCGCCCGAGCAGCTCGGCGCGCCGCTTCAGCTCGGCACTCAGGGACTGCGCGAACTCCCGCATCCGGACGGGATCGTTGGCGGTGAGATGCGTGGTGACGTGCGGTACGTCCGTACAGACCCGCAGCCCCTCGCCGTGGCCGCCGCCCGCGCCCACGCTGTCCCGGCCGTCCACCAGGACGAGACCGAGGCGGTCGGGGCGTTCGGCGGAGGCGAGGGAGGCGACCAGCGCCCGCAGCAGCTCGGTACGGCCGCTCCCCGGCGGGCCCTCGATCAACAGGTGCGGGCCCTCGGCGCCGAGGTCGGCCGTGACCGGGCCGCGCGGTCCGGCGCCGAGCACGGCGTGCGCGCGTCCGCCGAGGGCCTGCGTGTCGTCGGCCGCGTCCGCCCACCGGGCCATCAGGGAGGCGGGGGTGGCGCGGGCGAGACCCAGCTCGTCGAGGAGCCGGGCCGCCTGGGGCAGTGGCGCGGACACGCGCGCGTGCCGCTCGCCGGCCGGGCCGTCGGTGCGCAGCGGTGCCAGGGCGCGTGCGAACCGCTCGGCCCAGGCGAGGGAGACCGCGTCCACCGTGCCGAGGGTGCCGTTCCCGACCGGGCCGGCGGGGACGGACGCGGCGCCCGGGGCGCCCGGGAAGGCGCCCGTGCGCGCGACGCGCAGCAGCCGCAGGGCCGTCGCCACGTCGCCGCTGAGCAGCGCCACGGCACCGCACTGCCGGAACACCGGCGACACCGCGCAGGCCGCCTCGTAGGTCTCCGTCACCGGGGAGGTCGGGGAGGCGGCGGCCGTCTCGGCGAGACACACCACGTGGATGCCGGCCCGTGGCCCCTCCAGGGCCAGCCGCGTCACCGCCTCGCGCACGTCCGCGCCTCCGGGGTCCCCGTCCACGACGACCACCGTGTACGGCCCGGGGAAGCCGCCGGCCGGGTCGGCGCCGTCGTCGGGCCGTGCCCAGGAGGGCTGCCGGGCGGTGCCCGCCGCTGCCGCCGGGCCGGTCTGCCGTACGTCCTGCGCGAGGGCCGTCGGCTGGGCCGGGATCGTGCCGGAGCTGTTGCCGTCGCCGTTGCCGTTGCCGCTGCCGGAGCGGACCGGGGGCCGGGTGCCGGAACGGGTGTCGGTCAGGTGGTCCTCCAGGCGGCGGAGGAGTTCGCCCGCGCGTGCCGCGGCCTGCTCGCGGTCGTGGGCGAGCAGCAGGCGGCAGTCCTGGCCGTGCCCCGGGCGCAGCTGCGGCAGCCAGCCCAGCCAGGCCCACTCATCGGTCCGCTCCGCGAGCGGACGGGAGCGGTCCGCGCTGATCAGGACGATCTCCAGGACGTCGGGGGAGTGCAGCGCGGCGAGCTGGGCCAGCACCGCGCGGGCCAGCCCGGCGAGCCGCGCCCGCGGGCCGGCCAGGCCGAGCGCCCCCACCTCGCGCAGTCCGGCGGTGACCGGGACGGCGGGCAGCGGCGCCTCGCCGCCGGGCGCCACCCGGTCGGCCGTACCGAGCCGCACGGTGAGCGCCTCCGGGTGGCCCGGGCCCCGCTCCCACAGCCGGGGGCCCGGTCCGAGCGCCGTCAGCAGCAGCGAGGCGGGGTCCGGCCAGGTCTCCGGTGCGCGCGAGGTGCCGGTCGGGGCCGCCGGCGCCGGCCGGGCCGTCTCCCCGTCGTGCGCGTGGGCGCCGGGCCCGGGGGCGTCCGGTGCGCCGCCGCGCCCGCCGGTCAGCCGCCGTGCCCACGCGCCGAGCCCCCCGCGCCGGCGCACGCCCTGGGGCACCTCGGTGCCCCGCAGCGGCGTTCCCTTGCGTCCGGCACCGCCGTCCCGGTGGGGGGCGCCCTCGGGGTGCGCGGTCTCGCCGGAGGAGGCCGCGCCGGGAGCCCCCGCTCCGAGGGGGCCCGGTCCGGACCCGCCGCCGTGCGTGTCGTCTCCGACGGAAAACGGCCGGCGCGGCCCCGCCGCGAGGCCGGTTCCGTGGCTCTCGATGCGGGGTGCGCCTCCCTGACCGGGCACCTGGGGCGACTCGTCCGGCGCCCCGCCGGGGCCCGCGGCGGCGCCGTACCCCGCCGTGCCGTAGGCGTGGTGGGTCGGCCCGGCGGAACGGCCCCGGCCCTCGGTGCCGGCCCCGGGCGCGGGGGCGTCCGGCGCGGCGGCGGTGCGCGGGGAGCCGTCCGGTGCACCGGGCATGCGCGGGAGCCCGGCCGGCCGGCCGGCGGTGGACGGCGGGCCGTCCGTCCGGCCGGCCGCGGGCGCGCTCCGTCCGGGCGTGCGGGAGCCGCCGTCCGTGGCACCGGCGGGACGCCGGGGGCCGTGCGCATCCCCGCCCGCGCGGGCGGGGCCGTCCGCCGGAGTCTCCGTGCGCGTCGGGCCGCCGGCCGTGCCGCCTGTGCGCGCAGGGCCGCCTGCCCTACTGCCCGTGTGTCCGGGGCCGCCGGCCGTACCGCCGGTGTGTGCGGGACCGCTCGCCGTACCGCCGGTGTGTGCCGGGCCGTCGGCCCTGCTCGCCGTGTGTGCCGGGTCGCTTCCCGCCGCGTCGTGGCCCGCCACCGCGTCCGCCACGCGGGTGTGCACCACGTCGTCCCCGCCGCCGGGCGGAGACGTCCGCGCACCCGTCAGCCGCACGTGTCCCTCCCCGTCCGACGTCGTGGGCACCCGCTCCTGGGTCGCCGGGGTGACCGGCACGAGCCGCAGGGCCGACTCGCCGATGCGCAGCAGCGCCCCCGGCGCGAAGCGGACCGGGCGGTCGCCCACGCGGGTGCCGTCCAGGGTGGTGCCGTTGGTGGAGCCGAGGTCGGCGACCGCGACCCGGCCGTCGGCGGCGACGGTCACGGCGCAGTGCATCCGGGAGACGTCCGGGTCGTCCAGCGCGACGTCCGCCTCGGCGGAGCGGCCGAGCCGGACCTGACCGCCGTGCAGCAGGTGCACGCCGCCCGCGTCGGGGCCGGCGACCACGTGCAGCTGGGCCGGGACGTCGGCCGGCTCGGTGTGCGGGTCGGGCTCGCCCGGGGCGCCGAGGCAGAGCACGGCGCCGTCCGTCAGCGGAGGCTCGCCCAGAGTACTGCGCTGGGCGTCGAGCCGCTGCGCGCCCGCGTAGAGCACCACCTGGCCGGAGCCCTGGCCCTCGCCGCCGGGGAGCACGGCGGCCAGCGCGGAGGAGACCGCGGCCAGGGCCGTGCCGACCGGTGCGGTGACCAGCACGTCGCAGCTCGCGACGCGGCCCCCCACCGATGCGTGCGGGCCCAGCGGGTCTACGACGGTCAGCCGGATCTGCATCGCCGTCAGCGGTCCCTTCGCGCGGGCGCCCGCGCGCCGGGGAGCAGAAGCCGTTCACCACGGTCCCCCACCGCGGACTTCCCCCACCGCACACGAGCACGTCGGCCAGTACTGCACGCATCCTCGCACCTGCCACTGACAACGCGCCCGCGTCCCGCCGCCAAATGATCTTGATTGGTCGGCTCTGCCCGCAAAAGTGCCTGGCAGGTGTCATGGCGGTGATCGAACGACGCCCGCTTGAGATCGGTCACGCCCGGGTCCGGCAACCAAGGGACCGGGTCGAGCGTCTTCCCTTCGAACACGTACCTGGCCGGGCGGCGGGCGGCTCGCGGGACGCACCCGCGGACCGAGGCAACCGGGAGGGCGACGACAGCCCGGCGCCCGTACCGCGGCACTAGAGTGGGTCGGAACAGCCAGCAAGCAACAGGGAGCGCATGACGTGCGGCCGGTAGGCAGCAAGTACCTCCTCGAGGAGCCCCTCGGCCGCGGCGCCACGGGCACCGTCTGGCGAGCCCGCCAGCGCGAGACGGCGGGTGCCGAGGCCGCCGTGGCCGGGCAGCCCGGCGAGACCGTCGCGATCAAGGTCCTCAAGGAGGAGCTCGCGAGCGATCCCGACATCGTGATGCGCTTCCTGCGGGAGCGCTCCGTCCTGCTCCGGCTGACCCACCCCAACATCGTCCGGGTCCGCGACCTGGTCGTCGAGGGTGAGCTGCTGGCGCTCGTCATGGACCTCGTCGAGGGTCCCGACCTGCACCGCTACCTGCGCGAGAACGGGCCGTTCACCCCGGTCGCCGCAGCCCTGCTCACGGCCCAGGTCGCCGACGCCCTCGCCGCCAGCCACGACGACGGCGTCGTCCACCGCGACCTGAAGCCGGCCAACGTGCTGCTGCGGCAGACCGGCGGCGAGATGCACCCGATGCTCACCGACTTCGGCATCGCCCGTCTCGCCGACTCGCCCGGCCTCACCCGCACCCACGAGTTCGTGGGCACGCCCGCGTACGTGGCGCCGGAGTCCGCCGAGGGCCGCCCGCAGACCTCCGCCGTCGACATCTACGGCGCCGGCATCCTGCTGTACGAGCTGGTCACCGGCCGCCCCCCGTTCGCCGGCGGCTCCGCCCTGGAGGTGCTGCACCAGCACCTGAGCGCCGAACCGCGCCGTCCCTCCACCGTCCCCGACCCGCTGTGGACGGTCATCGAGCACTGCCTGCGCAAGAACCCCGACGAGCGCCCCAGCGCCGAGAACCTCGCCCGCGGCCTGCGCGTCGTCGCCGACGGCATCGGCGTGCACTCCAGCAGCGCGCAGATCGGCGCCGCCGAGAACGTCGGCGTCCTCCTCGCCCCCGACCCGGCGCCCGCGCAGGTCCCGGGCGCCCCCGGCTCCGCCGACCCGACGCAGGTCCTGCCCCAGAACCCGAACGGCGCCCACGACCCGAACGGCGCCACCAGCGTCCTGCCGCAGACCGGCGGCCCGTCGGGCGCCGCCGACCCCACCGCCGTACTCCCGAGCCGCGGCGCGGCCGACCCGACCGCCGTCATGCCGCCGGTGCCCCCGGGGCAGCCGGGCGGACCGGGGCAGCAGCCGGGCGGGCCGTCCGGCGGCCCCGAGGACCCGCACCCCTGGCAGAACCAGCTCCGCGCCGCCCGCGACCGCAACGAGCAGACGCAGGTCCAGTACCTCGACCCGAACCAGGACCCGCTGCGTCGCCGCCCCCAGCGGCAGGTGGCCCGCCCGCAGCAGCAGCCCCGCCAGGCTCCGCAGGGCCCGCCGCCCCAGCAGCCCGGCTACGGCTACCCGCAGCAGCAGCAGCAGCAACAGCAGCCGCGCTACGCCACCCCGCAGCCGCAGCAGCCCCAGCAGCCTCAACGCCCCCAGCCGCAGCGCTACGCGCCGCCCCCCACGCCCGAGCCCCGGCCGCCCCGGCGAGAGCCCCGGCCGCCGCGGCAGCGCAGCGCCAGCCCGATGCGCATCCCCGGGCTGGGCTGCCTCAAGGGATGCCTGTTCACGCTCGTCATCCTGTTCGTGGCCGGCTGGCTGATCTGGGAGCTGAGCCCGCTGCAGGACTGGATCGGCACGGGCAAGGGCTACTGGGAGCAGCTCAGCGACTGGTTCACCACCGTCACGGACTGGATCGGGGACCTCGGCGGCGGCACGTCGACCGGCGGCTGAGCCGCCGACGGGCCGCTTTCCCCCGAATCCGGCGGCGAGTCTGGGGATTTGTCGACATCCGGCGGGTGATTTCCGGCTCCGCCGTGAGGGCCGGCTCCCCGGGCGCGTACTTTTAAGCGCAACACGCGTCGGTAGGAGCAGTCTTGGCACGGAAGATCGGCAGCCGGTACACCGCCCACCAGATCCTCGGGCGGGGCAGCGCCGGCACGGTGTGGCTGGGCGAGGGTCCCGAGGGGCCCGTCGCGATCAAGCTGCTGCGCGAGGACCTGGCGTCCGACCAGGAGCTGGTCTCGCGCTTCGTGCAGGAGCGGACCGCCCTGCTCGGACTGGACCACCCCCACGTGGTCTCCGTGCGCGACCTGGTGGTCGACGGCAACGACCTCGCGCTGGTCATGGACCTGGTCCGCGGGACGGACCTGCGCACCCGCCTGGACCGGGAGCGGCGCCTGGCGCCCGAGGCGGCGGTGGCCATCGTCGCCGACGTCGCCGACGGCCTGGCCGCCGCGCACGCCGCCGGGGTCGTGCACCGCGACGTCAAGCCCGAGAACGTGCTGCTCGACATGGAGGGCCCGCTCGGCCCCGGCGGCTCCCACCCGGCCCTGCTGACGGACTTCGGCGTGGCCAAGCTCATCGACACCCCGCGGCGCACCCGCGCCACGAAGATCATCGGCACGCCCGACTACCTGGCCCCGGAGATCGTCGAGGGCCTGCCCCCGCGCGCCGCGGTGGACATCTACGCGCTGGCCACGGTGCTGTACGAGCTGCTCGCGGGCTTCACGCCGTTCGGCGGCGGCCACCCCGGCGCGGTGCTGCGCCGCCACGTGACCGAGGCGGTCGTCCCCCTCCCCGGCATCCCGGACGAGCTGTGGCAGCTGCTCGTCCAGTGCCTCGCCAAGGCGCCGGCCTCCCGGCTGCGCGCCTCCGAGCTGGGCGGCCGGCTGCGCGAGCTGCTGCCGATGCTGGCCGGCATGGGACCGCTGGACGTGGACGAGCCCGACGCCGAGCAGGAGGAGGACGAGTCCGGGGAGTCCCCGGCGTCCGCCGCGCCCGCCGGGGAGCCGGTACGCCGCCGGGGAGCCGTGCCGCTGGTGCCGGGGGCGAAACCGGCGGACTCCAACCGCGACACGCACACCTCCATGCGCGTACCGGCCCCCGACGAGCTGGCCGGCGGCGCCCGCGGCACGGCCCGCGCGCCGCGCGCCGCCGGGGCCCCGCGCCCGGGCTCCGCCCGCTACCGCGCCGCCGCCCGGCGCCGCCGGCTGGCGGTGGGCGCGGGCGTGGTCGCCCTGATGGCCGCGATCGGCACCGGTACCTGGCTGGCCGCGGACGGTGACGAGGGCGGCGCGGACCCCCAGGACACGCGGAACTCGGCGCCGGCCTCGCCGTGACGCCGGGCACGCCGCCGCGGAGACCGTGACGACCCGGCGAAGACCGGTGGACGGAGCCGTTACGCTGGATGCGTGGCAGTCGTCGATGTATCCGAAGAGCTGAAGTCCCTCTCCTCGACCATGGAGTCGATCGAGGCCGTCCTGGACCTCGACAGGCTGAGGGCAGACATCGCCGTGCTCGAGGAGCAGGCGGCAGCGCCCTCCCTGTGGGACGACCCGGAGGCGGCGCAGAAGATCACCAGCAAGCTTTCCCACCTCCAGGCCGAGGTGCGCAAGGCCGAGGCCCTGCGCGGCCGGATCGACGATCTCGCCGTGCTCTTCGAGATGGCCGAGGAGGAGGACGACCCGGACACCCGGGCCGAGGCCGAGTCCGAGCTCACGGCCGTCAGGAAGGCGTTGGACGAGATGGAGGTCCGCACGCTGCTCTCGGGCGAGTACGACGCCCGTGAGGCGCTCGTCAACATCCGCGCGGAGGCCGGCGGCGTGGACGCCGCCGACTTCGCCGAGAAGCTCCAGCGCATGTACCTGCGCTGGGCCGAGCAGCGCGGCTACAAGACGGAGGTCTACGAGACGTCGTACGCGGAGGAGGCCGGCATCAAGTCGACGACCTTCGCCGTGCAGGTGCCGTACGCCTACGGCACCCTCTCCGTCGAGCAGGGCACCCACCGCCTGGTGCGCATCTCGCCCTTCGACAACCAGGGGCGCCGCCAGACCTCCTTCGCGGGCGTCGAGATCCTCCCGGTGGTCGAGCAGACCGACCACATCGAGATCGACGAGTCCGAGCTGCGGGTGGACGTGTACCGGTCCTCCGGCCCCGGCGGCCAGGGCGTGAACACCACCGACTCCGCCGTGCGCCTCACCCACCTCCCCACCGGCATCGTGGTCTCCTGCCAGAACGAGCGCTCCCAGATCCAGAACAAGGCCACGGCGATGAACGTCCTGCAGGCCAAGCTGCTGGAGCGGCGCCGCCAGGAGGAGCAGGCCAAGATGGACGCCCTCAAGGGCGACGGCGGCAACTCCTGGGGCAACCAGATGCGTTCGTACGTGCTGCACCCGTACCAGATGGTCAAGGACCTGCGCACCGAGCACGAAGTGGGCAACCCCGAGGCCGTGTTCAACGGCGAGATCGACGGGTTCCTGGAGGCCGGCATTCGCTGGCGCAAGCAGCAGGAGAAGTAAGACGGAGCGCGAACGGCGCTTTGTCGACAAGGCGAGACAAGGCGAGACAAGGCAACTGCCCCCTTCGTTGGGGCAGTTGCCTTTTTCTGTCCGTGATGCCTGGCTTTTACGTCACACTCACACTCCATGCGTCCGGCATACGCCTCTTACCCGGACATCGCGTACGCAACGGCCTTGACGTTGCATGGAACATTCGTCAGGGTGAGGCGCGGCATGCGTATTTCTGGGGCGCATGTGAACCGGGGGACTTCAGCAGGCAGCTACCTCCCGTCGATCACGGCTCCGAGCGCGGCCTCACCGACTATTTCGGCTACTGGGGGTAGCAACTACATGACGAAGAAGACGCGCATCCGTGTCGCGCGCATAGCGGCCGGCGCAGTGATCGCGGCCGGTGCCTCCCTGACCGCCGCGGGTGCCGCTTCGGCGCTCGACCTCGGCCTGGGCGCGGGTGTCGACGACGCCGGCGTCGGCGTCAGCGTCCAGGGCGGCGCGGAGGACACCGAGGGCACCACGGAAGGCACGACCGAGGGCGGCCTCACCGAGGGCGCCTCGCTGGGCGTGACCGAGGGCACCTCGACGGGTACGTCGGAAGGTACGTCCGAGGGCACCTCGACCGGTACGTCGGAGGGCACGTCCGAGGGCACCTCCGTGGGCACCTCCGTGGGCACCTCCGTGGGCACGTCGGAAGGTACCTCCGTGGGCACGTCCGAGGGCACCTCGGAGGGCACGACCGTGGGCACGTCCGAGGGTGGTGACAACGGCGGTTCCGGCGACAACGGCGGCTCGGGCGACAACGGCGGCACCGGCACCACCGGCACTTCCGGCGGCACCGGCACCACCGGCACTTCCGGCGGTACGGGCACCACCGGCACCACCGGCGGTTCGACCGGCGGCACCGGCGGTTCGACCGGCGGTGACGGTGGCACCACCGGCGGTACGGGCACTTCCGGCGGCACCGGCACCACCGGTGCCACCGGTGGCACCGGTGGCACCACCCCCGACGGTGGCAGCAACGACACCGTCACCCAGGACGAGGGTTCCTCGGCCCTGACCGACACCGGCGACGAGGCCCAGGCCTCCGACACCGCAGCCCAGGGCAGCGGTGACGAGCTGGCCGAGACCGGCGCCGCGGAGACCACGTTCCTGCTGGTCGGCGCCGCCACGATGATCGCCGGTGGCATCGGCTTCCGCATGCTGCCGCGGATGATGAACGGTCGCGGCGGGGCGGCTGCCTGACGGCGGTCACCCGCGTACGCACTGCGCACGCAGGTGAAGGTGCCCGGAGCGTTCAGCGCTCCGGGCACCTTCCGCGTCCGTGCCCCGTGGGGGCCCGTGAGGTCCCCCGGGGGCGTCAGGCGGTCCGGTGGGCCAGCAGGGCCATCACCGCGATCAGCACCGCCAGCAGCACGATCAGCGTCATCGGGTTCAGGTCCGCGAGGAAGTTCCCCTGCTGCAGCCTTTCGCGGTTGGCCCGGCAGACCGGGCACCGGCCCTCGCTCACGGGCGCCGCGCAGTTCGCGCACACCAACCGGTCGTACGTCATGCGCTCGCCCTCCTTGCCGCCGGCTCCGTCAGAACAACGCCCACACCGACGTGAACGTTCCCCTTCCACTGTGCCAGGTTCCATGGGGCCCCGCGCGCCTTCCCCCTGAGGCCGGACCCGTGTGCATGCCCCGTACGGGCAGGGACAAAACGTGTGACTGTCGTGCAACCCCGACCGGTGACTGCGGTCCGCACCCCGCTTCGCGTATGGTCACGCTCATCTACCCCCGGCGACCCGTGGTGCATCCGTGATCCGATTCGACAACGTGTCCAAGGTCTACCCCAAGCAGAACCACCCAGCCCTCAGGGACGTCTCCCTGGAGGTCGAGAAGGGCGAGTTCGTCTTCCTCGTGGGGTCCTCCGGCTCCGGAAAGTCCACCTTCCTGCGGCTGATCCTCCGCGAGGAGCGGTGCAGCCACGGACAGGTGCACGTCCTGGGCAAGGACCTCGCCCGCCTGTCCAACTGGAAGGTGCCGCAGATGCGGCGCCAACTGGGGACGGTGTTCCAGGACTTCCGCCTGCTGCCGAACAAGACGGTCGGCGAGAACGTCGCCTTCGCCCAGGAGGTCATCGGCAAGTCCCGCGGCGAGATCCGCAAGTCCGTGCCGCAGGTGCTCGACCTCGTCGGGCTCGGCGGCAAGGAGGACCGCAGGCCCGGTGAGCTGTCCGGCGGTGAGCAGCAGCGCGTCGCCATCGCGCGGGCCTTCGTCAACCGGCCCAAGCTGCTGATCGCCGACGAGCCCACCGGCAACCTGGACCCGCAGACCTCGGTCGGGATCATGAAGCTGCTCGACCGCATCAACCGGACGGGCACCACCGTGATCATGGCCACCCACGACCAGAACATCGTGGACCAGATGCGCAAGCGCGTCATCGAGCTGGAGAAGGGCCGCCTCGTCCGCGACCAGGCACGCGGCGTCTACGGCTACCAGCACTGACGAGGAACGGAAAGGCTTAACGAGACGCCATGCGCGCCCAGTTCGTGCTCTCGGAGATCGGTGTCGGTCTTCGCCGCAATCTGACCATGACCTTCGCGGTCATCGTGTCCGTCGCCCTGTCCCTGGCCCTGTTCGGCGGTTCGCTGCTGATGAGCGACCAGGTCAACACCATGAAGGGCTACTGGTACGACAAGGTCAACGTCACCGTCTACCTCTGCAACAAGAGCGACGCGAAGTCCGACCCCGCCTGCGCCAAGGGCGCGGTGACCGAGGACCAGAAGAAGCAGATCCTCGCCGACCTCGACGAGCTGTCGGTCGTGGACACGGTGACGTACGAGTCGCAGGACGAGGCGTACAAGCACTACAAGGACCAGTTCGGGGACTCGCCGCTGGCCAGCTCGCTCACGCCGGACCAGATGCCGGAGTCGTACCGGATCAAGCTGAAGGACCCGGAGAAGTACCAGGTCATCGCGACCGCGTTCGAGGGCCGGGACGGCGTGCAGTCCGTGGCGGACCAGCGCGCGACCCTGGACAGCCTCTTCGAACTCCTCAACGGCATGAACTGGGCCGCCCGCGCGGTGATGGCGCTCATGCTGGTCGTCGCGCTGATGCTGATCGTCAACACGGTGCGGGTCTCGGCGTTCAGCCGGCGGCGCGAGACCGGCATCATGCGGCTGGTGGGCGCCTCGGGCTTCTACATCCAGGCGCCGTTCATCATGGAGGCGGCGGTCGCCGGGCTCATCGGCGGCACGGTCGCCTGCGCGTTCCTGATCGCCGCGCGGTACTTCCTCATCGACCACGGGCTCGCCCTGTCCGAGAAGCTGGCCCTGATCGACTTCATCGGCTGGGACGCCCTGCTGACGAAGCTGCCGCTCATCCTCGCCACCAGCCTGCTGATGCCCGCGTTGGCCGCGTTCTTCGCGCTGCGCAAGTACCTGAAGGTGTGACACATGCCAAGAGGGCCGAACGGGAAAGCGACCGTTCGGCCCTCCCGGGTTGTCCTAGACTCACCGGCATGTCAGGCCGTGACCTGTTCTGTCAGCCCCGCCGCACGCGCCGCGGGGCCACCCTGACCTTGGTGTTCGCGAGCGTGCTCGTCGCGGGCGCGGCCACCGGCTCGCTCCCCGGCACCGACCGGAATCCCGCGCCCGGCACGGCCCGTACGGCCGCTCCCGTCGGGCGCCAGGAGGAGGTGGCCCGGGCGGCGGCCGAGGCGATGGCGGACGGCAAGTCCCCCGTGGAGGCAGCCGAACGCGCCGTCAGCCGCAGCGGTGACCGCTGGGGCGCCGTCTACTCCCGGGGCGAGTACGAGGAGTTGGAGGAGGCCCTGGACGGCCGGTACACCGGCGTCGGGCTCTCCGCGCGCCGGGAGAGCGACGGCCGCATCGAGGTGACCGGGGTGCGTGCCGGCTCGCCGGCCGCGGGCGCCGGCATCCGAGAGGGCGACCGGCTGCGCACCGTCGACGGCGAGCGGGTCGACGGACGCCCGGTCACCGAGGTCGTCTCGATACTGCGCGGCGACACCGAGGCCGAGGCCGCCGGCACCGCCGTCCGGCTCGGTCTGGAACGCGGCACGCGCGCGTGGACCGAGACCGTCCGCCGGGCCAGGCTGTCCACCGACCCCGTGACCGTGCGCACGCGGGTGAGCGGCGTCACCGTCGTCCAGGTCGACTCCTTCACCAAGGGAGTCGGCGAACAGGTGCGCGCCGCCGTGTCGCGGGTGCCGTCCGGCGCGGGCGTCGTCCTCGACCTGCGCGGCAACAGCGGCGGCCTGGTCGCCGAGGCCGTCACCGCCGCCTCCGCCTTCCTGGACGGCGGCCTGGTCGCCACGTACGACGTCGACGGCGAGCAGCGGGCCCTGCACGCCGAGCCCGGGGGCGACACCGACAGGCCCCTGGTCGCGCTCGTCGACGACGGCACCATGAGCGCGGCCGAGCTGCTCACCGGCGCCCTCCAGGACCGCGGACGCGCGGTCGTCGCGGGTTCCCGCACCTTCGGCAAGGGCTCGGTGCAGATGCCGAGCCGGCTGCCCGGGGGCTCGGTGGCCGAGCTGACCGTCGGGCACTACCGCACCCCCTCCGGCCGCGGCGTCGACGGCACGGGCATCACGCCCGACCTGACCGTCGATCCGGCCGGACCGGACGCGCTGGACCGGGCGGAGACCGTGCTCAGCGGACTGGGGCGGCGGGCGGACGCCCCGTCGGCCCGGCTCCCGTAATCGGCTTTCCGCGGGCCCCCCGCCTAGTGCCAAAATGGGCGGCACTATGGCTAAGGAAAAAGGGCGCAAGCTGATCGCGCAGAACAAGAAGGCGCGGCACGACTACCAGATCCTCGACACCTACGAGGCCGGCCTGGTCCTGTCCGGGACCGAGGTGAAGTCACTGCGCCAGGGGCGGGCGTCGCTGGCCGACGGCTTCGTGCAGCTGGACGGACACGAGGCGTGGCTGCACAACGTGCACGTGCCCGAGTACAGCCAGGGCACCTGGACCAACCACAGCGCCCGCCGCAAGCGGAAGCTGCTGCTGCACCGCGTGGAGATCGACAAGCTGGAGTCGAAGTCCCAGGAGACCGGCCACACGATCGTGCCCCTGGCGCTGTACTTCAAGGACGGCCGGGCCAAGGTCGAGATCGCGCTGGCGCGCGGCAAGAAGGAGTACGACAAGCGGCAGACGCTGCGGGAGAAGCAGGACCGCCGCGAGGCGGAGCGGACGATCTCGGCGATCCGGCGCAAGCAGCGGGCCTGACCCCGGGGGAGCCGCGGGCCCGGCCCCGGGGAATGGGCTGGCACCCGCGTGCGTTGGTCACGTACGATGGATGACGCACCCCACGAGGGTGCGCGGATTGAAAAATCAACATGGGGATGATCGGTTTCGACAGCGGTTGTCGAAGCAGGGGAAGCGTGTCGAGGAAGCGGCCATGATCTCGTAAACCACAGGCCGAAAAAAATAATCGCCAACACCAAGCGCGATTCCTCCCAGCAGGCCTTCGCCCTCGCTGCCTGACCTCAGGTAGCGAAGCGAGCCTCCTACTAAGGGAGTGTCAGCCCGGGGCTGTTCCCGACCCGGATCCTGGCATCAGCTAGGGGACTAAACCTTGATCCCGGTCACGGGGTGAAGAGGGAAACCAAACAGTGACTGAGCCCGTCGGAGACTTGTCCGCGTGATCTCCGGGGCTGAGAAAATCGAAGCGGACTGCACACGGAGAAGCCCTGATTCCGCACCGTTGGACGCGGGTTCGATTCCCGCCATCTCCACAGTTCCCATGTGGGCGAAGGCCCCGCCGCTCCAGCGCGGCGGGGCCTTCGTCATGCCCGCGCCCGGCGCGCCGGGCGCCGGGCCGGTGCCAGGGCGAGCAGCAGAGCTGCCGCGGCCGCCGTGACCGGTATGCCGTAGGCGGCCGTCGGGGAGGCGTGCTCCACCGTCCAGCCGCCCGCCGCGCTGCCGCAGGCGATGCCGCCGAGCAGGCCGGTCACCGCGAGGGTCATGCCCTCGTTCAACCGGCCCTCGGGGGAGCGGTGCTGCACCAGCGTCATGGTGGTGACCATCGTCGGGGCGGTCGCCATGCCGGCGACCAGCAGCGTCAGCGCCAGCAGGGGCAGGGAGCCCGTGAGGGACGCCGCGAGCAGCGGCAGCGTCATCAGGGCCGTCATCGCGGCGACGCACCACGGCAGGCGGCGTTCGGCGGGCCCGGACGGCTTCACCGCGCCGTACAGCAGGCCGGCCGCACAGGAGCCGGCCGCCTGCAGCGCGAGGACCACACCGGCCGCCGCGCGGTGCCCCTGTGCTTCCGCGAACGCGATGGTGACGACCTCCACGGCCCCGAACACCGCGCCCATCGCCAGGCACACGGCCAGCAGCGGCGGGATGCCGGGGACGCGGAAGGGCGCCTTCGCCGTCGGGTGCGGCCGGGCCGGCGGCTCGGACCCGCGCTGGGCGGTGAAGAGGAGCATGCCGGTCACCAGCAGCACCACGCCGACGAGCGTGCCCGCCTCCGGGAACCACGCCGTGCACAGGAAGGCCGCGAGGACCGGCCCGAGCATGAAGCACAGTTCGTCCGCGGCCTGCTCGAAGGAGTTCGCGGTGTGCAGGGCGTCGGCGGCGCCCTTCCGGCCCTTCAGCAGGTGGGCCCAGCGGGCGCGGGCCATGCCGCCGGTGTTGGGCGTCGTCGCGGTGGCGGCGTACGCGGCGAACAGGGTCCAGGCGGGCGCGTCGAACCGGACGCACAGCAGCAGGGCGATCGAGCCCAGCGCGGCGACCAGCGTGGCGGGCAGCGCCACCCCGGCCTGGCCGTGCCGGTCCACGAACCGCGCGGTCCACGGCGCGACGAGCGCCGTCGCCGCCATCCCCGTCGCGGTGACGGCTCCGGCGAGGGCGTACGAACCACGCGTACCGGCGATCATCACGACCGCGCTCACGCTGAACATGCCCATGGGCATGCGCGCCATGAGATTCCCGATCGTGAACGCTCGGGCGCCGGGTGTGGCGAGGAGGCGGCGGTACGGGCCGGGCGGCCGGTGCCGGGTGCGCGGGCGGAAGTCGGCGGCGACCAGGGTGTCCGCGGTCAGAGCGAGGAGAGGGGTGGGCCGGGAGGGGCGCCCGGAAGACGGTTGCGGCATGCGCCCACCGTCGCCCGCGGGTGATCGCGGGGTCCAACACCTGTTCCGGCCCCATTCACGCACCCGTGTTGTAAGTTCGCCGGATGCCCGCGCCCGCCCACCTCGACCCCCGCCTCCTGCGCGCCTTCGTCACCGTCGCCGAGGACCTGCACTTCACCCGCGCCGCCGCCCGCCTGTACGTCGCCCAGCAGGCGCTCAGCAGGGACGTGCGGCGGTTGGAGAGGGAACTGGGCGCCGACCTGTTCGTCCGCACCACCCGGCAGGTGACCCTCACGGCCGACGGCGAGCGGCTGCTGCCGTACGCCCGCCGGGTCCTCCAGGCGCAGGACGACCTCCTGGCCGCCTTCGGGCAGGCCCGCCCGCTGCTGGTCGACCTCAACTCCCCGGGTCTGGTCACCGGCCGCCTGGTCCTGGAGCGGGCCCGGGCGCTGGCGCCCGGACTGGAGTTGATGGCGCGTTACGAGAGCGGGCTGACGTACGCCGCCGCCGAAGTGCTCGCGGGCCGCCTCGACACCTCCTTCGGCCGGTTCGCGGGGCTCGCCCCCGCGCTGCGGGCCGGCCTCGGTCACCAGCCGGTCCGCTACGAGCCCATGGCGGTGGTCCTGCCCGAGGACCATCCGCTGGCCGGGCTGACGGAGGTGCCGCTCGCCGCGCTCGCGGGCGAGACCGTGTACGCCGGGGCGGGCAACCCGCGCACCCCGGAGTGGACCGACCTCGCGCACCGCCTGTTCGCGGGGCGCGGCATCGAGGTGGCGGCGCCCGTTCCGCTGGCCGTCGGGGAGGAGGAATTCCAACGGATCATGGACAGGACGCGCCATCCGATCCTCGCCGTGGTGAGCTTCCCGGCCCTGGCGTCGACCGTGGTGCGCCCGCTCGTCGATCCGGTGCCGCTGTCGCCGGTGTCACTGGTCTGGCGGAAGGGGCTGGTGCACCCGGCGCTCGGCGCGTTGCGCCGGGCGGCGTCCCAGGTCGCGGCCCGTGAGGGCTGGCTGCGCAGGTCCGCCGGAGGGTGGATTCCGGCCACCGACGCCGGTGTGATGTCCGTTCCTTAATTGGCACGCGGGAACCACGCATCCTCCGCGTGCGCTACATTCGTGGCCTGAGCACGGTGTGGTACAGGGGGCGCTCGAACCTGGTGGGGGCCGGTTCGGCCGACGGGTGCTCGGAGTCGTATGCGCACCCGTGAACTGTCCCGTGGGGGGAAGTGCGTGCGCGTGAAGAAATGGCAAAAAGACGCCCAAGCGGAGGAGCCCGAGGCTGTGTCCGGGATGCGTGATGTGCCGGATTCGGGACAGGACGCCGATGTCACCGACGTGTTTCCGGCGACCCGGGATCTCCCGGTGACCGGAGAGACACCGGGCGCCGACGGGGCGTCCGGCGGGTTCACCGGGTCCGCCGGGTCCGGGTCGGGGTGGTTCGGGGCCGCCGGTGAGACCGTGCGTCGCCCCGGCGCGGGCTTCGGGGGTGCCGCCGCGGGTACGGGTACGCCGCGTGGCGCCGCCCAGCCGTCGCCGGACGCCACCGCGACCCGGCCGCTCGGCTCCCACGCCGACGCCGGCGCGACGGAGGCCCTCGGCTCCCGCGTGGGCAGGGATCGAATAGGCCCGGACCGAATAGGGCGGGACCGCATGGGCCGGGACCACATGGACCGGGACCGCAGGGGCCAGGGCCCGACAGGCCGGGACCGAATAGAGCGGGACCACAGGGGCCAGGGCCCGGCAAGCCGGGACCGAATAGGGCGGGACCGCATGGCCGGGGCCCCGGCGAACGGATACCCGGACCCGACGGGCGACGGCCCGTCACACCGGGGCTCCGCGGGCCCGTTCCCGGGCAGCGACTCGATGAACCAGGGCCGGATCACCTGGGGCAGGACCGGCCCGGCCGGCACCGGCCCGGCCGGCACCGGCCCGGCGGAGACCGCCCCCGCCAGGGCGAACCAGGCCAAGGCGAACCCGGCCGGCCCGCACCCGGCCGGCCCGAACGCCCGTACCGGCCCGGCCGGCGGCAACCCGACCCGAACCACCCCGTTCGCCTCTCCCCGCCCCGCCGGTCCCGCCGGGAACCGCCCGGTGGGTGCCGGCGCGGACTCCGGCGTGACGGACGTTCTTCCTCCGGTTCTTCCGGACTCCCCGGCGCCCCCGACCCGCGCCTTCCCGGCGACCGCGACCGGTCCCGCCGGGAACCGTCCGGTCGGTGCCGGCGTGGACGCCGATGTGACGGACGTTCTTCCTCCGGTTCTTCCGGACTCCCCGGCCTCCCCGACCCGCGCCTTCCCTGCGACCGCGACCGCGCACGCGTCCGCCCCCGCCACCGCGGTCCTCCGCGACCCTTGGCAGGAGACCCCGGACGACGAGACCGACGCCGGCAGCGGCGACCACACCCACGACCCGCACGAGGTGACGGTCCAGCTCGACGCCGTGCAGCTGGGCGACGGCGTGATCCGCCGGGCCGAGAGCGGGCAGCACCGCAAGGGCGGCCCGGAGCCCTCCGACGGGCCCGTCTTCGTCGACGCGTCGGGACGCCGCAGCCGCCTGTACCGACGCCTCGGCATAGCCGTCGGCGTGGCCTGCGCGATCTACGCCGTGGTCATCGTCTCCACGTTGCTGTCCGGCAACTCCGACGCGCCCTGGCTGCCCGTGGAGGGCCAGCAGGAGGGCAAGCCTGCCGGCCAGGTCGACACCACCCCGCTGCCCTCCGAGTCGGCCCAGCCCTCCGGCACCGGCAGCGCGGCCCCGCGGACCAGCCCTTCGGCCGGAACCGGCGTGACCACGGCGCCCGGTGAGGACGCCGCCGTGCCCGGCACGTCCGGCACCGCGCAGCAGCCCGGCACCAGCGCCGGCCCGGACGCCTCGGAGACCGGGACGGCGGGAACCGGTGCGCAGCCGGACGACGGCGCGAGCGACCCGGACCCGACGCGGTCGACGCAGCTGCCGCCCTCCGCCAGCCCCGACCCGTCGGTCCCGGCGGGCGGCGGTGACCCCACCGTCGACCCGACGGCACCCACCGTCGACCCCACCTCCGGCACCGACCCGGCCGGCGACGACACGACCGCCAACGGCGTGAGCGATCCCCTCTCCGCCGCCGGTTCCGCGGACGCGTCCGTCGTGGCCGCCGAAGCAGCGGGCTCGGACCACGCTTCCACGTCCTCTTCCCTGTCCCCGGAGAGCGCCCTCTGATGGCATCCCGCACCCGCCGTCACGGGACCGCGCGCCGCGCCGCCCGTGAGGGCTCCCGCCGCCGCCTGCCCCTGCGCCTGCTGCTGCCGCTGCTCGTCCTGGTCGCCCTGGTGGCCATGCTCATGCTCCGCGGATACGTGCACAGCGAGATCCTCGCCGACCACCGCGTCCAGCCGCCCGCCGCCACCGACCGGGTGCCGGAGAAGATCCTGGAGGGCGGCCCGGTCATCGACGCCCGGGGCGGTCGCACCGACAGCCTGCGCGTGCCCGACCACCACCTGGTCCTCACCTTCGACGACGGCCCGGACCCGACCTGGACGCCGAGGGTGCTGGACGTGCTGAAGAAGTACGACGCGCACGGCGTGTTCTTCGTCACCGGCACCATGGCCTCCCGCTACCCCGACCTCGTCAAGCGCATGGTCGACGAGGGCCACGAGGTCGGCCTGCACACCTTCAACCACCCCGACCTCTCCTTCCAGTCCAAGAAGCGCATCGACTGGGAGCTGTCGCAGAACCAGCTGGCGATCACCGGCGCGGCCGGCGTCCGCACTTCGCTCTTCCGCCCGCCGTACTCCTCCTTCGCCCGCGCCATGGACAACAAGTCCTGGCCGGTCACCGAGTACATCGGCAGCCGCGGCTACATCACCGTCGTCAACAACACCGACAGTGAGGACTGGCGGCGGCCCGGCGTCGACGAGATCATCCGCCGCGCCACGCCGAAGCACGGCAAGGGCGCCATCGTCCTGATGCACGACTCCGGCGGCGACCGCAGCCAGACCGTCGCGGCGCTGGACACGCTCCTGCCCGACCTGCAGAAGCGGGGCTACGAGTTCGACAACCTCACCGAGGCCCTGGACGCGCCCAGCGCGATGGCCCCGGTGAGCGGCGCGGAACTGTGGAAGGGCAAGGCGTGGGTCTTCCTGGTCCAGGCCTCGGGCAAGATCACCGACGGCCTGGTGGTGGGCCTGGCGGTCATCGGCACCCTGGTCATCGGCCGCTTTGTGCTGATGCTCCTGCTCTCCGGCCTCCACGCCCGCCGGGTCCGGCGCAGGAACTTCCGCTGGGGCCCGCCGGTGACCGAACCGGTGACGGTGCTGGTGCCGGCGTACAACGAGGCCAAGTGCATCGAGAACACCGTCCTGTCCCTGATGGCGAGTGACCACCCGGTCGAGATCATCGTCATCGACGACGGCTCCACCGACGGCACGGCACGGATCGTCGAGGCCATGGGCCTGCCGAACGTCCGGGTGATCCGCCAGCTCAACGCGGGCAAGCCGGCCGCGCTCAACCGGGGCCTGGCCAACGCCAGCCACGACATCGTCGTGATGATGGACGGCGACACCGTCTTCGAACCGTCCACCGTCCGCGAACTCGTCCAGCCCTTCGGCGACCCGAAGGTCGGCGCCGTGGCCGGCAACGCGAAGGTCGGCAACAAGGACAGCCTCATCGGCGCCTGGCAGCACATCGAGTACGTGATGGGCTTCAACCTCGACCGCCGGATGTACGACGTGCTGGGCTGCATGCCGACCATCCCCGGTGCCGTCGGCGCCTTCCGCCGCTCCGCCCTGGAGCCGTTCGGCGGCATGAGCGACGACACCCTCGCCGAGGACACCGACGTCACCATGGCGCTGCACCGCGCCGGCTGGCGCGTGGTCTACGCCGAGAACGCCCGCGCCTGGACCGAGGCCCCCGAGACGGTCCAGCAGCTCTGGTCGCAGCGCTACCGCTGGTCGTACGGCACCATGCAGGCGATCTGGAAGCACCGCCGCGCCGTGATCGAGAAGGGCCCCTCGGGCCGCTTCGGCCGCATCGGCCTGCCCTTCGTCTCGCTGTTCATGATCGTGGCCCCGCTGCTGGCCCCGCTGATCGACGTCTTCCTGCTCTACGGCATCGTCTTCGGCCCGACCCAGAAGACGATCATCGCGTGGCTGGGCGTCCTCGCCATCCAGGCGGTCTGCGCGGCCTTCGCCTTCCGCCTCGACCGTGAACGCATGACCCACCTGATCTCGCTGCCGTTGCAGCAGATCCTCTACCGCCAGCTCATGTACGTCGTGCTGCTCCAGTCCTGGATCACCGCACTCACCGGCGGCCGCCTGCGCTGGCAGAAGCTGCGGCGCACCGGTGTCGTCGGGGCACCCGGCGGCTCCGTGCCGCAGCAGCGTTCGCAGAGCCACGATGATCGGAGGCCCGTGGCATGACCCACGGTTACACGACCGGCACGGGCCCGGTCCCGGAACCGGCCGGGGCACCATACGGCACCCCCTACGGCACGCCCTACGCGCAGGGCCCGGACGCGACCGCGGGCACGCCGTACGCCGTCCCGCGGCAGCGCACGACGGAACCCGCGACCGAGCCCCCTCCCGCGGGGCCCGCCGCGCCCGCCGCGCCGAAACCGGGGCGCGACCGCTACCTGGACCTGCTGCGTTCCGTCGCCCTGGTCCGCGTCGTGGTGTACCACCTCTTCGGCTGGGCCTGGCTGTCGGTGCTCTTCCCGTCGATGGGCGTGATGTTCGCGTTGGCCGGCTCGCTGATGGCCCGGTCGCTGAAGCGCCCGGCGCTGGGCGTCATCCGCGGGCGCGTGCGCCGGCTCCTGCCGCCGATGTGGGTGTTCGCCGCCGTCGTGCTCACGATGATGTTCGCGAACGGCTGGAACCCCACCGAGGACCCGGACCGTGGCGGCACCTGGGGCCTGGTCGAGCTGTTCAACTACCTCGTCCCGATCGGCGCCCCGCCCTACCCCTGGCACGTCGGCTCCCCGTCCGGCCTGCTGGAGGACACCTGGGCGGTGCAGGCCGCGGGACCGCTGTGGTACCTGCGCGCCTACCTCTGGTTCGTCATCGCCTCGCCGCTGCTGCTGTGGCTGTTCCGCAAGGCGCCGTGGCCGACGCTGCTCGCGCCGCTCGGCCTCACGGCGATCGTCGGCACCGGGCTGGTGAAGATCCCCGGCGAGACGGGCAACGCGGTCACCGACTTCGCGGTCTACGGCGGCTGCTGGGTCCTCGGCTTCGCCCACCACGAGGGCATGCTGAAGCAGATCCCGCGGTACGTCTCCGTCTCCTGCGCGTCCCTGGTCATGGCCTTCGGCCTGTGGTGGGCCTCGAACCACCTGGGCCCCGACGGCTGGGACCTCAACGACATCCCGCTGGCCCAGGCGACCTGGTCGTTCGGGTTCGTGGTGATCCTCCTCCAGTACTCCCCGTCGTGGCAGGAACTCCCCGGCCGCCTGGCCAGGTGGGACAAGCTGGTGACCCTCTCCAACAACCGCGCGGTCACCATCTACCTCTGGCACAACCTGCTGATCATGGCCACCGTCCCGATCATCGACCTGGCCTACCACCTGCCCTTCATGCAGGGCGAGCGAGCGGTCGGTGCCCTCGACGGCGCGTACACGATCTGGATGTTCGCCCTCGTCTGGCCCCTCATCGGGCTGACGGTCCTCGCGGTCGGCTGGGTCGAGGACCTCGCGGCGAAGCGGAAGCCACGGCTGTGGCCGAACGGTACGAAGCGTGCCGCTGCGGCGCGGGGAGCCGGGGCGGCCCACCGGGGCTGACGGGTGCCGTTCGCCCGTGCGAGACTGCCCCGGTTGCGGAAGTGAACAGGGCGGCGGAAGCCGGTCGGGGGGAGTGGGCGGGATGAGCAAGCGGCAGACGCGGAAGATGCTGCGGTTGATCGCGAGCGGGGAGCCGGTCGAGCTGACCAGCCCGATGGCGTCCGTGAAGAAACTTGCCAGACTCGCCTTCGTCGCCCAGCAGTTCGGGTACGAGTACGCGGACGTGCGGCAGGGTGGCGGGAGCAACGGCTCGCTCACGATGCTGCTCGTCCCCGACCCCGGCCCGCAGGCCCGCGCCCGCGCCGCGCAGAACTGGGCGCAGTATCCGAACGCCCACGACGGGGTGTCCCTGCCGCCGCTCGTGCCGGACGCACTCGAACTCCTCAAGGCGCGGATCAACTTCGACCTCACCGGCAAGAGCGCCGAGAAGCGGATGGGGTACGCCGCGCTCGGTGTCACGGTCGGCTGCGCGATCGTCGGGTTCCGCCTCGGCGGGGCGTCCGGGGACTTCGTCGTGGCCGCGGTCGTCTGGCTGTGCGTGCTGGCGCTCCTGGGCGTCGGCCTCCTCGTGACACGCAAGCGCAACGCCAGGTTCGCGGCCCGGCTGCGGGCCGCCGGGTTCACGCCGGTGGCCGACGAGACGGGGCGGGTGCGGTACCTGGCGCCCGGGGCGCAACTCCCCGGGCACGGCAACCCGTTCGGGTACGGCGGCCCCGCGCCCGCCACCGCGCCGCCGTACGGCTGGCCGGCCCCCGGCACACCCGCCGCTCCCGGTGGGTACGCCGTCCCTGGTGTCCCTGGTGTCCCTGGTGGGTACGCCGCGCCCGTGCCCGGTGGTTACGCACAGCCCGCTCCCGGCCCGTACGCCCAGCCGCAGCCGCAGCCGCAGCCGCAGCCGCAGCCGCAGCCGCAGCCGTATCCGGCTCAGGCGGCCCCTGGCCAGTACCAGCAGCCCCAGTACCCCCAGCAGCCGTACCCGCCCCAGCAGCCCACCTGGCAGCCCCGGCCCCCGCAGGGCTGACGCGCCTCTCGACGGTGACCTCTCATCGCGCCCCGGCGTCGGGTGAGAGCAACGTTCCCTTCCGGTCATCCACAGCCCCACAGGCCCGAAACGCGCCCTCCCTACCGTCGGTGCAACCGAGCTACGGAGCACCGTGGAGGCGTCATGACAGTCCCTGGCGGCCGCTGGATCCAGCACTGGGATCCGGAGGACGAGACCTTCTGGAAGGAGACGGGGGAGCGGATCGCCCGACGCAACCTGTTCTTCTCCGTCCTCTCCGAACACATCGGGTTCTCGGTCTGGACGCTGTGGTCCGTACTGGTGCTCTTCATGGGCCCGGAGTACGGGCTGACGCCGGCCGACAAGTTCCTGCTGACGTCCGTGGTGACCCTGGTCGGGGCCGTGGTCCGGGTGCCGTACACCTTCGCGGTCGCGCTCTTCGGCGGGCGGAACTGGACGGTCATCTCGGCCGGGCTGCTGCTCGTGCCGACCGTCGCGGCCTTCACGGTCATGGAGCCGGGGACGTCCTTCTCGACGTTCCTCCTGGTGGGCCTGCTCGCCGGCATCGGCGGCGGCAACTTCGCCTCCTCCATGACCAACATCAACGCCTTCTTCCCGCTGAGGAAGAAGGGCTGGGCGCTCGGTCTCAACGCCGGGGGCGGGAACATCGGCGTGCCGGTCATCCAGCTGACCGCGCTCGCGATCATCGGGGCGAACGGCGGACCGCGGGTGCTGCTCGGCATCTACATCCCGCTGATCCTGGTGGCCGCCGTCCTCGCCGCCTGCTTCATGGACAACCTCGCCTCCGTGAAGAACGACACCGGAGCCGCCAAGGACGCCGTCCGGGAGGCCCACACCTGGATCATGGCGGTGCTGTACATCGGCACGTTCGGCTCGTTCATCGGCTACAGCTTCGCCTTCGGGCAGGTGCTCCAGACCCAGTTCGGGCGCACCCCGCTCCAGGCCGCGTACCTCACCTTCATCGGCCCGCTGCTCGGCTCCCTGATCCGGCCGCTGGGCGGCAGGCTCGCCGACCGGTACGGCGGCGCGCGGATCACGCTGTGGAACTTCGTCGCCATGGCCGCCGCCACCGCCGTACTCGTCGCGGCCAGCATGGCGAAGTCGCTCGGGCTGTTCGTCGCCGTGTTCGTGGTGCTGTTCGCGCTCAGCGGACTCGGCAACGGGTCCACGTTCAAGATGATCCCCGGGATCTTCCAGAACAAGGCGCTCGCCAGGGGGCTGAGGGGCGAGGAGGCCGTGGCGTATGGGCGGCGGCTCTCCGGTGCCTCCATGGGGCTGATCGGCGCGGTCGGCGCGCTCGGCGGCGTCGCCATCAACCTCGCCTTCCGGCAGTCCTTCCTCTCCGTCGGCTCGGGCACCGGCGCCTTCGTCGCCTTCCTCGCCTTCTACGCCGTCTGTTTCGCCGTCACCTGGGCGGTATACCTTCGCCGCCCGGCCGTACCGGCGCCGGACGGGCCCACGGGACCGGCACGGCCCGAGGCCCGGCTCCACTACGCCGAGGTATGACGTAACACTGGTGACATGAGGCGGAACCGAGCCTGTCACGCGCCGTTGACAGGCTCGGCCGGCACGTGCGCAGGCACACGGGTGTGAACGATCGGAGCGCGGCGAGCGATGGACGACGAACAGCAGCGACCTGACCACGGCCCCCTGGCCGGATTCACCGTGGGCGTGACCGCCGCCCGCCGGGCCGACGAACTGGGGGCGCTGCTCCAGCGGCGCGGGGCGGCCGTCCTGCACGCCCCGGCCCTGCGGATCGTGCCGCTCGCCGACGACAGCGAGCTGCTGGCCGCGACCAAGCAGCTCATCGACCAGGCACCGGACGTCGTGATCGCCACCACCGCCATCGGCTTCCGGGGGTGGGTCGAGGCCGCCGACGGCTGGGGACTCGGGGACGCCCTGCTGGAGCGGCTGCGCACCGTGGAACTGCTGGCCCGCGGGCCCAAGGTCAAGGGCGCGGTCCGGGCCGCCGGGCTGACGGAACAGTGGTCGCCGGCCTCCGAGTCCATGGCCGAGGTGCTGGACCGGCTGCTGGCGGAGGGTGTCGACGGCCGCCGCATCGCCGTACAGCTGCACGGCGAGCCGCTGCCGGGGTTCGTGGAGGCGCTGCGGGCGGGCGGCGCCGAGGTGGTGGGCGTGCCGGTCTACCGGTGGCTGCCGCCGGAGGACCTCGGTCCCGTGGACCGGTTGCTGGACGCCGCCGTCTCGCGTGGCGTGGACGCCGTCACCTTCACCAGCGCGCCCGCCGCCGCCTCCCTGCTCTCCCGCGCCGAGGAGCGCGGTCTGCTGCCGGAGCTGCTCGCCGCGTTCGGGCACGACGTGCTGCCCGTCTGCGTCGGCCCGGTCACCGCGGTGCCGCTCCAGGGGCACGGCGTCGACACGGTCCAGCCCGAGCGCTTCCGGCTCGGCCCGCTCGTCCAGCTGCTGTGCCGGGAACTGCCGGGCCGCGCCCGCGCCCTGCCGGTCGCCGGGCACCGGCTGGAGATCCGCGGGCACGCGGCGCTCGTCGACGGGGAACTCAGGACCGTGCCGCCCGCCGGCATGTCCCTGCTGCGGACGCTGTCCCGGCGGCCGGGCTGGGTCGTGCCCCGCGCGGACCTGCTGCGGGCCCTGCCGGGCACCGGCCGCGACGAACACGCCGTGGAGACGGCGATGGCCCGCCTGCGGACGGCCCTCGGCGCGCCGAAGCTGATCCAGACGGTGGTGAAGCGCGGCTACCGCCTGGCCCTGGACCCGGCCACGGACGCCAAGTACACGGACGGGTGAGACGGGCGCCGGGCGCCACCCCCGCCCGCCCCGCGCCCCGCGCCCAGCGCCTTGGGCCCCGCGCCCGGAACCCCGCGCCCCGCGCCCCGGCCGCGGAGCCCCGTGACGCACGGCCCCGGCGCGGACGCGCGAACCGCGTGCGCAGGCGGCCAGGGACGCGGTACGAGGGGTTCCGGGCGCGGAAGCGGGCAGGCACTGTAGAGGGAGCGATCCACCCACCTGACTCCCCTCTCCGGCCCGCCCCACCGGGCAACCCCTAGGCGGTGACAGGAACATGGCACTGGGAACAGCCACCGGCCCGTACGAGCTGCGGTTCGACACCGGGCGGATCTGCCTGGACCTCATCGCCACCACCCACCCGACGGAACGGCTGGAGTCCGTCGCGGTGCTGTGCGCCTGGATCACCGGCTCCGGACTCGTCCCGCCCGGCACCCCGCTGGCCCACGCCGACCCCTCCTGGCTGGCCGCCTTCCGTGAACTGCGCCACGAGACCGCGAGGTTGGTGCGCGGCCGGCCGGCGCCCGGAGTCCACCCGTACGACCTCGCGCTCGACCGCGTCAACGCCCTCGCCGCCGCGGCGCCCCCGGCCCCGCGCGCGGTGCACGGCGAGGACGGGGCGCTGGTGCGGGAGTTGACCGGACCGCCCCCGTGCGCCGCACTGCTGGGCGCGCTCGCCCGGGACGCGGTGGAGCTGCTCACCGACCCGGTCGCGCGGGCGGGCCTGCGGCAGTGCGAGGGCGACAACTGCCCGATCGTGTACGTGGACACGTCCCGGGGCCGCCGCCGGCGCTGGTGCTCCAGTGGGATCTGCGGCAACCGCGAACGCGTCGCGCGGCACCGCAGGCGCGCGGCCCTCGCCCGGTAGGTCCGGCCGTGCCCGTTTCGTCACGCCACCTGGAGAAAACTGTCGCCCCGCTTTGAACGCCCCGCGCCCCGTGTCCGTACCGGATGGGCGAGCGACCGACTGGGGGAACCCCCGGACATCGGAGGTGGGCGTGCGCAAGGATTCCGTCGTGGCCGGTGAACGTGGTGCGAGGGCCCGACATCGCATGTCCCAGTCGTCCTCGGAACCCGACGAGGAGCTGATGCGCGCCCTGTACCGGGAGCACGCGGGCCCCTTGCTGGCGTACGTGCTGCGACTGGTCGCGGGGGACCGGCAGCGTGCCGAGGACGTCGTCCAGGAGACGCTCATCCGGGCCTGGAAGAACGCCGGTCAGCTCAATCGGGCGACCGGATCGGTACGCCCCTGGCTGGTGACGGTCGCCCGGCGCATCGTCATCGACGGCCACCGCAGCCGGCAGGCCCGGCCGCAGGAGGTCGATCCGTCGCCGCTGGAGGTCATCCCCGCGGAGGACGAGATCGACAAGGCGCTGTGGCTGATGACGCTGTCGGACGCGCTCGACGACCTGACCCCGGCTCACCGGGAGGTCCTCGTCGAGACGTACTTCAAGGGGCGTACCGTCAATGAGGCGGCGCAGACACTGGGCATACCCAGCGGCACCGTTCGCTCCCGGGTTTTCTACGCCCTGCGTTCGATGAAGCTGGCACTGGAGGAGCGGGGGGTGACGGCGTGACGAGCGGGTACGGGGGCGCTCAGGGTTTCGGCGGGGGATTCGGCCCGGGTGATACGGGTAATTCTGTCCCCATGCAGGGATCACCGGCGCCGAACGAGCACGAGACCGTCGGCGCCTACGCCCTCGGCATCCTCGACGACGCGGAGGCGACCGCGTTCGAGGCGCACCTCGCCACCTGCGAGTGGTGCGCCCAGCAGCTCGACGAGCTGGCCGGGATGGAGCCGATGATGGCCGCGCTCGCCGACCTGCCGGGCGCCGGCACACCGGCGGTCGCCGAGTCGCTGACGGCGAAGCCCGGCCCGCGGCTGGCGGAGAAGCTCGTCGACGAGGTCGCCGAGCGCCGGGCGGGCAGGCGGCGCCGCAACCTCTACCTGGTGGGCACGGCGGCGGCGCTGATCATCGGCGGCCCGTTCGCCGCCGTGGCGACCACCGGCGGCGACGACGGGGGCGGCGGCCGCAAGACCGAGGCGGCGCAGCCCTCGGCGGGCCCCGCCGAGTCCGCCTTCGCCGCCATGCCCGACCGGGTCACGGCGACCGACCCGGCCACCGAGGTCAGCGCGACCGTGGCGCTGGAGAAGAAGGCCTGGGGCACCGAGGCGGTCCTGGAGCTGAGGAACGTCAAGGGCCCCCAGAAGTGCTCCCTGATCGCCGTCGGCAAGAACGGCGAGCGGGAGACGCTCAGCTCCTGGACCGTCCCGGAGTGGGGCTACGGCGTCCCGGACGCCACCACCGAGAAGGCCAGGAAACCGCTCTACGTGCACGGTGGCGCCGCCTTCGAGCCCAACCAGATCGACCACTTCGAGGTCATGACCTTCGACGGCGAGCGGCTGGTGGAGGTGGACGCGTAGGACGGGCGCCAGGCGCGCCGTGGCTTCCGGAGCCCCCTTCGCGTACCTTTGACGGCTGCCCAGCACGTCAGAAGGGGGCCCGGTGGCCGCACAGGCGCAACAGGACTCAGCGGTCGACTCGGTGCACGACCCGGTACGGGACGACTCCGTACGGGACCGAGAGATCAGCGTGGAACAGGCACACCTGGACCGGGTGTACCGCCGCCTCGAGGAGAAGATCCACGAGGCCGAGTTCCTCATGCACGACGCCGCCCAGCGCGGCCACGTCGGCACGCCCGGCGCGCTGGCCGAGCGCGACGCGCAGGTCTTCCGGGCCGGCGTCCACCTCAGCCGTCTGAACAACGAGTTCGAGGACTTCCTCTTCGGCCGCATCGACCTGCTCCTCGGCAAGGACGGCAAGAAGGGCCCGGACGGCGCCTACACGGCGGTCGAGCCCGCCGAGGGCGCCCTCGGGCCCGACGGCACCGCCGACATCGCCGAGACCCTGCACATCGGCCGCATCGGCGTCCTGGACGAGGACTACGCGCCGCTGGTCATCGACTGGCGGGCGCCCGCCGCGGCCCCCTTCTACCGTTCCACGCCGGTCGACCCGGGCCGGGTCGTGCGCCGCCGGGTGATCCGCTCCAAGGGGCGGCGCGTCCTCGGCGTCGAGGACGACCTCATGCGGCCCGAGATCAAGGCCCGCCTGGACGGCGAGGAACTGGCCGTCGTCGGCGACGGCGCCCTGATGGCCGCCCTGGGCCAGGCCCGCACCCACTCGATGCGGGACATCGTGGCCTCCATCCAGGCCGAGCAGGACCTGGTGATCCGCGCCCCCGCAGCCTCCGTGACGTACGTCGAGGGCGGCCCCGGCACCGGCAAGACCGCCGTCGCCCTGCACCGGGCCGCGTACCTGCTCTACCAGGACCGGCGCCGGTACGCGGGCGGCATCCTGATCGTCTCGCCGACCCCGCTGCTGGTGGCGTACACCGAGGGCGTGCTGCCCTCCCTCGGCGAGGAGGGGCAGGTGGCGATCCGCGCGATCGGCTCGCTCGTCGACGGCGCCGAGGCCACGCTGTACGACTCCCCGGCCACCGCCCGCGCCAAGGGCTCCTCGCGCATGCTCAGGGTGCTGCGCAGGGCCGCGCGCGGGACGCTGGAGCCGGACGGCTCGCCGGCCCTGCTGCGGGTCGTCGTCTTCGGCCGCCGCCTCGAACTGGAGGCCGAGGAGCTGGCCGGCATCCGCCGCACCGCCCTCGGCGGCACCGCGCCCGTCAACCTGCTGCGCCCCCGCGCCCGCCGGCTGCTCCTGGACGCCCTGTGGGCCAAGTCCGGCGCCGCCGGCCGGCACACCGACCCCGAGCTGGCCGCCGAGCTGCGCTCCTCCTTCGACGAGGACGTCAGCGCCGAGGACTCCTTCCTCGCCTTCCTCGACGCCTGGTGGCCCGAGCTGACGCCCGGCGCCGTCCTGGCGGCCATGGCGGACGAACGGCGCCTCGGCCGCTGGGCCCGGCGGATCCTCACCCCGGGCGAGGTCCGCAAGGTGGCCCGCTCGCTGCGCCGCGAGGGGCACTCCGTGCACGACATCGCCCTGCTCGACGAACTCCAGGCGGTGCTCGGCACCCCGGCCCGCCCCCGCAAGCGGCGCGAGCTGGACCCGCTGGACCAGCTCACCGGCCTGGACGAGCTGATGCCGCAGCGCGAGGAGACCCAGTGGGAGCGCGCCGAGCGCCTCGCGCAGGAGCGCACCGAGTACGCGCACGTCATCGTGGACGAGGCGCAGGACCTCACGCCCATGCAGTGGCGGATGGTGGGCCGCCGCGGCCGGCACGCCACGTGGACCGTGGTCGGCGACCCGGCCCAGTCCTCCTGGTCCGATCCCGACGAGGCGGCGGCGGCCCGTGACGAGGCGCTGGGCACCCGCCCGCGGCGCCGCTTCGAGCTGACCGTGAACTACCGCAACCCGGCGGAGATCGCCGAGCTGGCGGCCAGGGTGCTCGCCCTCGCCATGCCGGGCTCCCGGTCGCCGGCGGCCGTCCGCTCCACGGGCGTGCAGCCGCGCTTCGCGGTGGCGCGGGACTCCTTCGCCGACGCGGTCCGGGCGGAGGCGGCCCGGCTGCTGGACCTCGTCGACGGCACCGTCGGCGTCGTGGTCGCGATGAACCGCCGCGAGGAGGCCCGGCGCTGGCTGGCCGGGCTCGGGGACCGGGTGGTGGCGCTCGGCAGCCTGGAGGCCAAGGGACTGGAGTACGACGCCACGGTCGTCGTCTCGCCGGCCGAGATCGCCGACGAGTCGCCCGCCGGGCTGCGCGTGCTGTACGTCGCCCTCACCCGGGCCACCCAGCAGCTGACGGTCGTCTCCGGCGGGCGGGACGAGCCGGACGCGGCGGGGGTGCCGGACCTGCTGCGCGACTGAGGCCGGGGCACTCGGGCAGTGCCGGGAGATGCGAGAGGCCCGCGCCGTCGGACGGCGCGGGCCTCTCGTCTGCGTTGAGGTGGCACCGACCCGCCATGCTCGCCTCGCGGCAAGTGGTCGCTCTGAGCGACGAAGGTTGGGCCCGGGGGCTTGGATCGAGCCGGTGCCACGTCCAAGGTAACAAACGATCCCCGCAAGACAATTCCCGTCCCGCAGGTTCTTTCCCGGGCGGGCCTCCCTCTTCCGTCCACCCGCCACTTCTCGTATGGTGGAAGTAGTTTTCCGAAAGTGTCCCGGCCTGGCGGAACGGCGCGCGAACTCTAAGTTCGCAATCCCGGGGCGGCTACCACGTACTCAGTGGTAGGTGCGACGATCGGACGGCACAACGCAGCTACACGGTGAAAGCAGAGGAAGTCGGCCATGGCAACGGCGCCCAGCGTCTCCTACTCGATGACGGTCCGACTGGAGGTGCCCGCTGGCGGAACAGCGGTCTCGCAGCTCACCACCGCGGTGGAGTCCGCGGGCGGCTCCGTCACCGGCCTCGACGTCACGGCCTCCGGCCACGACAAGCTCCGCATCGACGTCACCATCGCCGCCGGCTCGACCTCCCACGCCGACGAGATCGTGGAGCAGCTGCGCGACATCGAGGGCGTGAGCCTCGGCAAGGTCTCCGACCGCACCTTCCTCATGCACCTCGGCGGCAAGATCGAGATGGCGTCGAAGCACCCCATCCGCAACCGCGACGACCTCTCCATGATCTACACGCCGGGCGTGGCCCGCGTCTGCATGGCGATCGCCGAGAACCCCGAGGACGCCCGCCGCCTGACCATCAAGCGCAACTCCGTTGCGGTCGTGACGGACGGTTCCGCGGTGCTGGGCCTCGGCAACATCGGCCCGAAGGCCGCGCTGCCGGTGATGGAGGGCAAGGCGGCCCTGTTCAAGCGCTTCGCCGGCATCGACGCCTGGCCACTCTGCCTCGACACCCAGGACACCGACGCGATCGTCGAGATCGTCAAGGCCATCGCCCCGGGCTTCGCCGGCATCAACCTGGAGGACATCTCCGCCCCCCGCTGCTTCGAGATCGAGGCCCGGCTGCGCGAGGCCCTCGACATCCCCGTCTTCCACGACGACCAGCACGGCACCGCGATCGTCGTCCTCGCCGCCCTGACCAACGCCCTGCGCGTCGTCGACAAGCCCATCGAGAACGTGCGGGTCGTCATGTCCGGCGCGGGCGCGGCCGGTACGGCCATCCTCAAGCTGCTGCTCGCCGCGGGCGTCAAGAACGCCGTCGTCGCCGACATCCACGGTGTGGTGCACGCCGGCCGCACCGACCTGGTCGACGCCGCGCCCGGGTCGGCGCTGCGCTGGATCGCCGACAACACCAATCCCGAGGGCCTCACCGGCACCCTGAAGGAGGCCGTGCACGGCGCCGACGTCTTCATCGGCGTCTCCGCCCCCAACGTCCTGGACGGCGAGGACGTGGCCGCCATGGCGGAGGGCGCGATCGTCTTCGCGCTCGCGAACCCCGATCCCGAGGTCGACCCGGCGATCGCCCGCCAGACCGCGGCCGTCGTGGCCACCGGCCGCTCCGACTTCCCGAACCAGATCAACAACGTGCTGGTCTTCCCGGGCGTCTTCCGCGGCCTGCTGGACGCCCAGTCCCGCACGGTCAACACCGAGATGATGCTGGCAGCCGCGCACGCCCTGGCGGACGTGGTGACCGAGGACGAGATCAACCCGAACTACATCATCCCCAGCGTCTTCAACGACAAGGTCGCCGGCGCCGTCGCGGGCGCCGTGCGGGAGGCGGCGAAGGCCGCCGGAGTGGTGGCCTAGGTCTCCCCGGCGGAGCGCGGTGGCCCGTGAGGTGGTGGTGAGGATCACCACGGCGGGCCGCCCCGCCGGCGCGTCGCGGGACGGGCGGCCTCGGACGGCCCTCTAGGGTGGCGCAAGGCTCAGGCCCTCTCATCGTGTGACTCCCAAGGGTGTTCTCACGACTCCTGGGGGTGCCGGATTGGCTTTACCGCCGCAGGTGGAGGCAGGATGCCTCCCTGGGCGCGAGGGTCTGACGACCGACCCGGGTCCGGGGAATGTCCGAGGCCCCTGGCAGCATCGGCATCGCTGTGCCCAACATGCGGCTCCGCCGCGTGGCACGCCTCAACGGCAAGAAGAACACGGGAGTAACAACATGAACCGCAGTGAGCTGGTGGCCGCGCTGGCCGACCGCGCCGAGGTGACCCGCAAGGACGCCGACGCCGTGCTGGCCGCGTTCGCCGACGTCGTCGGCGACATCGTCTCCAAGGGCGACGAGAAGGTCACCATCCCCGGCTTCCTGACCTTCGAGCGCACGCACCGTGCCGCTCGCACCGCCCGCAACCCGCAGACCGGCGAGCCGATCCAGATCCCGGCCGGCTACAGCGTCAAGGTCTCCGCGGGCTCCAAGCTCAAGGAAGCCGCCAAGGGCAAGTGACCCTGCCGTACGCGGGCCCCAGGGCGGCGTACACGGCGCAGTGACGTAGAAGGGGCGGCCACCCTCCCGGGTGGCCGCCCCTTCTACGTGCCTGTACGTCTCTCTACGTGCCTGTACGCCTCCGCGTGCCGGTGCGCCTCTACGCGTGTGTGCGCATTCGCGCGTGGGCCGTGCCCGGGCTCAGCCCAGCGCCTTGCCGGGCAGCTCCACCTTGGCCCCCAGCTCCACGAGCTTCTCCATGAAGTTCTCGTAGCCCCGGTTGATCAGGTCGATGCCGTGGACCCGGGAGGTGCCCTGGGCCGCGAGGGCGGCGATGAGGTAGGAGAAACCGCCGCGCAGGTCGGGAATGACCAGGTCGGCGCCCTCCAGCTTGGTCGGGCCGGACACGACGGCCGAGTGCAGGAAGTTGCGCTGGCCGAAGCGGCAGTCGGAGCCGCCGAGGCATTCGCGGTAGAGCTGGATGTGGGCGCCCATCTGGTTGAGCGCGGAGGTGAAGCCGAGGCGCGACTCGTAGACCGTCTCGTGGACGATGGACAGACCCGTGGCCTGCGTCAGGGCGACCACCAGGGGCTGCTGCCAGTCCGTCTGGAAACCGGGGTGCACGTCCGTCTCCAGGGCGATGGACTTCAGCCGGCCGCCCGGGTGCCAGAAGCGGATGCCCTCGTCCTCGATCTCGAAGGCGCCGCCCACCTTCCGGAAGGTGTTCAGGAACGTCATCATCGAGCGCTGCTGGGCGCCGCGGACGTAGACGTTCCCCTCGGTCGCCAGCGCGGCCGAGGCCCAGGAGGCGGCTTCCAGGCGGTCCGAGAGGGCGCGGTGGGCGTAGCCGCCGAGCTCGTCCACACCGGTGATGCGGATGGTGCGGTCGGTGTCCATCGCGATGATCGCGCCCATTTTCTGCAGGACGCAGATCAGGTCCTCGATCTCCGGCTCCACGGCCGCGTTGGACAGCTCCGTGACGCCCTCGGCGAGCACGGCCGTCAGCAGCACCTGCTCGGTCGCGCCGACGGACGGGTACGGCAGCCGGATCTTCGTGCCGCGCAGTCGCTGCGGGGCCTCCAGGTACTGGCCGTCCGCGCGCTTCTCGATCTTCGCGCCGAACTGCCGCAGCACCTCGAAGTGGAAGTCGATGGGCCGGCCGCCGATGTCGCAGCCGCCCAGGCCCGGGATGAAGGCGTGCCCGAGGCGGTGCAGCAGCGGGCCGCAGAACAGGATCGGGATGCGCGACGAACCCGCGTGGGCATCGATGTCGGCGACGTTCGCGCTCTCCACGTGCGACGGGTCGAGCACCAGCTCACCGGGCTCCTCGCCCGGACGGACGGTCACCCCGTGCAGTTGCAGCAGTCCGCGTACGACCCGCACGTCGCGGATGTCCGGCACATTGCGCAGCCGGCTCGGCGCACTGCCCAGCAGGGCGGCCACCATGGCCTTCGGCACGAGGTTCTTCGCACCGCGGACCCGGATCTCGCCCTCGAGCGGGGTTCCGCCGTGGACAAGCAGTACGTCATCAGCGCCGTTGACGGTCATGAATCTCGCGTTCCGTGGGATTCGGGCAGGGGCCAGAAGGGAAAGGGTAATCGCCTTGTACCCCCGCCCGGTAAGTCCGCGCACGGTCGGCCGATGTCATGGGTTCGTCACAACACGCGGTGTTCACCGGCGCACACAGGGGGTCACGGCCGCCGAACGCGCGCGGGGTGCGTGTCCGTCCCCGGCCTCCGTGCCCCGGTTGCCTCCCCACGGGAGGGGAACATGCGGGATCATGTCTGGCATGACCGAGGTGTCCTCGCTCACGGGGCGGCTGCTCGTGGCAACACCCGCCCTGGCGGACCCGAACTTCGAGCGCGCGGTGGTGCTCCTTCTCGACCACGACGAGGAGGGCTCCCTCGGCGTCGTCCTCAACCGTCCCACGCCGGTCGACGTGGGCGACATCCTGGAGGACTGGGCCGCCCTCGCGGGCGAACCCGGCGTCGTCTTCCAGGGCGGCCCGGTGTCGCTCGACTCGGCGCTGGGGGTCGCCGTCGTCCCCGGCGGGACGTCCGGGCAGAGCACGCCGCTGGGCTGGCGCCGGGTGCACGGCGCGATCGGCCTGGTGGACCTGGAGACGCCGCCGGAGCTGCTGGCCCCGGCCGTGGGCGCCCTGCGGATCTTCGCCGGCTACGCCGGCTGGGGCCCCGGTCAGCTGGAGGACGAGCTGGGCGAGGGCGCCTGGTACGTGGTCGAGTCCGAGCCCGGCGACGTCTCCTGCCCGGTCCCCGAGCGGCTCTGGCGCGAGGTCCTGCGCCGCCAGCGGGGCGAACTGGCGATGGTGGCGACATACCCGGACGACCCCTCGCTCAACTGATCCGCCCGTGGTGCCGCGGCCGGTCCGTGCGAGCTGGCAGACCCCGGCTTTCAGTACCCTGGCACTCATGAGCACTCTCGAGCCCGAGCGCGGGACTGGTACGGGGACCCTCGTAGAGCCGACGCCGCAGGTGTCCCACGGCGACGGCGACCACGAGCGCTTCGCCCATTACGTCCAGAAGGACAAGATCATGGCGAGTGCCCTCGACGGCACCCCCGTCGTGGCGCTGTGCGGCAAGGTCTGGGTACCGGGCCGCGACCCGAAGAAGTACCCGGTCTGCCCCATGTGCAAGGAGATCTACGAGTCCATGAGCGGCGGCGGGGACGACGGCAAGGGCGGCGACAAGAAGAAGTAGCCGCCCTTCCCGCCCGGACTTCCCCGGAGGCCCCCGGAGTGTGCCCGCGCGCACTCCGGGGGCCTCCGCGCGGTCACGAAGTGGCGGAGACCTCTTGTGGGCCCGTTCCCGTACTCCCGGACCTCCTGGATCTGTGCAGAGCGAAACCGCCACCCTTCGCCTTCGCCTTCGCCTTCGCCTCCGGCAAGGCGGCCGTGGCCGCTGCCGACCGCGGTCGGCACGGTGAAGACGATCCCGGTCCCGGTCTTCTTCGTACTCGTGCAACGACGACTCGTCTCCGGCCTCGGCGGAGCGGTGAAGGACTGACGTGACGGACACGATCCCCCAGCCACGGCGACTGACCTCCCTCGACGACGGATTCCTCACCCTCGGCCCGGACACCGCGGTGGTCGCGGGCGACGGCACCGAGCGCACCGAGCGCTGGCTGCGCGCCACACTGGGCGCGGCCACCGGCCTGCCGCTCCCGCCCGGGACGGGGGACCACGACGTCGTCCGCCTGTCCCTCGACGGCGCGCTGGAGGCCGAGGAGTACCGCCTCGTCGTCGCACCGGCCGGCGTGCACCTCGAGGGCGGTGGCCCGGCCGGCCTCTTCTGGGGCGCCCAGACGCTCCGGCAACTGCTCGGCCCGGATGCCTTCCGGCGCGCCCCGCTGCCCGGACGCCGGTGGCGGCTGCCCCTGGTCCGGATCGAGGACGCGCCCCGCTTCCGCTGGCGGGGCCTGATGCTGGACGTAGCCCGGCACTTCATGCCCAAGGAAGGCGTCCTGCGGTACCTGGACCTGATGGCGGCCCACAAACTCAACGTCCTGCACCTCCACCTGACGGACGACCAGGGCTGGCGCGTCGAGATCAGGCGCAGTCCGAAGCTCACCGGGACCGGCTCCTGGCGCTCGCGCACCAAGTACGGCCACCGGGCCTCGCCGCTGTGGGAGGACAGACCCCACGGCGGTTTCTACACCCAGGACGACATCCGGGAGATCGTCGCCTACGCCGCCGAACGGCACATCACCGTCGTCCCCGAGATCGACGTGCCCGGACACTCGCAGGCCGCCATCGCCGCCCATCCGGAACTCGGCAACACCGACGTCGTCGACACCGCCTCCCTCACCGTGTGGGACACCTGGGGCGTCTGCGAGAACGTACTCGCCCCCACCGACACCACCCTGCGGTTCTACGAGGGCGTCTTCGAGGAGCTGCTGGAGCTGTTCCCGTCCGAGTTCATCCACGTCGGCGGCGACGAATGCCCGAAGGACCAGTGGCGGCGCTCGGCCACCGCGCAGGCGCGCATCCGGGAACTCGGACTCGCCGACGAGGACGAGCTCCAGTCCTGGTTCATCCGGCACTTCGACACCTGGCTCGCCGCGCGCGGACGCCGGCTCATCGGCTGGGACGAGATCCTGGAGGGCGGACTGGCCGAGGGCGCGGCCGTCTCCTCCTGGCGCGGGTACGCGGGCGGGGTCGCCGCCGCGCGCGCGGGGCACGACGTGGTCATGTGCCCCGAGCAGCAGGTGTACCTGGACCACCGGCAGCACCCGGGCGAGGACGAGCCCGTGCCGATCGGCTTCGTGCGCACCCTGGAGGACGTCTACCGCTTCGAACCGGTTCCGGCGGAACTGACGCCGGAGGAGTCCGCACACGTGCTCGGCACCCAGGCGAACGTGTGGACCGAGGTGATGGAGGACCAGGCGCGGGTGGACTACCAGACGTTCCCGAGGCTCGCCGCGTTCGCCGAGGTCGCCTGGAGCGTCCTGCCCGCCCCGGCCGACCGGGACTTCCCCGCCTTCGAGCGGCGGATGGCCGCCCACTACCGGCGACTCGACGCCCTGGGCGTCGCCTACCGGCCGCCCGGCGGCCCGCTGCCCTGGCAGCGGCGGCCCGGCGTGCCCGGCCGCCCGATCGACGGACCACCGCCGAACAAGTAGGAAGAAGACCCCGGAACGCCCCTCAACAGCGGCGACTCCGGCTGGTTACGCCGGTCCACCCCACCCCCGGCGATCGTCCGATCGCCGGGGATCCCGGGCGAAAACACCCCATCCCTCCGGCGAGGCGGGCGAATGCCTCCTGGCGGACCCCCGCATCCGGGCCCTGCAAAGATGTGCCAGAGTTGCCACGTCCGCCCTGTCAGGCCGTACCGTACGGCCACATGGGCGGGACCAGGTGGGACAGCGGGAAGGGGCAGTCGGGTTGACCACGCACGCACCGCAGGCGGCGCAGGCCGTCACGCTGCCCACGACACTGGACGAGGCCGTCGCGGCGCTGGCCGCCACGCCCGCCGCCGTGCCGGTCGCGGGCGGCACCGACCTGATGGCGGCCGTCAACTCCGGGCAGCTCAGGCCCGCCGCGCTGGTGGGCCTCGGCCGCATCAGCGAGATCCGCGGCTGGCAGTACCAGGACGGTCACGCGCTGCTCGGCGCGGGGCTCACCCACGCCCGCATGGGCCGCCCCGACTTCGCCGCGCTGATCCCGGCCCTCGCCGCCGCCGCACGCGCAGCCGGACCGCCGCAGATCCGCAACGCGGGCACGCTGGGCGGCAACATCGCCTCGGCCGCCCCCACCGGTGACGCGCTGCCGGTGCTGGCCGCGCTGGAGGCCACGCTGATCATCGCGGGAGCGGACGGGGCCCGCCGGGAGATGCCGGTCTCGCACCTGCTGGCCGGCATGGAGATGCTCCGCGCGGGCGAACTCATCGGCTACGTGCGCGTGCCGCTGCTGCACGCGCCGCAGGTCTTCCTGAAGGCGACCGGCCGGACCGGCCCCGGCCGCGCGATGGCCTCCGTGGCGCTGGTCCTCGACCCGGCCCGGCGTGGCGTGCGGTGTGCCGTCGGCGCCATCGCGCCGATGCCGCTGCGCCCCCTGGAGGCCGAGCAGTGGGTGGCCTCCCTCATCGACTGGGACAACGGCCGCGCGGTCGTCCCGGAGGCGCTGAGCGCCTTCGGCGAGTACGTCGCCGCCGCCTGCATCCCCGACGCGGCCCCGGCCGAGGACGGTTCCGTACCGCAGTTCCCGCCGGCCGTACTGCACCTGCGGCGCACCGTCGCCGCGCTGGCCCGGCGAGCACTGGGGAGGGCGCTGTCGTGACCGACGACCAGCACGACGACCGGCACGGACAGGGCGCGCCCCCGAGCGGCGGCCGCTGGGACCCGCTGCCGCAGGGCGACTACGACGACGGGGCCACCGCCTTCGTGAAACTCCCCGAGGGCGGGGTGGACGCGCTGGTGGCCTCCGCCGACAGTCCGCTCGCCGCGCCCGGCCACGGCTACGTGCCGCCGCCGATCACGGTCACGCCCGCCACGACCGCCGGTACCGACCCGGCGGCCACCGGTACCTGGGCGATGCCCTCCGCGCCCGTCGACGGCGCCCAGTGGAACCTCCCGGACGCCGGCCCGCAGCAGGGCGTCCCCGAGCACGGGGGCCAGGACCACGGGGGCCGGTACCACGCCGGGCACCCGGAGCACGGCGCGTACCCGGAGCACGCCGGGCACCAGGAGTACCCCGCCGCGTACCCGCAGGAGGACCCGTACGGCCAGGCCGCCCAGTACGGCGCGCACGCCGGGCACGGCGACCGGTTCTCCTACCGGCCCGGCGCCACCGGCCAGTGGGACTTCACCGGGACCGCGGCCGCGGAGCACGCGGCACCCGCGGCCGGTGCCGCACCCGGCCAGGACGTGACCGGACAGTGGTCCATCCCCGTCGCCGGCGGTGAACTGCCGGACGAGTCGGGCGAGTTCACCACGTCCTCCCTGGCCGAGCAGTGGGGCGGCACCGCACCGGCCACCCTGCCCGGCGGCGCCCCCGCGCCCTGGGCGACCCATCCGGCCGGACAGCCGTGGGACGACCGCACCGCCCAGGCCGTCCCGGCCGGCGGGGACCGGTCGGCCGAGGCTCCGCGGGGGCCCGAGCACGAGTCCGCCGCCGGGCCGTACGCGGTGGAAACGCCCGCCGAAGACGCCGTGGGGAGCGGGCGCCCGGCGCCGCATCCGGACCCGGCGGCCGACGAGGCCGCGACCGGGGCCGGGCCCCGAGAGGCCGAGGAGGCCCCTGAAGGTCCCGTGGAGCCCCCGGCGGACACCGTCGAGCGCGTGGACGCGGAATCCGTCCCGGAGGCCGCCGAGGAGCCCGAGACGGACTCGACGCCGGCCGCCGGGCGCGACGAGGGGCAGGAGCCCGGACAGGACGAGGCGCGGGAGCCGGTACAGAACGAGGCGCGAGCGCCGGGACAGGACGGACAGGACGAGACGCGGGAGCCGGAATGGGAGCCGGGGCCCCGGCCCGAGGAGCCCGTGGCGGACGCCCGCACCGAGTCCCCGGCCGCCCCGACTGCCTCCCGGGCCGACGAGAACGCTCCCGAGGCCGACCCGTCCGCTTCTCCGGCCGACCCGTCCGCCTCCCCGGCCGATGAGACCGATTCCGAGGCCGACCCGTCCGCTTCCGAGGCCGGGCCGGTCGCCTCCGAGGCCGGCCCGGTCGGCCTGGCCGCGTCGGAGGAGCCGCCTCCCGTCGGTCCGCAGGAGGAGCACCCCCTCGCCTCGTTCGTGCTGCGCGTCAACGGCGCCGACCGGCCCGTCACCGACGCCTGGATCGGCGAGTCGCTGCTGTACGTGCTGCGCGAGCGGCTCGGTCTCGCGGGCGCCAAGGACGGCTGCTCACAGGGCGAGTGCGGCGCCTGCAACGTGCAGGTCGACGGGCGGCTGGTCGCCTCCTGCCTGGTCCCGGCCGTGACCGCCGCGGGCAGCGAGGTGCGTACGGTCGAGGGCCTGGCCTCCGACGGTCAGCCCTCGGACGTGCAGCGGGCGCTCGCCCGCAGGGGCGCGGTCCAGTGCGGCTTCTGCGTGCCCGGCATGGCGATGACCGTCCACAACCTCCTGGAGGGCAACCCGGCGCCGACCGAACTGGAGGCCCGGCAGGCCCTGTGCGGCAACCTGTGCCGCTGCTCCGGCTATCGGGGCGTACTGGAGGCAGTCAAGGAGGTCGTCGCCGAGCGCGAGACCCACTCCGCCGCCGAGGCGCCCGAGACGGATGCCGACGAGCCCCGCATCCCGCACCAGGCGGGCCCGGGCGCCGGCGGCGTCCACGCCTCGGCCTTCGAGCCCCAGGGACCGCCCGGGACACCGGAGACGCCGAACCCGCACTCCCACGAACCGCCTGACCGGTCCTACGGTCGGGAAGAGCAGGGCTACGGTCCGGACGGCCGGACCTACGGTCAGGACGACCAGGGCTACGGCCACGATGAGCAGGCCCACGGCCGGGAGGACCAGTCCTACGGTCAGGACGACCAGGGCTACGGTCAGGACGCCCAGACCTACGGCCGCGACGACCAGGGCTACGGCCGGAACGACCGGTCCTACGGTCAGGACGACCGGAACCACGGCCGGGACGATCGGGCCCACGGCCGGGACGACCGGAGCTACGGCCAGGACGGAGGCCACGCGTGAGCAACGACGCCGCGACTGCGGAAGCCGCGGGGACCGCCGAGGCGCCCCCCGTCCCCGAGCCGATCCCGCACGGCCTCGGCGCGTCCCTGCCGCCCGCCGACGCCCGCGCCAAGACGGAGGGCACCTTCCCCTACGCCGCCGACCTGTGGGCCGAGGGCCTGCTGTGGGCGGCCGTCCTGCGCTCACCGCACCCGCACGCGCGCATCGTGTCCATCGACACCACCCACGCGCGCGCGATGCCCGGCGTCCGCGCGGTGGTCACCCACGAGGACGTGCCCGGTGCCCCCCAGCACGGACGCGGCCGGGCCGACCGCCCGGTGTTCGCCTCCGAGGTCGTACGCCACCACGGCGAGCCCATCGCCGCCGTCGCCGCCGACCACCCGGACACCGCGCGGATGGCGGCCGCCGCCGTCATCGTCGAGTACGAGGTGCTCGACCCGGTGACCGACCCCGAGCAGGCCTTCGAGGCGGAACCGCTGCACCCCGACGGCAACCTGATCCGGCACATCCCGCTGCGGCACGGCGACCCCGAGGCGGCCGGCGAGGTCGTCGTCGAGGGCCTGTACCGCATCGGCCGCCAGGACCCGGCCCCGATCGGTGCCGAGGCGGGCCTCGCGGTGCCGCGTCCCGACGGCGGTGTGGAGCTGTACCTGGCCTCCACCGACCCGCACGGCGACCGCGACACCGCCGCGTCCTGCTACGGCCTCCCACCCGAACAGGTGAAGATCGTCGTCACCGGGGTGCCCGGCGCCACCGCCGACCGCGAGGACCAGGGCTTCCAGCTGCCGCTCGGCCTGCTGGCGCTGAAGACCGGCTGCCCGGTGAAACTGACCGCCACGCGCGAGGAGTCCTTCCTCGGCCACGTCCACCGCCACCCCACGCTGCTGCGCTACCGCCACCACGCGGACGCCGAGGGCCGCGTGGTCAAGGTGGAGGCGCAGATCCTGCTCGACGCGGGCGCCTACGCCGACACCTCCTCCGAGGCCCTGGCCGCCGCGGTGGCGTTCGCCTGCGGCCCGTACGTCGTCCCGAACGCCTTCATCGAGGGCTGGGCCGTGCGCACCAACAACCCGCCCAGCGGCCACGTGCGCGGCGAGGGCGCCATGCAGGTGTGCGCCGCGTACGAGGCGCAGATGGACAAGGTCGCCAGGAAGCTCGGCCTGGACCCGGCCGAGGTGCGCCTGCGCAACGTCCTGGCCACCGGCGACGTGCTGCCGACCGGTCAGACGGTCACCTGCCCGGCCCCGGTCGCCGAACTCCTGCAGGCGGTCCGCGACTTCCCCCTGCCCGCGCTGCCCAAGGACACCCCCGAGGACGAGTGGCTGCTGCCCGGCGGCCCCGAGGGTGCGGGTGAACCGGGCGCGGTGCGCCGGGGCGTGGGCTACGGCATCGGCATGGTGCACATGCTCGGCGCCGAGGGGGCGGACGAGGTCTCCACGGCCACCGTGAAGGTCCAGGACGGCGTGGCGACGGTGTTGTGCGCGGCGGTGGAGACCGGCCAGGGCTTCACCACGCTCGCCCGGCAGATCGTGCAGGAGACCCTCGGCGTGGAGGAGGTGCACGTCGCGCCCGTCGACACCGACCAGCCCCCGGCCGGCGCGGGCTGCCGCGGCCGGCACACCTGGGTGTCGGGCGGGGCGGTGGAACGGGCGGCCAAGATGGTCCGCACCCAGCTCCTCCAGCCCCTGGCACACCAGTTCGGGATGTCGGCCGAGCTGCTCCAGATCGCCGACGGCAAGATCACCTCGTACGACGGCGTGCTGTCGACGACGGTCGCCGAGGCGCTGGACGGCAAGGAGCTGTGGGCGACCGCCCAGTGCCGCCCGCACCCGACCGAGCCGCTGGACGAGGCGGGCCAGGGCGACGCCTTCGTCGGCATGTCGTTCTGCGCGATCCGCGCGGTGGTGGACGTCGACATCGAGATCGGCTCCGTGCGCGTCGTGGAGCTGGCCGTCGCCCAGGACGTCGGCCGGGTGCTGAACCCGGCCCAGCTGGCCGCGCGGATCGAGGCGGGCGTGACCCAGGGCGTCGGCATCGCGCTGACCGAGAACCTGCGCACCCCGCGGGGCCTGGTCCGCCACCCCGACCTGACCGGCTACGCCCTGCCGACCGCGCTGGACGCGCCGGACATCCGGATCGTGAAGCTCGTCGAGGAGCGCGACGTGGTCGCCCCCTTCGGCGCGAAGGCGGTCAGCGCGGTCCCGGTGGTCGCCTCCCCGGCGGCCGTCGCCTCCGCGGTACGCGCGGCCACGGGCCGCCCGGTCAACCGCCTCCCGATCCGGCCCCAGGCCGCGGTGGTGACGGGAAGCTGAGCCGCCCGCGCGCCTGAGGCAACGCGCGGGGTGCGCGGCGCGTCTGTACAAGGGACGGGCGCGTCCGGTGTGCCGGGCCGTTGTCAGTGGTGCCCCCTAGGCTGCGAAGCGGTGGGGGACGGCCGAGGCTCCCACCGTACGGAGCGCGCTCACGCACACCCGGGGGAGAAGATGCACGAGGTCACCACGGACACGGCGGACACGGCGACGCGGACACCCGCGCGCGTACCGCTGTTCTGGACGTCGGCGGCGGTGATCGGCTGCCTGCTGGTGTCCGCCGGTCGCCGTACGGCCTGCGGGCTCGCCCTGGACCTGTCCTACCGCCTGCTGACCGGCGAGTTCGGCCGGGACCGCGTGGCCCGGTACGAGGACATCGACTTCCCGCCTGCCCTCACTCACGAGCCCACCCGCCGCTTCCTGAGCGAGACGGGCCTGCCGGAGAACGCGTTCCCGCTCGCGGCGGACGGCGACGGGATACCGCTGCCGACCCTGGCGGAGTACTACGGCGACCGGGCCCCGGGCGGGGCAGCCGGCCATCTCGTCCGGCTGGGCCGGCTGCCCGACGGCAGCGACGTGGTCGTGGACGGCCCGACCGGCACGGTCCTGACCTGGCACCCGTCCGACACGAGCCTGCGCCCGCTCACTCCGGACGTCTCGACCCTCGTCTTCACACTGTGGCTGCTGCGCCGCGCGGCAGCGATAGAGGTCGTGACGGGAGTCGAACCCGCACAACCAGGGATTGCGCCGGGGCTGAACAAGCCCTTGTGAAGGCTTTTGAGGTGGCCCCTCAGATGGCTGAGGTGCACCCCATGTCCAGAGAGGTGATCCGAGTACTGTTCGTGCTCCATCAGAGGGCACGACCCAAGCTCATGGAGATGGCGAAGAAGACCGGCCTCTCCGGGTAGGTCGGAGCGTGTGAAAGTAGTTTTCCTGTGACGCGGCACATCGCCGCATCCGCTCTCCCTTTGACGCGGAGCGCCTGTAGGGCTGCCCGGTGGAGCCGGAAAAGCGAACGATTGCCCTGTAGGTCACCGCGGCTGCTGGTTGTTGAGAGGGGGCAGTCGGAAGCGCGACGAGGTGTGAACGACCGCGCGTACAAGCTCGGCCGTTCACGTCCGAGAAGGTGACGACCAGCCTGTTCGGGAGGGTCTTCGGCGAGCAGTCGGGTGGTGACACGGCTGCGGGAGCGGTGAGCCGGGGGACGGCCGTGCGACGGGCGGGGCGGCTGTGACGTCCGTCCCACCCGGGGGTGACCCGCCCCGGTGCGGACGTCGATCGCATCCGCCCGCCGGTAGGGTGGCCCGGTTGTCATACGTGGCCGAGCCGTTCTACCCCCTTCGGAGACCGTGACTACCACCGCCAGCTCCAGCACCTCGCACCACCTCTCCCCGGCCTTCCCCGGCCGCGCCCCGTGGGGCACCGCCAGCAAGCTGCGGGCCTGGCAGGAGGGGGCGATGGAGAAGTACCTCCAGGAGCAGCCCCGGGACTTCCTCGCGGTCGCCACCCCCGGCGCCGGCAAGACCACCTTCGCCCTGACGCTCGCGTCCTGGCTGCTGCACCACCACGTCGTGCAGCAGGTGACCGTCGTCGCGCCGACCGAGCACCTGAAGAAGCAGTGGGCGGAGGCCGCGGCCCGGATAGGGATCAAGCTGGACCCCGAGTACAGCGCGGGTCCGCTCAGCCGCGAGTACCACGGGATCGCCATCACGTACGCGGGCGTCGGCGTGCGCCCCATGCTGCACCGCAACCGCGTCGAGCAGCGCAAGACCCTCGTCATCCTCGACGAGATTCACCACGCCGGCGACTCCAGGTCCTGGGGCGAGGCCTGCCTGGAGGCGTTCGAGCCGGCCACCCGGCGCCTCGCGCTGACCGGTACGCCGTTCCGGTCGGACACCAACCCGATCCCCTTCGTCACGTACGAGGAGGGCAACGACGGCATCCGGCGCTCCGCCGCCGACTACACGTACGGCTACGGCTCCGCGCTCGCCGACGGCGTCGTCCGTCCGGTCATCTTCATGAGCTACAGCGGCAACATGCGCTGGCGGACGAAGGCGGGCGACGAGATCGCCGCCCGCCTCGGCGAGCCCATGACCAAGGACGCGGTCAGCCAGGCCTGGCGTACCGCGCTCGACCCGCGCGGCGAGTGGATGCCCGCCGTGCTGCGCGCCGCCGACCAGCGGCTGACCGAGGTCAGGAAGGCCATCCCGGACGCCGGCGCGCTGGTCATCGCCGCCGACCAGGACTCCGCCCGCGCCTACGCCAAGCTGATCCGCGAGATCACCGGCAGCAAGGCCACCGTCGTGCTCTCCGACGACACCGGCGCGTCCAGGAACATCGACACGTTCAGCGAGAGCACCGACCGGTGGATGGTCGCCGTCCGCATGGTGTCCGAGGGCGTCGACGTGCCCCGCCTGGCGGTCGGCGTGTACGCCACCACCATCTCCACGCCGCTGTTCTTCGCGCAGGCCGTCGGCCGTTTCGTACGGTCCAGGCGGCGCGGCGAGACCGCCTCCGTCTTCCTGCCGACCGTGCCCGACCTGCTCACCTTCGCCAACGAGATGGAGCGCGAGCGCGACCACGTCCTCGACAAGCCCAAGAAGGAGGGCGAGGAGGACCCCTACGCCGAGTCCGAGAAGGAGATGGACGAGGCCAACCGGGAGCAGGACGAGGACACCGGCGAGCAGGACATGCTGCCCTTCGAGGCGCTGGAGTCCGACGCGGTCTTCGACCGGGTCATGTACAACGGCGCCGAGTTCGGCATGCAGGCCCACCCGGGAAGCGAGGAGGAGCAGGACTACCTCGGCATCCCGGGGCTGCTGGAGCCCGACCAGGTGCAGCTGCTGCTCCAGAAGCGGCAGGCCCGGCAGATCGCGCACAGCCGCAGGAAGCCCGACGACGAGGCCGACCTGCTGGAGATGCCCGCCGAGCGGCGCCCGGTCGTCTCGCACAAGGAGCTGATGGAGCTGCGCAAGCAGCTGAACACCATGGTCGGCGCCTACGTCCACCAGAGCGGCAAACCGCACGGCGTGATCCACACCGAACTGCGCCGGGTGTGCGGCGGCCCGCCCAGCGCCGAGGCCACCGCCGGGCAGCTGCGCCAGCGCATCGCCAAGGTGCAGGAGTGGGCCACCCGCATGAAGTGACGGGCGGGGCGCGGGCGCCCGTCCGCGGGCGCCGTACGTATCGGGACAAAAGCAGGTAGTCCACGCCGGCCTCCGCCCGGATTCTGGACGGAGCCTTCCGCTGAGCGGACCTGGTCGCTACTGTCCCGCTACGCACACGCCCCGTGGCAGCGCCGCCGCGGAGCGCAGCCGTGAAGCGACTGGGCCCGGGCACACGGCCGGGCCGTCAGCCGATCGACGGCCTCTGAAGCGCGTCACTGACGGGACTCGGTGACGCATCCGCCGCGAAGGGGGCCGCCGCCTCACCACTAAGGAGTGGGCGTCGTGACCGCGGAGACCTCTCAGACGCTCGACCGGGGACTGCGCGTCCTCAAGCTGCTGGCCGACACGGACCACGGGCTGACCGTCACCGAGCTGTCCCACAAACTGGGCGTCAACCGGACCGTCGTGTACCGGTTGCTCGCCACGCTGGAGCAGCACGCGCTGGTACGCCGTGACCTGGGCGGCCGTGCCCGGGTCGGACTCGGCGTGCTGGGGCTCGGCCGGCAGGTGCATCCGCTGGTGCGCGAGGCGGCGATGCCGGCGCTGCGGGCGCTGGCCGAGGACATCGGCGCCACGGCGCACCTCACGCTGGTGGACGGGGCGGAGGCACTGGCCGTGGCCGTCGTCGAACCGACCTGGACGGACTACCACGTCGCCTATCGGGCGGGGTTCCGGCATCCGCTGGAGCGCGGTGCCGCCGGCAAGGCGATCCTGTCCGCGCGGCAGCAGCCCCGGCTCGCCGGTGAGGCGGCGGACGCGCCCGGCTACACCCTGACCCACGGGGAGCTGGAGGCCGGGGCCTGCGGAGCGGCGGCGCCGCTGCTCGGGGTGACGGGCGTCGAGGGCAGCGTCGGCGTGGTGATGCTGGCCGAGGTGGTGCCGGAGCGGGTGGGGACGCGGGTGATGGACGCGGCCCGCGAGGTGGCGGAGGCGCTGCGCTAGGCGTACCGACCCGTGGGCAGCCGTGCCGGTGCCGGTGTCCCAGCGGTCCGGGGTGCGGGGGTGCCCGTGGTGGCCGGGTGGTTCGGGGCGCGCGGGTGCCCGCGCCCCGGCGGGCCCCGGCTTCGTCGCCCACGCACCGGGGCGGTGGCGCTCTCACGTTAGATTGACCCCGTGCTCTCTCGTCTCACGCGCCCCCAGGTCCTCGCCGTCTGCGCGCTGCCCGTCGTGGCGCTGCTCGCCACCGCCGTGTGCGCGCCGCTGCCGTTCTCCGTCGCGCAGCCCGGGCTGACGGCCGACGTGCTCGGGACGAACCAGGGCGCCCCGGTGATCACGGTCAAGGGCGCGCCGACGCACGAGACGACCGGGCAGCTGCGGATGACCACGATCGAGGCGACCGGCCCCGACACGAGCGTCCACCTCGGCGACGTCCTCGGGAGCTGGTTCGACACCGACCGGGCCGTGATGCCGCGCGACGCCGTCTACCCGAACGGTGACGGCGTCGAGGAGATCGAGGAGTACAACAAGAAGCAGATGGAGGAGTCCCAGGACGCGGCGACCGAGGCCGCGCTGGGCTACCTGGACCTCGGCGACGCGGACGTGGACGTCGACCTGCGGCTGGAGGACGTCGGCGGGCCCAGCGCGGGCCTGCTCTTCTCCCTCGGCATCATCGACAAGCTGGGCGCCGGCGACCTCACCGGCGGCAGGGTCGTCGCCGGCACCGGCACGATCACCACCGGCGGCCAGGTCGGCGCCGTGGGCGGAGTGCCGCTGAAGACGCAGGCCGCGCGGCGGGACGGGGCCACCGTCTTCCTGGTGCCGAAGGCGGAGTGCTCGGACGCGCGGGCCGAGCTGCCGCAGGGGCTCCGGCTGATCCCGGTCACCACCCTGCGGGGCGCGGTCGACTCGCTCAAGGCCCTGGAGAGCGGCAACGGCGAGGTCCCCGCCTGCTGAGGCGGCCGGCCCCGCTCATTCCTCCTTCACGAACCCCTTCTCGACCATCCAGTCCAGGGCCACCTGGTGCGGGTCCTCCCCGTCGACGTCGACCTTCGCGTTCAGCGTCCGCGCCACGTCGTTGTCCAGGGCCTCGGTGACCGGGTCGAGGACGTCGGCGATGGCCGGCCACTTCTCCAGGACGTCGGTGCGGACCATGGGCGCCGCGTTGTAGTTCGGGAAGAAGTGCTCGTCGTCCTCCATCACCACCAGGTCCATCGACTTGATGCGCCCGTCGGTGGTGTACACCTCGCCGTAGGTGCAGGCGCCGTCGGCCGTCTGCGTGTAGATGATCCCGGTGTCCATGTCCGTGATGTTCCTGGCCGGGACGTCCATCCCGTACGCCTTCTCCATGCCCGGCAGCCCGTCCGCCCGGTTGGCGAACTCGACCTCCACGCACAGCGTCACCGCCGCCGGGTCGGTCTTCGACAGCTCCGCCACCTCGGACAGCGTCCGGGTGCCGTACTTCCTGAAGTTCGCCTGGTTCATCGCCAGCGCGTAGGTGTTGTTCAGCCGGGCGGGCGCCAGCCAGGTCAGCCCGTTCCCCGCGTCCTCGTCACGCACCGCCTCCCACTGCTCGCGCGGGTCGGTGATCGGCTCGCCGTGCCCCAGGTACGTGATCCAGGCGGTGCCCGTGTACTCGTAGGTGGCGTCGGCGTCACCGTTCTCGACTGCCGCCCGGGTGCCGACGGAGCCCTGGATGCCGGTGCGGTCCAGCACCTCGGCGCCGGCCGCCTGGAAGGCGATGCCCATGATCGCGCCGAGCACGAGCTGCTCGGTGAACTGCTTGGACACGACCGTGAGGTCGGCCCCCTCCAGTGGCCGGCCCTTCCCGATCGAACCGGGACCGACGTCGTCGACCATGGGGGAGCCGCTGGTCAGTCCGCAGCCGGAGGCCGCCACCAGCAGCGCGGCCGTCAGCAGCCACGTACGGCGCCTGCCGCTTCCGTGTCCGGGGCGGGCGGTCATGTCCTCACCTCCAGGCCGCGGGGCCGCAGCAGCAGTTCCGCGAGCGAGGCCAGCCAGTCCACCAGCAGCGCGAGGGCCACGGTGAGGACCGAGCCGAGCACCAGGACCGGCATCCGCTGGCTGGTGATCCCGGTGGTGATCAGCACGCCCAGCCCGCCGCCCCCGCCGAAGACGGCCAGCGTCGCCGTCCCGACGTTCAGGACCAGGGCGGTGCGCACGCCGGCCAGGATCAGCGGGACGGCCAGCGGCAGCTCCACGCGGGAGAGCACGCCCAGCGGGGACATGCCGATGCCGCGGGCCGCCTCCAGCAGCGTCGGGTCGTTCGCCTTCAGGCCGGCGATGGTGTTGGAGAGCACCGGCAGGACGGCGTAGACGATGATGCCGATCAGGGCGGCCCGGCGGCCGATGCCCAGCCAGATCACCAGCAGTGCCAGCAGACCGATCGCCGGGGTCGCCTGGCCCATGTTGGCGAAGGCCATCGCCACCGGTGTCGCCTTCCGGAACATCCGGCGGGTGAGCAGGATGCCCAGCGGGATCGCGATGATCAGCACGAAGAAGGTGGAGATCACGGTCAGCTGGACGTGCTGCCACAGTGCCTTGGTGACCTGGCCGTCCGACAGGGCGTTCTGACTGAGCGCGTCCAGCTCGGCCTGCCGGAACCACAGCCAGGTCGCCAGCAGCACGGCGACCAGGAGAGCGGGCAGGAAGGTCAGCTTCCGCCAGCCGATGCGCCGCCGCGATGCCGCCGGGGCCGGCGGGCGCGGCTCGGCCTCCGTCTCGTCCTCGTCCCGGTAGGCGACCCCCCGGACCTCGTGCTCGCCGTCGGGCCGCCGCTTGACGGAGCCGGAAGGACCGGAAGGACCGGAGGAGCCGAAAGGACTGGAAGAGCCGGAAGAAGAGGTGCTCACGCCTTGGTCCCCTCCCCTCCGAAGCCCTCCTGCTCGGCATGGGTCTGCTCGGCCCGTGCCTCCTCCAGGTCGTGCCGGTGCTCCAGCGCGTCCAGCCGGTCGGCCTCCAGCAGGTCCTGCACGGAGTTCATCAGCGTCTCCATGTCGACGACGCCCTCGTACTCGCCGCGCCGCCCGGTGACCGCGACCCGCCCCGCGTTGTCGGTGAGCACCGCCTCCAGCGCGTCCCGCAGCGTCGCGTCCCGGGTCACCGTGTCGTGGACCAGCGTCCCGGCCCGCGCCAGCGAGCCCTTGGCCCGCATCAGGTCACCGCGCCTGAGCCACTTGTAGGGCCGTCCGCGCCGGTCGAGGAGCAGGATCTCGTTGGTGCCGGCCGCCCGCAGCCGGTTGAAGATGTGCTGGAGGGGGTCCTCCACGGTCACCGTCGGGTAGTCGGTGACCTCCACGTCCCGCACGCGGGTCAGGTTCAGCCGCTTCAGTGCCGCCCCGGCGCCCACGAAGCCGGAGACGAAGTCGTCCGCCGGGTTGGTGAGGATGGCCTCCGGGGTGTCGAACTGCGCGATGTGGGAGCGCTCGCGCAGCACCGCGATCCGGTCGCCCAGTTTGATCGCCTCGTCGAAGTCGTGGGTGACGAAGACGATCGTCTTGTGCAGCTCGTGCTGGAGCCGGATCAGCTCGTCCTGGAGGTGGTCCCGGGTGATCGGGTCCACCGCGCCGAACGGCTCGTCCATCAGCAGCACCGGCGGATCGGCCGCCAGCGCCCGCGCCACGCCCACCCGCTGCTGCTGGCCGCCCGACAACTGGCGCGGATAGCGGCCGTGGAACTCCCCGGCGTCCAGCCCGACCAGGTCGAGCATCTCCTCCACCCGCGACCGGATGCGGGACTTCGACCAGCCGGTCATCCTCGGTACGAGTGCGATGTTCTGGGCGACGGTCATGTGCGGGAAGAGCCCGGAGGACTGGATCGCGTAGCCGACCTTGCGGCGCAGCTTCACCGGGTCGATGTCGGTGACGTCCTCGCCGTCGATGCGGATGCGTCCGCCGCTCGGCTCGATCAGCCGGTTGATCATCTTCAGGGTGGTGGACTTCCCGCAGCCCGAGGGGCCGACGAAGACGACCGTCTCGCCGGCCTTGATCTCCATCGACACGTTGTCGACGGCCGGCTGCCCGCTGCCCGGGTAGCGCTTGGTCAGGCAGTCCAGCTCGATGGTCGCCCCGGTGGTGGCACGGTCGCCGTTCTCAGACACGGATCCCCCTCGGGATGGTCAGCCGCCCGAGCAGGACGTACGCGGCGTCGAACAGGAGTGCCAGAACGATGATCCCGAGGGTGCCCGCAAGCACCTGGTTGAGGGCGTTCTGGCTGCCCAGCGAGGCGATCCCGCGGAAGATCTCGTTGCCGAGGCCCGGTCCGGAGGCGTAGGCGGCGATGGCGGCGATGCCCATCAGCATCTGCGTCGAGACCCGGATGCCGGTGAGGATCGGCGGCCAGGCCAGCGGCAGCTCCACCTTCAGCAGCCGGGCCGGGCGCGACATCCCGATGCCCGTGGCGGCGTCCACCAGCGCCGGATCGACCCCGCGCAGGCCGACGATCGCGTTGCGCACGATCGGCAGCAGCCCGTACAGCGTCAGCGCCGTCACCGTCGGCGGCACGCCCAGGCCCACGATGGGGATGAGCAGACCGATCATGGCCAGCGACGGGATGGTCAGGATGGTCGACGTGGTCAGGGTCGCCAGGTTCCCCGCCCACTCGCTGCGGTAGGTCACGACACCGATCAGGACCCCGAGCAGGGTCGCCACGACCATGCACTGGAAGACCGCGCTGGCGTGCTGGTAGGCGTCGGTGAGCAGCTGCTGGTGGCGGCTGCCCACGAACTCCCAGAAGTTCACCCGCGCTCACCTCCGGTTCGCCCGTCTCAGTCCTCGCCGCCCGTGTCGCGGGCCGCCTGCTCCACCAGCGGGATGATCCGCAGGGGCACCGGGTTCTCCATGACGATCGCCGTGGCGGCCCGGACGATGCCATCAAAACCGACAACCCGGTCGATCACCCGCTGGAGATCGGCGTTCGAGCGGGCCACCAGCCGGCACAGCATGTCCCCGGTGCCGGTCGTGGTGTGCAGTTCCAGCACCTCCGGCACGGTCGCCAAGTGCGCCCGCACGTCGGACCCTTGACCCTGCCGGATCTCCAGGGTCGCGAACGCGGTCACCGGGTAGCCGAGCGCCGCCGGGTCCACCTCGGGACCGAATCCGCGGATGACTCCGTTCGACTGAAGCCGGTCGAGCCGCGCCTGCGCGGTGCCGCGTGCCACCCCCAGCCGCCGGGACATCTCCAGCACCCCGATCCGCGGCTCCCGGGCCAGCAGCCCGATGATCCGCCCGTCCAGCCGATCGATCGCCATCCCCCCACCCTCCCGGCTGGTCATCCTGTACGGATCGCCCGCCCAAACCGCCGTATCACTGGTCAGGATGTCCAGTGAAAACGCAAACTATTGCGCACCTTGCTGACGCGGGAGACCCTGCGGCTATGACGCAGACCACACACCACACTCCCGACACCGCCCGGCAGGCAGACCCCTTCCCGGTCAAGGGAATGGACGCGGTCGTCTTCGCCGTGGGCAACGCCAAGCAGGCGGCGCACTACTACTCCACCGCCTTCGGCATGCGGCTGGTCGCCTACTCCGGACCGGAGAACGGCAGCCGCGAGACCGCGAGCTACGTCCTGGAGAACGGCTCCGCCCGCTTCGTCCTCACCTCCGTGATCAAGCCCGCCACCGACTGGGGCCACTTCCTCACCCGGCACGTGGCCGAGCACGGCGACGGCGTCGTCGACCTGGCCATCGAGGTCCCGGACGCGCGCGCCGCCCACGCCTACGCCGTCGAGCACGGCGCCCGCTCGATCGAGGAACCCCACGAGGTCCGGGACGAGCACGGCACCGTCGTCCTCGCCGCCATCGCCACCTACGGCGAGACCCGCCACACCCTCGTCGAGCGCACCGGCTACGACGGCCCCTACCTGCCCGGCTACGTCGCCGCCGAGCCGATGGTCGAGCCGCCCGCCCAACGCACCTTCCAGGCCGTCGACCACTGCGTCGGCAACGTCGAACTCGGCCGCATGAACGAGTGGGTCGGCTTCTACAACAAGGTCATGGGCTTCACGAACATGAAGGAGTTCGTGGGCGACGACATCGCCACCGAGTACAGCGCGCTGATGTCCAAGGTCGTCGCCGACGGCACCCTCAAGGTCAAGTTCCCGATCAACGAGCCCGCCGTCGCCAAGAAGAAGTCGCAGATCGACGAGTACCTGGAGTTCTACGGCGGCGCCGGCGTCCAGCACATCGCGCTGAACACCAACGACATCGTGCAGACCGTGCGCACGATGAAGGCGGCCGGCGTCCGGTTCCTGGACACCCCCGACTCGTACTACGACACGCTCGGCGAGTGGGCGGGCGAGACCCGGGTGCCCGTGGAGACCCTGCGCGAGCTGAAGATCCTCGTCGACCGCGACGAGGACGGCTACCTGCTGCAGATCTTCACCAAGCCGGTCCAGGACCGCCCGACCGTCTTCTTCGAGCTGATCGAACGGCACGGCTCGATGGGCTTCGGCAAGGGCAACTTCAAGGCCCTGTTCGAGGCGATCGAGCGCGAGCAGGCCAAGCGCGGCAACCTTTGACGCCACGACCGGCCAACGGCTAACCGGGCGGGTCCTCCACGGAGGGCTCGCCCAGCTCCGCCAGCGCCCGCTTCGCCTCCGGCGCCCGCAGCGGGGAGAAGTACGGATTGATCGTCAGCGCCTCCCCGAGCCGCCGCCGCGCCGGTCCGTACCGCTCCAGCTCCTTCTCGATCATCCCCCGGTGGAACGCGTACAGCGCACTGCGCACCCCGCCCCCCTGGTCGCCCTCCGTCGCGATCGTCGCGAACTCGAGCGCCTCCTCGTCCTCACCGGCCCGGTGCAGCGCCCAGCCCAGCGCGTCGGCCACCGCGGTCCCGGGCTGCCGCCCCCACTCGTCCCGCAGCCGCCGCACCGCCGCCCCCGGGTCGTCGTGATCGGCCTCGAACCGCCCCAGCACCAGCTCCTCGTCGGCCCCGGCCGCCCCGGCCGCCCGCACCCGCTCGCGCAGCAGGTCGTACTGCACCCGCGCGGCCTGTCCGAGCCCCAGCGACTCGTACAGCTCGCCGAGTTCCAGGGCGTACTCCGGACTCGGCTGCTTGACCAGCGCCGCCTGGTACGCGGACAGCGCGTCGGTCGTCCGGCCCAGCGCGGCCAGCGCCCGCCCCTGCCCCGCCTGCGCGGCCCGCTGGTCGGGGTCGACGCGCAGCGCCTCCCGGAAGAACCGCAGCGCCTCCTCCCGGTCCCCGCGCTCGAACGCCAGCCGCCCCGCCTGCTCCAGGTAGGCCGCCCGTTCGGCCGGTGCCCCGGCGGCCGCCGCCGCGTCCGAGATCCGCGCCGCCGCGTCCTCCCGCCAGCCCAGGTCCCGGTAGACGGCCGCGGCCCGCGCCCCCACGGCCGGTGCGCCCGGACGCAGCTCCATCACCTCGTCCAGGGCCCGCCGCACCCCCTCGTGGTCGCCGAGCCCGGTGTACGCGTCGATCAGTACCGCGTGGGCCGTCCACCGTTTCGGCCCCGCCTTCACCGCGCTCTCTCCCCACTTCTTCGCCGCGGGGAAGTCGCGCCGCGCCACCGCCAGCGCCGCCAGCCCCTCCAGGGCCTGCGGATTGCGCTGCGCCCCCACCTGGAGCGAGGTGCGCAGCGCCTTCTCGGCCTTGGGCCAGTTCGCCACGTCGGCCGTCCGGCGCCCCTGTTCGACGTACGCCGTCCCGAGCACCGCCCACGACACCCCGTCCAGCGGCTGCGCCCGCAGGTGCCTCTCCCGGTCACCGATCAGCACCGCCAGGTCCGGCAGCGCGGCCGGCACCCCCGTGGTGACCGCACCGCGCGCCAGCGCGGCGGGCCCCGGCGCGGGCGGGGGAGCGTCGCCGCCCCGGGACAGCAGCACCAGGACCCCGCCGAGCACGACGGCCCCGGCCGCGGAGGCGATCAGCACCCGGCGCCCGCGACGGGCGCGCCACCCGCGTTCGGTCTCCCTCTTCATGACCTCCATGGCGCTCACTGTGCGCCCGTACGACGGGTCCACCCGGGCTTGCGCCGGGTGCCGGCGACGGGGTTCACACCGATGGCCCCGGGTGCGAACCTGAGATCATGAGCCGTATCGAAGCGCCTCGCGACGCAGCCGGAGCCGGAGCCGGAGCCGCAGCCACCGACGCCGACGCAGCCGCCGCGGTCCGAGCGCCCGCGCTCCCCGGCACCCTCGTCGACCGGCTGCTCACCGGCCTGCCCGCCGACGCGGTGCTCACCGACCCCGACGTCACGGCCTCCTACGCCCACGACATGGCGAGCTTCTGCCCGGCCGGGGCCCCCGCGGTGGTCGTCCTGCCGCGCACGGTCGAGGACGTCCAGCACGTCATGCGCACCGCCACCGAACTGCGCGTCCCGGTCGTCCCCCAGGGCGCCCGCACCGGTCTGTCCGGCGGCGCCAACGCCACCGACGGCTGCGTGGTCCTCTCCCTGACGAGGATGGACCGCATCCTGGAGATCGACCCGGTGGACCGCGTCGCCGTCGTCGAACCGGGCGTCGTCAACGCCACGCTCTCCCGCGCGGTGAACGAACACGGCCTGTACTACCCTCCCGACCCCTCCAGCTGGGAGACGTGCACCATCGGCGGCAACATCGGCACCGCCTCCGGCGGGCTGTGCTGCGTCAAGTACGGGGTGACCGCCGAGTACGTCCTCGGCCTGGACGTCGTCCTCGCCGACGGCCGCCTCATGTCCACCGGCCGCCGCACCGCGAAGGGCGTCGCCGGGTACGACCTCACCCGCCTCTTCGTCGGCTCCGAGGGCTCGCTCGGCATCGTCGTACGGGCCGTCCTCGCGCTGCGCCCCAAGCCGCCCGAGCAGCTGGTGCTGGCCGCCGAGTTCGCCTCCGCGTCCGCCGCCTGCGACGCGGTCTGCCGGATCATGGGGACGGAGGGGCGCGAGGCGGGCGGTGCCGGGCGGGGGGAGGGCGGGCACGTGCCGTCCCTCCTCGAACTGATGGACCGTACGACCCTGAGGGCGGTCAACGACCTCGCCCGCATGGGCCTGCCGGAGACCACCGAGGCCCTCCTGCTCGTCGCCTTCGACACCGCCGACCCGGCCGCCGACCTCGCCGCCGTGGGCGCGCTCTGCGAGGCCGCGGGCGCCACCCGGGTGGTCCCCGCCGACGACGCGGCCGAGTCCGCACTCCTCCTCCAGGCACGCCGCCTGTCCCTCACCGCCCTCGAAGCCGTCAAGGGCACCACGATGATCGACGACGTGTGCGTGCCCCGGTCCCGGCTCGGCGACATGCTGGAGGGCATCGAGCGCGTCGCCGCCGAGTACGACCTCACCATCGGGGTCTGCGCCCACGCGGGTGACGGCAACACCCACCCGACGGTCTGCTTCGACGCCCGCGACCCCGACGAGTCCCGGCGGGCCCGCGCGTCCTTCGACGAGATCATGGCCCTCGGCCTGGAACTCGGCGGCACCATCACCGGCGAGCACGGTGTGGGCGTGCTGAAGAAGGAGTGGCTCGCGCGGGAGATCGGTCCGGTGGGCCTGGAGATGCAGCGGGCGGTCAAGGGGGTCTTCGACCCGCTGGGCATCCTCAACCCGGGCAAGCTCTTCTGATCCCCGCCGGCCCGCAGTGGCCCGCGTCGGCCTCACCGCTAGGTACCGGTCCTCACCGCTCGACACCCGCCCTCACCGGGTCCTCGCCGGGTCCTCACCGGGCGAGCAGCTCGGCCAGCCCGTCGTCGATGCCGAGCCGGCCGCCCTCGGTCCCCGGCGGCACCGTCCGCAGGGTCCGCTCCAGCCAGGCCGACACCTGGGCCGTCGGCGCCTCCAGGAGGGCGTCCCCGTCCGGACTGCTCAGCGCCATCAGCACGACGCTGCGCCCCTCCGCCTTCGACGGCCACACCCGTACGTCCCCCTGCCCGCACGGCCGGAACACCCCCTCCACCAGCAGTTCGCGGGCGAACGTCCAGTGCACCGGGTGGCCGGAGCCGACGTGGAAGGTGATGTGGACGGCGTACGGGTCGTCGGCGTGGTAGCCGAGCAGGGCGGGCACCGGGACGCCGCGCTCGGGCGACAGGATGAGCCTCAGCTCCAGTTCGCGCTCTACGACGGCGGGGTTGGGGTGCATGAAGGGGTGTCCTCTCTCGTACGGGTCCGCACGGGCCGCCTGGAACGGGCCGCACGAGGGGGAGCGGCGAGGGCCGTGAGCGTTACGCGGGTTCGTGAAACTTTTTCCCCACCTCTGTCCCGCGTGTGAAGGTCCATGCACGAGGTTGCCCGGAAAGGGTGGGTCCGGCGGGACCGGCGGTGCGGATTGCGCCCGTCTGATAGATGTTGAGCCCCCTATCAACCCCCGAGCAGATACGGGACGACGGACATGAGCGCCCCAACCCCGGCCCCCGGCGACGACACGCCCCGTGAGGGGTATTACCCGGACCCGTCCATTCCCGGCTACGTCCGGTACTGGAACGGCGCCTCCTGGGTGCCGGGCACCAGCCGTCCCGCGCCCAAGGACGGCGAAGCGCTCGCGCCGCCGGCCGGTGCGCGGCCCTCCCTGGAGGAGACCGGCCCGCACTTCTTCGACGAGGACCCGGTCGAGGACCCGCCCGCCGCGGCGTCCCAGCACGGCAGCCGCCCGGAGGCCGCCACGGCCTGGGGTGCCGACCGCTCCCACCAGTCCGGCTTCGCCGACGCCTCGAACCGGCGCGTCGCCTGGCCGGGCACCGCCCAGGGCGCGGACCCGAGGGTCCCGCACGCGCGCGGAGGGGGTCCGGCCGGGGGAGCGGCGGCCGGGGCCGGTCCCGCCGACGCGGGCGCCGGTGGTGGCTCCGGTCAACCGGGGTCCGGTCACCCGGGTTCCGCTTCCGGTTCAGGTTCCGCTTCCGGTTCAGGTTCCGCTTCCGGTTCCGTTTCCGGTTCAGACGGTGGTGCGGGCCCGAGTGGTGCCCGTGCCGGGGCCGTTGGGGGGTCCGGTGGGCCGGGGGCCCGCGCCGGCGGAGGGTCCGGTGCGACGGCGTCGGGGGGTGCGGGAGCGGTCGGCGGTGCGCGGGAGGGGCACGGCCCCGGCGGTGCCGCCGGGGCGGGAGCGGTCGAGGGACGGCCCGCGCAGAGTGACGGCCCCCGCTCCGCGCGGGCGGCCACCGCGCCGGGGACCGCGTCCGGCGAGGCGGAGGCCGGGTCCGGCAACACCTTCGTCTTCCGGCGCCCGACGGCCGGTGCCGGGCACACCCCGGCCCCCGACGAAGGCGCCGGTGGCGGCGGCGACGAGGGGACCATGACCTTCCGTGCGGTCTCCCCGCGCGCGGGCGCGCCGGGAGGTGACGCGGCCGTCGCGGGCGGCCCCGGCCCCGGCTTCGGTGCCGGCAAGGCCGCCGCCGCCCGTGCCGCGGCCATGCAGGGTCCGACGGCGCTCTCCGGCCCGCAGCGGACGGGCCCGTCGGGAGGCCCGGCCGGCCCGGCCGTCCCGCACCAGGGCGCCGCCCCTCAGCCCGCCGTCTCCGCCCCGGTCGCGCCCGGTCCCGGCGGGGGCCAGACCTCGTGGGCGCAGCAGGTGCACCGGCTCGCCGGCGCGGCCGGGGACGAGCCGCCCGTCGCGCCCTGGAAGCCCCCCGTCGAGGACGTGTTCCAGGCCGCAGCCCGGCGCCAGGCGGCGGCCCGGCCGGCCGGACTCGGCAAGCGGCTGGCCGCCCGGCTGATCGACACCGTCGTCCTGGCGGGCGTCACCGCGGTGGCCGCCGTCCCGCTCGGCGGCAGGGCGATCGACCACGTCAACGACAAGATCGAGGCGGCCCGGCTCTCGGGCGAGACCGTCACGGTCTGGCTGCTGGACGGCACGACGTCCACCTGCCTGGGCATCGTGCTGGCCGTCCTGCTGCTCTTCGGCGTCGTCTACGAGGCGCTGCCCACCGCCAAGTGGGGCCGCACCCTGGGCAAGAGGCTGCTCGGCCTGGAGGTGCGGGACATCGAGGCGCACGAGCCCCCGTCCTTCGGCGCGGCCCTGCGCCGCTGGCTGGTCTACAGCGTCCCCGGTCTCCTGGCCGTCGGCCTCGTGGGCGTCGTGTGGTGTCTGTTCGACCGGCCGTGGCACCAGTGCTGGCACGACAAGGCGTCCGGCACGTTCGTGGCGGGCTGATCCGCCGGCCGGCACCCGTGGGCCGCCTCCCGCGGGCCGGCACCCGCGGGCGGGGCCCGCCCACGTCGAATGACGGCTCGGGCACGGCGACTCCCCCTCCCGGCGTCACCACCTCCACCCCCGGCCCCACCCCCGGCCCCACCCCCGGCACCGCCGCCCCGCCCCCCGCCCCACCACCGGAGGCACCCGTACTCCGGACGGCGGCGCGCCGGATGCGCCCCGGGAGGGTTCGCGGTCGACTCGGGCCATGAGCAGCGAACCGCCCCCCGGATCCGGCGGGCAGCCGCCGGAAGACGACCCGTTCAGGAAGCGCCCCCCGACCCCCGGTCCGGGCCAGGAGCCCGGCCCCGGCCCCGACCCGGGCGTGGGCGGTACGGGCTCGCCGTACGACACCCCGCCCCCGCACGGCGGCACCGGCCGGCCTCCGCCGTACGGCGGCAGCGCGTCCTCCCCTCCGGGCGGGGGCGGTCCGTACGGCGCTCCGCCCCCCGGCGGGGGCGGTGGCCCCTACGGTGCTCCGCCCCCGGGCGGCGCAGGTCCCTTCGGAGGCGGCCCGTACGGTGGCGGCTCCCGCCCCACCGATCCGCCGGCCGGCATGCCCCCGCTCGCCGACAGCGGGCGGCGCACCCTCGCGCGGATCCTCGACATGATCCTCGTGGGCCTCGTGGTCTGGCTGCTGAGCTGGGCCTTCAACGTCCAGGAGTACCAGGTCGACGGCGACGACATCTCGTTCGGCAAGTCCTTCGGGCAGTCCCTGATCGCCGCCCTGCTCTACATCGCCTACGACACCTACATGACCAGCAGGTCGGGCCAGACCCTCGGCAAGAAGTGGCTCGGCCTGCGGGTGGCCAACCTGGACGACGGCGCCACCCCCTCGGTGCAAACGTCGCTGGTCCGCGCCTTGGTGCTGTGGATCCCGTTCGCCTTCTGCTGCGCCTGCGTCTGGACGGTCGTCGCGGGCGGCTGGAGCTTCTTCGACCGGCCCTACAAGCAGGGCCTGCACGACAAGGCGGCCAAGACCGTGGTGGTCAGCACCCGTTGACGTACCGGAGGACCGGGGCGGGGGAAGGCGTCAGGCGGCGCGACCGCGCACCGACTCGCCCGCCCCCGCGGAGACCCGGGCCGCCGGCGCCGGCTCCCGGTCCGCGGCGGGCCGGCGGGCCGGCACGGCGGTCACCCTGCGCGCCCTCGGCTGGGGGACGGTCATGGCGACCAGCAGCCCGAGGGCGAGCGCCGCGACGGCGACGACGGCGATTCCAGGACCCGAACTCGTCTGTGACAGCAGCAGCATGGCGAGCGTCGACAAGATCACGGTGCACGTACCGTAGGCGAACTGTGCGGCGGTCGGACGGGGCATGGCCATCGTGTCCTCGGAAGACAATCTGGGGGTGAGACGGGCTGTCGGCCTGGTTTTCCGCCGGCTTCCGGGCGTGGTGCCAAGCGACTCTAACCCGCTGTGTGCCCGAGGGGAACCGGCAGTAAGCACGGCCTGACCGACGGGGCCGGTGCACGGGGGGCGCACGGATTCATGGCGCCCGGGAAGTGGACGGTCCCGCGCGCCCGTCCGGAGCCGCACCCGGCCCCGGCGCGATGTCCGCAAAGCGAACCCGGTCTCCGCATAGTGCAGTTGTCCTGCTCAAGTCAAGGTCTGTCTTTTCCGGTGAACCTCTAGTCAAATGTCGTCACTTGACTACACGCGTTGACCACGTGTGCGCGGACTTTGCATGCCCTTGTCCCCCCATCCGCGCGCGTGCACGCGGGGGAGGAATTCAAGTGACCAGCAGATCCTGGAAGTTCAGAACGGCGGCGACCACCGTCGCCCTGGCGGCCGCCACCGCCACGCTCTCCGCGGCGGGCGTCGCACAGGCGGACTCGCCCGCCAAGCCGGAGGCCGTGGACCACCACGACCCGCACCCCGCGAAGGACATGCACGCGCATGACCTCAAGGGGCCCCTGAGTGACACCCAGGCGGCCCAGCGCGAGGAGGCCCTGAAGCAGGTCATATCCGGCAAGGCCTCCGTGAAGAAGAAGGACGGCTCCAACGTCGTCCAGCTCAAGAGCAAGAAGGGCGACGCCAAGTACGTCGAGCTGGGCCGGGAGAAGACCGACAAGATCTTCACCATCCTGGTCGAGTTCGGCGACCAGACCGACAGCCGCTACGGCGGCGACGCGGGCCCGCTGCACAACCAGATCGCCGAGCCCGACCGCAGGACGGACAACTCGACGGCCTGGCAGGAGGACTACGACCAGCAGCACTACCAGGACCTGTACTTCGGGTCCGGCAAGGGCGTCGACTCGGTCAAGACGTACTACGAGAAGCAGTCCTCCGGCCGATACTCGGTCGAGGGCGAGGTCTCCGACTGGGTCAAGGTCCCCTACAACGAGGCCCGCTACGGCAACAACGCCTGCGGCGCCACCAACTGCCCCAGTGTGTGGAACGTCGTCAGCGACGGCCTGAACGCCTGGGTCGAGCAGCAGAAGGCGGCCGGCCGCACCGACGCCCAGATCAAGGCCGACGCCGCCCGCTTCGACGAGTGGGACCGCTACGACGGCGACGGCGACGGCGACTTCAACGAGCCCGACGGCTACATCGACCACTTCCAGATCGTGCACGCCGGCGAGGACGAGTCCGCGGGCGGCGGCGCCCAGGGCACCGACGCGATCTGGGCCCACCGCTGGTACGCCTTCGGCACCGACGCCGGCGCCACCGGCCCCGAGCAGAACCGGCTCGGCGGCTCGCAGATCGGCTCCACCGGCATCTGGGTCGGCGACTACACCATCCAGCCGGAGAACGGCGGACTCGGCGTCTACGCCCACGAGTACGGCCACGACCTCGGTCTGCCGGACCACTACGACACCGCCGGCGGCGAGAACTCCACCGGCTTCTGGACGCTGATGTCGTCCGGCTCGTGGCTCGGCACCGGCCGCGACGAGATCGGCGACCTGCCCGGCGACATGACCGCCTGGGACAAGCTCCAGCTCGGCTGGCTGAACTACGACACCGCCAAGGCGGGCGTCGACTCCTGGCACAAGCTGGGCGTCGCCGAGTACAACACCAAGCACAAGCAGGGCCTGGTCGTGGAGCTGCCGAAGAAGGCGGTCACCACCGAGATCACCACCCCGGCCGAGGGCGCGACCCAGTGGTGGAGCGGCAGCGGCGACGACCTCAGGAACACGCTGAGCCGTTCGGTCGACCTGACCGGCAGGTCGGAGGCCGAGCTGACCTTCGACGGCTGGTACGACATCGAGGCCAACTACGACTACCTCTACACCGAGGTCTCCACCGACGGCGGCGCCAACTGGACCGCGATCGACGGCACGATGGACGGTCAGCCGATCCCGCGCGACGCCGCCGACAAGCCGGCCCTGCACGGCACGCTCGACGCGTACACGGAGTTCACGTACCCGCTCGACGCCTACGCCGGCAAGAAGATCGACCTCCGCTTCCGCTACCAGACCGACGGCGGCGTGGCCCAGAAGGGCTTCACGGCCGACCGGATCACGGTCACCGCGGACGGCGAGGCGCTCTTCACCGACAACGCCGAGACCGCGGACGCCGCGTGGACGGCCGCCGGCTTCTCCCGCGTCGGCGCCTCCTTCAGCAAGGACTACGCGCAGTACTACATCGCCGAGAACCGGCAGTACGTGTCGTACGACAAGACCCTGAAGGCCGGCCCGTACAACTTCGGCTTCACGGAGCGCCCGGACTGGGTGGAGCACTACCCGTACCAGAACGGCCTGCTGATCTGGAAGTGGGACACCTCCCAGGCGGACAACAACACCAGCCAGCACCCGGGCACCGGTCTCCTCCTGCCCGTCGACTCGCACCCGACCGCGATGACGTGGAAGGACGGCACGCTGGTGCGCAACCGCATCCAGTCGTACGACTCGCCGTTCAGCCTGTACCGCACGGACGCCCTCACGCTGCACAAGGCGGACGTGGCGAAGTACTTCCCGGGCTCGAAGGGCGTCTCGGTCTTCAACGACCGCAAGAGCGACTACTACGACGAGTCGAACCCGACCGGCGGCGTCAAGATCACTGACACCAACACGAAGATCAAGATCCTGAAGGAGGCCAAGAACGGCTCGACGATCGAGCTGGAGGTCGGCCCCGCAGGCAGGTAAACAGCATCTGCCCAGGTCAGAGCGTGATCGGCGGTGACCCCCTGGCGGGTCGCCGCCGATCCGTGTTTAGGTGCGTCCTGTGACTCTCTTATTGACACCTGGTTCGACAACCGGACCGGCACCGGCTGACACGGGGGTATGACCGCATGGCCGCAGGAGGCTTCTGCAAGCTGCCGAACGGCACGGTGGTGGTGGCACTGAACCTGCCCAGCCCCGTCGGACCGGAGGGCAGCCTGCGCTTTCTCGTCCACGCCCCCAACCGGGCGCGCGCCCTGACCAGGCTGCGCAACCTGGGACTGCGCGCGGTCTACCTGCGGGGCAACGCCGCCCCGCCGACCCCGGACGAGATCACGGCGGTCCTGCACCACCCGGACGGCCTGATATGGCGGACGGCACCGGTGACCGGCGTCCCGGGCGGCCCGGAACGGGTCCAGGAGCTGTGGCACCCGGTCCGGGCCCTGCTCAGAGGCCCGACGGCCCAGACGTAGCCGGGCCCGGCCCCGCTACTGGACGACCGGCTTCCCGGGCAGCTCGACGCCCGCCGCCCGCAGCTCCTCCAGCGCCCGCTCGGTGCTCTCCGCGGCCACCCCGGCGGTCAGGTCCAGCAGCACCCGGGTACGGAAGCCCTCGCGGGCGGCGTCCAGGGCGGTGGCCCGCACGCAGTGGTCGGTGGCGATGCCCACGACGTCGACCTCGTCGATCTCCCGGGTCCGCAGCCAGTCGGCGAGCCGGGTGCCGTTCTCGTCGGCGCCCTCGAAGCCGCTGTAGGCGGCCGAGTACGCCCCCTTGTCGAAGACGGCGTCTATCGCGCCGGAGGCGACGGCGGGGGCGAAGTTCGGATGGAAGCCGACCCCCTCCGTGCCGGCGACGCAGTGCGCCGGCCAGGAGTGGACGTAGTCGGGGTGGTCGGCGAAGTGGCCGCCCGGCGCGACGTGGTGGTCGCGGGTGGCCACGACGTGGCGGTAGCCGGCGGGCGCCTGCCCGATCAGCTCGGTGATGGCGGCGGCCACGTCGGCACCGCCGGTCACCGCAAGGCTGCCTCCCTCGCAGAAGTCGTTCTGCACGTCTACGACGATCAGGGCGCGGCGCATGGTCGGTGTCCTTCGGCTGGGGCGACTGCGGGGTGGGGAGGGGACGAGTGGGCTGGTGGTGCGGGCCGGCCGGCCCGCACCAGCTTTAGCTACCCGAGCCCCCGTGCACGTACTCCGTCGGAATGACGGGTTCCCCCCGGGAGAGCTGGGTGGCGGACAGCGGCAGGTTGGCGCGGGCGGCCGCGTGCCGGTCCCGGGCGGCGTCCAGCGGCTCGCGGGCGACCACCTCCCCGCCCCTGACCAGCTCCACGAGGAGCTGCCGGCCGGCGAGGTCGTCGGGCACCGGCCCGGTGCCGATCACCTCGGCCTCCGCGTACCCCTGGGAGTCCAGCCGCCGGGCGGCCCACTTGCGGCCGCCGACCGAGGTCTTGCCGCCGCTGGACTTCTTGGCCACCGGCACCAGCGGCGCCCCCTCGCCCGCGGGACCGCCGGACTCGCGGGCGACCAGCTTGTAGACCATCGAGGCCGTCGGGTGCCCGGACCCGGTCACCAGCTGGGTGCCGACGCCGTACGCGTCCACCGGCGCCGCCGCCAGCGAGGCGATGGCGTACTCGTCCAGGTCCGAGGTCACCACGATCTTCGTCTCCGTGGCCCCCAGCTCGTCCAGCTGCTGCCGCACCCGGTGGGCGACCAGCAGCAGGTCGCCGGAGTCGATGCGCACGGCGCCCAGCTCGGGCCCGGCGATCTCCACGGCCGTACGGACGGCCTCGGTGACGTCGTAGGTGTCCACCAGCAGCGTCGTGTTCCGGCCGAGCGCGTCCACCTGGGCGCGGAAGGCGTCCCGCTCGGTGTCGTGGAGCAGGGTGAAGGCGTGGGCGGAGGTGCCGACGGTGGGGATGTTGTAGCGGAAGCCGGCGGCCAGGTCGGAGGTGGTCGCGAAGCCGCCGACGTAGGCGGAGCGGGCGGCGGCCACCGCGGCCAGCTCGTGGGTGCGGCGGGCGCCCATCTCGATCAGCGGACGCTCCCCGGCGGCCGAGGCCATCCGGGAGGCGGCGGCGGCGATCGCCGAGTCGTGGTTGAGGATGGAGAGGATCACCGTCTCCAGCAGCACGCACTCGCCGAAGGTCCCCTCGACCCGCAGGATCGGCGAGCCCGGGAAGTACACCTCGCCCTCGGGATAGCCCCGGATGTCGCCGCTGAAGCGGTACCCGGCGAGCCAGTCCAGGGTCTCCCCGTCGACGATCCCCTTCTCGCGCAGGAAGCGCAGGACCCCCGCGTCGAAGCGGAAGTTCTCCACCGCGTCCAGCACCCGCCCGGTGCCCGCCACCACGCCGTAGCGGCGCCCGTGCGGCAGTCGGCGGGTGAAGACCTCGAACACGCTGCGCCGCTCCGCGGTGCCCGCCTTCAGGGCGGCTCGGAGCATGGTCAGCTCGTACTGGTCAGTGAAGAGCGCCGTCGACGGGACGTCCACCGGCAGCCCAAGGTCGGCTGTGTTCATGGCAAGGATCGTACCCCCATTTCGTCAGTCTGACGATTTATGGTCGCGTGGCACGGCCCACAGGCCCGTTTGTGCGGGCGCCCCCCTGTGGTGGCAGCATGGGCCATGTGACCGCAGCCGCACCCATGGAGATCGAGAAGACCGAGTCGGCGGAGGAGGTCTTCGCCGTACCCGAGCCCGACGTGCCCTGGGTGACGATCGTGCACAACGATCCCGTCAACCTCATGAGTTACGTGACGTACGTCTTCCAGTCCTACTTCGGCTATTCGAAGGAGAAGGCCACCAGGCTCATGATGGACGTCCACCACAAGGGCCGGGCGGTCGTCTCCAGCGGCAGCCGCGAGGAGATGGAGCGGGACGTCCAGGCCATGCACGGCTACGGTCTGTGGGCCACCCTCCAGCAGGACCGGAAATGACCCACGCCCGCCCGCAGGACGGAAGTAGCTGAATCACCTCCATGCCAGGACAGTTCGAACCGCTCCCCGGCGGCGGCGCGGCCGTCGCCCTCGACGACGTCGAGACCTCCATCATCCGGTCGCTGGCCGTGCAGCTCCTGGAGCTGATCGGTCCCGGTCCGGCCGAGGACGCCTCCGACGACCCGCTCGCCGAACTCTTCGCCGAGGGCCCGAGCGAGCCGCCCTCCGACCCGGTGCTGCGCCGCCTGTTCCCCGACGCCTACGGCGACCCCGAGGGCACCCCGCAGGCCAGGGAGGCCGAGGAGCAGCGGGCGCACTCCGCCGAGTTCCGCCGCTACACCGAGAACGACCTGCGCGCCGGCAAGCGCGGCAACGCGCTCGCGGTGATCCGCTCCCTGGACGCCCTCGCCTCGGCGAGCGCGGGTGCGGGCGAGGGCGGCGCGGTGCTGAAGCTGTCGGCGCAGGAGTCCCGGCAGTGGCTGAGCACCCTGAACGACCTGCGCCTGGCGATCGGCTCCCGGCTGGAGATCGACGACGAGGACGACACCGACCTGCTCTACCGGCTGCCCGACGAGGACCCGCGCAAGCCGATGGTGATGGCCTACCTGTGGCTCGGCGGGCTCCAGGAGACGCTCGTCGCGACCCTCATGCCCTGAACGGGGCGGTCCGCCCCCCTCCGCGTCCGCGTCCGCTCGGCGGAGTCTCGGCTCCGGGTGACGATCCCTTCGAGACGCCGCCCCCGGCATCGGCCGGGCGGTGCTCGAGAGCCGCCACCCGCGGATCACCGAACGGCGCGGCGAGCCGGAGAGGGAGAAGGCCCCCTGACGACCGCTCCGGCCGCTCCGGCCACCCCGGTCGGCGGGCGCTGACCAGCGCGTTCACGCGCCAGGGACGTCCGGCCGCCCGGGGCGCTCATGTCGCCCCGGTGCGTGGGCCGCTCCGAATGTCCGGCATGCGGGCCGGTCCGTACCACCCCTCGGTACGGACCGGCCCTTCTGCTTATCCTGGCCGCATGCTGACCATCACCCAGGCCCTGTACGACCAGATCGTCGCCCACGCGCGCGAGGACCACCCCGACGAGGCGTGCGGCGTGGTGGCCGGTCCCGCCGGCGAGGGCCGCCCCGAGCGCTTCGTCCCGATGCTGAACGCCGCCCGCTCGCCGACCTTCTACGAGTTCGACTCCCAGGACCTGCTGAAGCTCTACCGGGAGATGGACGACCGCGACGAGGAGCCGGTGGTCGTCTACCACTCCCACACGGCCACCGAGGCCTACCCCTCGCGCACCGACATCACCTACGCCAACGAACCCGGCGCCCACTACGTCCTGGTCTCCACGGCGGACACCGACGGCGCCGGCGACTTCCAGTTCCGGTCGTTCCGCATCCTGGAAGGAGAGGTGACGGAGGAGGAGGTCAAGGTCGTGGAGACGTACTGAGCCCGACCTGATCTCGTATCGCGGATGAATTGCGTCCGAAGTGTGAGATCACCCTCCTGGAGCGGGACCGGGAATCGATACGATGAGCCCATGGTTCTTCTCGACGTGAGCGAAAAGGCGCCGGGCACGCTGCTCGTGGCGCGGCTGCACGTCGACCTGTGCAGGCTGAACAGCGCCATCTGTTGATCCTCCGCCGCCGCCGTACGGCCGTGAGCCGCGGCGGGCTGCCGCGTGCCGCCGCGCGCCCCACCGAACCCACGACACCTTCCGACAGGAGCCCTCAGCCATGGCCATCGAGGTCCGCATCCCCACCATCCTCCGCCAGTACACCGACGGCCAGAAGGCGGTGGAGGGAAACGGGGACACCCTCGCCCAGCTCTTCGCCGACCTCGAGACCCGGCACGCGGGCATCCAGGCCCGCATCGTGGACGGCGATCAGCTGCGCCGCTTCGTCAACGTCTACCTGAACGACGAGGACGTCCGCTTCCTGGACGGCATCGACACCAAGCTCACCGACGGCGACAGCATCACGATCCTGCCGGCCGTCGCCGGCGGCATGGCCTGATCACGATGCGTTACGACTCCCCGCTGGCCGCGGTGGGCAACACCCCCCTGGTGCGCCTGCCGCGGCTCTCGCCGTCCGACGACGTCCGCATCTGGGCCAAGCTGGAGGACCGCAACCCGACCGGCTCCATCAAGGACCGCCCCGCGCTGTACATGATCGAGCAGGCGGAGAAGGACGGCCGCCTCACCCCGGGCTGCACGATCCTCGAACCCACCAGCGGCAACACCGGCATCTCGCTCGCCATGGCCGCCCGGCTCAAGGGCTACCGCATCGTCTGCGTGATGCCCGAGAACACCTCGCAGGAGCGCCGGGACCTGCTCGCCATGTGGGGCGCGGAGATCATCTCCTCGCCGGCCGCCGGCGGCTCCAACACCGCCGTACGCGTCGCCAAGGAACTCTCCGCCGAGCACCCCGACTGGGTGATGCTCTACCAGTACGGCAACCCGGGCAACGCCGGCGCCCACTACTCCGGCACCGGCCCCGAGATCCTCGCCGACCTCCCCTCCCTCACCCACTTCGTGGCCGGCCTCGGCACCACGGGCACCCTCATGGGCGTCGGCCGCTACCTGCGCGAGCACAAGCCCGACGTCAGGATCGTCGCCGCCGAACCGCGCTACGACGACCTGGTGTACGGCCTGCGCAACCTCGAGGAGGGCTTCGTACCCGAGCTGTACGACGCCTCCGTCCTCACCACCCGCTTCTCCGTGGGCTCCGCCGACGCGGTCACCCGCACCCGCGAGCTCCTCCAGCAGGAGGGCATCTTCGCGGGCGTCTCCACCGGCGCCGCCCTGCACGCGGCGATCGGCGTCGGCCGGAAGGCGGTGCAGGCCGGCGAGAGCGCCGACATCGCCTTCGTCGTCGCCGACGGCGGCTGGAAGTACCTCTCCACCGGCGTCTACACGGCCGCCACCACCGAGGAAGCCATCGAGGCCCTCCAGGGCCAGCTCTGGGCCTGACGCCTCACCGGGCGAGATGACGGACCCGGTCCCACAGGGCCGGGTCCACCTCGCCCACCCGGCGCCGGAAGTCCCCCAACGGCACCTCGCGCAGTTCGTCGGTCTCCAGGAAGCTCGTCCGCCCCCGCGCGTCGCCGACCGCGCCCGGCGGCAACGCGATCACCCCGGCCCGCTCCTCCCGGTGCCGGCTGGTGATCTTCGCGACGAGCGCCCGCCGCCCGCGCACCGAGAGCACCAGACACGGCCGGTCCTTCGCACCGTCCGTGTCCTCGTACGGCACGTTCGCCCACCAGATCTCCGCGGGCCGCGGCCTCGCCGCCCGCCCCCTCGGCCCCGTGGGCCGCCCCGGCGGACGCCGGCTGCCGCCCGGCCGGGAAGGCCGCCGGCCCCGCCCCCAGCCGTCGACGACCGCGGCGACGAGTGCGAGCAGTACCACCGCCGCGAAGGCGAGCCACCAGGACGTGTCCATACCGACGACGGTACCGGCGCACACCACCCCCGCGCGCCCCTCCCGTGGCCTCGTGCGCCCTGCGTCCAGCCGAACCGGTGACAGCGCAGGTGAGTTCGCCCACAACAGCCCCTGGCGGAGGAGCGACCGCAGGTCTCGCGCCGTACGCTCGACGCACCGCACGACCCCCGTCTCTCCACACGCGCCAGCGGAGGTTTCTGCTTCATGAAGCTCACCGTCGTCGGCTGCTCGGGGTCGTTCCCGTCCGCGGAATCGGCCTGCTCGAGCTACCTCGTCGAGGCCGACGGCTTCCGGCTGCTCCTCGACATGGGCAACGGCGCCCTCGGCGAGCTGCAGCGCCACTGCGGTCTCTACGACCTCGACGCGATCTTCCTCAGCCACCTGCACGCCGACCACTGCATCGACATGTGCGCCTACTTCGTGGCGCGCTACTACCGGCACGAAGGCGGCCGCTGCGGCCCCCTCCCGGTCCACGGCCCCGAGGGCACCGAGCACCGGCTCACCACCGCCTACGCCGACACCCCCACCGCCTCGTCCATGAGCGAGGTCTTCGACTTCCACACGGTCAAGCCGTCCACCTTCGAGGTCGGCCCCTTCACCGTGCACACCGAACGGGTCGCGCATCCCGTGGAGGCCTACGCCATCCGCGTCGAGCACGACGGCAGGTCGCTGACCTACTCCGGCGACACGGGCGTCACCCCCGTACTGGACGAACTGGCCCGCGACACCGACCTGTTCCTGTGCGAGGCCGCCTTCACGCACGGCAAGGAGGACATCCCCGACCTGCACCTCAACGGCCGCGAGGCGGGGGAGACCGCCGCCCGCGCCGGCGCCCGGCGCCTGGTCCTCACCCACATCCCCCCGTGGACCGACCCCCGCATCAACCTCGCCGACGCGCGCGAGGTGTACGACGGGGCGGTGGAGGTGGCGGCGCCCGGCGCGGTGTACGAGGTCTGACACGCGAAACGGCGGGGCCCGGTCCAGGACCGGGCCCCGCCGTTTCGCGCGTGCGGACTACTTGCCCTCCGCCTTCTGCAGCTCGGCGAGCTCCTCGTCCGACTCACGGCCGGGCGTCGGCAGGTTGAACTTCGTGATCGCGAACCGGAAGACCACGTAGTAGACGGCCGCGAAGCACAGCCCCACCAGGGCCAGGCCCCACGGGTTGCTCGCGATGCCCAGGTTCAGCAGGAAGTCGACCGCGCCGGCCGAGAAGCCGAAGCCGTCCTTCATGCCCAGCGCCCAGGTCAGCGCCATCGACACACCGGTGAGCACCGCGTGGATGGCGTACAGCACCGGCGCGATGAACATGAAGGTGAACTCGATCGGCTCGGTCACACCGGTGACGAACGACGTCAGCGCGAGCGAGAACATCATGCCGCCCACGACCTTGCGGCGCTCGGGGCGCGCACAGTGCACGATCGCCAGGCAGGCCGCCGGCAGCGCGAACATCATGATCGGGAAGAAGCCGGTCATGAACTGGCCCGCGGTCGGGTCACCGGCCAGGAAGCGGGCGATGTCGCCGCTCTTGCCCTCGTACGAGCCCGCCTGGAACCACGGGAAGGAGTTCAGCAGGTGGTGCATGCCGATCGGGATCAGCGCGCGGTTGGCGACACCGAAGATGCCCGCGCCGACGGCACCGGAACCGACCAGCCACTCACCGAAGTTGTGCAGACCCGTGCCGAGCACCGGCCAGATGTAGCCGAAGACGATGCCGAGGACCAGGCCCGCGAAGGCCGACAGGATCGGGACCAGACGGCGGCCACCGAAGAACCCCGCCCAGTCGGGCAACTTGGTCCGGTAGAAGCGCTGGTAGAGCAGCGCCACCACGAGACCCATCACCACACCGCCCAGGACCTTGGCGTCCACGGGCGCGTCCGTCATGACGACCTTGCCGTCGACGGCCTTCGCCACCTGCGGCAGGTTCTCGTCGGTGAACGTGGCCAGCACGTTCTTGAAGACCAGGTAGCCGACGACCGCCGCGAGCGCCGTGGAACCGTCCGACTTCTTGGCGAAGCCGATCGCGATGCCCACGGCGAACAGCAGCGCCATGTTGTCGAGGATCGCGTTGCCGCCGGCCGCCATGAACCCGGCGATCCTCGTCAGGAACCCGGGGAACTCCGGGCGGCCCAGCATGTCGGTGTTGCCGAGGCGCACCAGCAGGGCGGCGGCGGGCAGCACCGCGACCGGCAGCATCAGGCTGCGGCCGATGCGCTGCAGCACAGCCATCACACCGGCGCCCTTCTTCTTCTCGGCCGCGGGCGCGGCGCTGGGCGTGGTCACAACATCCTCCAGGGGGACAGGGCGCGCCGCCCGGTCGCAAGGGAAGGATGAGGACGGCGTCGTCGCAGGTCTAAACCACTCAGTGGTGTAGACCTGTTGTAGCACGATGAAGGCCGTGTAAGGAACCCACGATTCCGCGACCGGGACGCTACGCGCAGTACCGGCCCCGGGCCCCCGGGCGGACACCCCGCGAAGGCGCGCCGAGGGCCCCCGGCGCGACGCTCCGGGGGCCCTCGCAAGACCACGGGCCAAGCCTACGCGAGCCCTACACCTTCGTGACGTCCTCCACCTCGTCCTCCGGCTCCCGCCCCGGCGTCTTCAGGTCGAACCGCGTGATCGCGAACCGGAAGACCACGTAGTACACCACCGCGAAACACAGACCGATCGGAATGATCAACCACGGCCTCGTCGCCAGATTCCAGTTGATGACGTAGTCGATCAACCCCGCCGAGAAACTGAACCCGTCCTTCACACCCAGCGCCCACGTCACCGCCATCGACACACCCGTCAGCACCGCGTGCACCGCGTACAGCACCGGAGCGATGAACAGGAACGAGTACTCCAACGGCTCCGTGATCCCCGTCACGAACGACGTCAACGCCACCGACAGCATCAGACCGCCGACCTCCTTGCGCCGGTGCGGCTTCGCGCAGTGCGTGATCGCCAGCGCCGCCGCCGGCAGCGCGAACATCATGATCGGGAAGAACCCCGTGGTGAACTGCCCCGCATCCGGATCCCCCGCCAGGAACATGTTGATGTCCCCGTGCACCACCGTGCCGTCCGGCTTCGTGTACGAACCGAACTGGAACCACATCGGCACGTTCAGGAACTGGTGCAGGCCGATCACCAGCAACGCCCGGTTCGCCAGCCCGAACACGCCCGCACCCCACGCGCCCAGACCCGTCAGCCAGTCGCTGAAACCCTCCAGCGCGTCACCGACCGGCGGCCACACCCACAGGCACAACGCCGCGAACACGATCGCCACGAACGCCATGATGATCGGCACCAGCCGCCGCCCGTTGAAGAAACCGAGCCAGTCCACCAGCTTCGTACGATGGAACCGCTGCCAGAAGTACGCCGTCGCCAGCCCCATCACGATGCCGCCGAAGACACCCGGATTCTGGAACGTGAACGCCGTCACCGTCCCCGACCCGTCCGTCAGCCGACAGCCGACCTGCGCGACCGCCTGCGCCCCCTCCGGACAGTCCTCCGGGAACTGCCGCAGCACGTTGAAGTAGACGAGGAACCCCGCCACCGCCGCCAGCGCCGTCGAACCGTCCGCCTTCTTCGCCATCCCGATGGCCACGCCCACACAGAACAACAGCGGCAGCCCCAGCGAACCGTCCAGCAGCGCGCCACCCGCGCCGGTCATCACCTTCGAGACGTTCGACCAGCCCAGCCCGTCGTCCCCGAACACGTCCGGCTGCCCCAGCCGGTTGAGAATGCCCGCCGCGGGCAGAACCGCGATGGGCAACTGAAGACTGCGACCCATCTTCTGCAACCCCTGGAACAGCTTGTTCCAACGGGCGCGAGCAGGGCTGACCCCGCTGTCGGCACTCATCCGGTCTCCATCCGGTCTCCGTCCGGCCGCCCCTCGGGCCCCGTACACGGGAGGCGGTTTGGCGGCCGTCAGTCGGGTGGTGTAGACCAGTTGACGACGGTTCCGCTGTCGTGACGCCATCATTCGGTACGCACCGCATGACCGCTCGCGAAGATGGGCCAACTGTGGGTTACTGCGACAAAGCGGTTCGGACCAGGGAGAAGGAACATGGCCAGCAAGGCTGAGAAGATCGTCGCCGGCCTCGGCGGCATCGACAACATCGACGAGATCGAAGGCTGCATCACCCGCCTCCGCACCGAGGTCAACGACCCCGCGCTGATCGACGAAGCCGCCCTCAAGGCCGCCGGCGCCCACGGCGTCGTCAAGATGGGCACCGCCATCCAGGTCGTCATCGGCACCGACGCCGACCCGATCGCCGCCGAGATCGAAGACATGATGTAGAACCCACCGGTTCACCTCCCACCGGCAAGGGGCCTTCCCCCCGCGATTCCACAGCGGCGAAGGCCCCTTCCGCATGGGCCGCTAGGCTCACCCGCATGTCACGCATCGACGGCCGCACCCCCCAGCAACTCCGCCCCGTCACCATCGAACGCGGCTGGAGCAAGCACGCCGAAGGCTCCGTCCTCGTCTCCTTCGGCGACACCAGAGTCCTCTGCAACGCCTCCGTCACCGAAGGCGTCCCCCGCTGGCGCAAGGGCAGCGGCGAAGGCTGGGTCACCGCCGAATACGCCATGCTCCCCCGCGCCACCAACACCCGGGGCGACCGCGAATCCGTCAAGGGCCGCATCGGCGGCCGCACCCACGAGATCAGCCGCCTCATCGGCCGCTCCCTGCGCGCCGTCATCGACTACAAGGCGCTCGGCGAGAACACCGTCGTCCTCGACTGCGACGTCCTCCAGGCCGACGGCGGCACCCGCACAGCGGCGATCACGGGCGCCTACGTGGCCCTGGCCGACGCCATCACCTGGGCCCAGACCACCAGGAAACTCATCAAGCCCAGCCGCAAGCCCCTCACCGGCACCGTCTCCGCCGTCTCCGTCGGCATCGTCGACGGCACCCCCCTCCTCGACCTCCGCTACGAGGAGGACGTCCGCGCCGACACCGACATGAACGTCGTCTGCACCGGCGACGGCCGCTTCGTCGAGGTCCAGGGCACCGCCGAGGCCGAGCCCTTCGACCGCGACGAACTCAACGCCCTCCTCGACCTCGCCGCCGCCGGCTGCACCGAACTGGCCGGCCTCCAGCGCAAGGCACTCGACGCCACCCTCGGAGAGTAAAGAGAACCCCAACGACGCGTCAGGAAAGGGCGGCCCGGACACGCAACTCCGCCGCCCGCCGCCGCGTCACTAGCAGTACAGCAGTTCCCCGGGCGTACGGCCGCGCGCGCCGTGCGCCCGTAGAACTGACCCACCGCACACGGGCCGCCCGGCCTGTCCCAAGGGGAGGACCGAGACCCATGGCCGCGAGCCGCCACCGCCGCCTTCGCCGCACCACCGTCACCGCCGCAGCCGTGGCGGCCTTCGCCCTGACCACCGGCCTCACCACCGGCTGCGACGCCGTCGACAAGGCCCTCGACTGCGTCCAGGCCGCCGACGCCATCGCCGACAGCGTCACCGCACTCCAGCAGGCCGTCGACAGCGCCTCCGACGATCCGGCGCAGATCGAGGAATCCCTCACCTCCATAGACGAGAACCTCGACAGGATCGGCGACAAGACCGACAACGCCGACGTCGGCAAGGCCGTCGACGACCTCGGCAAGGCCGTCGACAACGTCCGCACCTCGGTGGAGAACGGCGACGAGACCCCCGACCTCAGCCCCGTCACCGACGCGGCGGGCGAACTGACGAAGGTCTGCACGCCGTAGCAGCCGTGGTGACGGACGCCGTAGCGGCCACAGTGACGGACGTCATAGCGGACGCCGTAACAGCCACCGTGACGGACGCCGTAACAGCCACCGTGACGGGAGCGGGTGGAAACGGACCGGCGGGCCCCCGGGATACTGAACCCATGACCCGCCTGATCCTCGCCACCCGCAACGCCGGAAAGATCACCGAACTGAGGGCCATCCTCGCCGACGCAGGCCTGCCCCACGACCTCGTCGGCGCGGACTCCTACCCGCAGATCCCCGACGTCAAGGAGACCGGCGTCACCTTCACCGAGAACGCCCTTCTCAAGGCCCATGCCCTCGCCCGGGCCACCGGCCTGCCCGCCGTCGCCGACGACTCCGGCCTCTGCGTCGACGTCCTGAACGGCGCCCCCGGCATCTTCTCCGCCCGCTGGGCCGGCCGCCACGGCGACGACCGGGCCAACCTGGACCTCCTCCTCGCCCAGATCGGCGACATCGCCGACGAACACCGGGGCGCCCACTTCGCCTGCGCGGCGGCCCTCGCCCTGCCCGACGGCACGGAACGGGTGGTCGAGGGCCGGCTCCGCGGCACGCTGCGCCACGCCCCCGCCGGCACGGGCGGCTTCGGCTACGACCCGATCCTCCAGCCGGAGGGCGAGACCCGCACGTGCGCGGAACTGACGGCAGCGGAGAAGAACGCGATCAGCCACCGCGGCAAGGCGTTCCGCGCCCTGGTACCGGCGGTGCGGGAGCTGTTGGGCTGAGAGGGTGGAGGGGCCGCCCGTTGAGGAGGCCCCTCCTGCTGTGTGCGGCCGGTGGGACTCGAACCCACACGGGTGTTAACCCACTGGGACCTAAACCCAGCATGACTGCCAAATTCCATCACGGCCGCTCAAAACGGTCATCACGCTCGACCGACGGCGTTCAGTCTACGGGTACTTCGGTTGCTTCGGTGAGGGGCGCCTTTCTCTTCCGTCGGCACCAGGTCTTCGTCAGAGCGTGACAGTTGGGGCAGAGATAGCGCAGATTCTCCCGGCGGTTGTCACGCCGGTCGCCGTTGACGTGGTCGATCTGCAAGGTGAGGGACTGCCCCCGCCACTCGCCGGTGTTTCCGCAGGTTTCGCATGCGCAGGGCACACCGATCTCGGTCAGGGCCCGGTGGAGCTGCGTCCTGTTCGTCCGTCCGGCGTGGGGCGGCAGTTCGACGAGCACGCGCGGGGCGACGGGCTCGGGCACGGGGCGCTCGGGCCGGGCCCATGACCGGCGCCCGAAGTGACTCGTATCGAGACCCAGCCGGGCGACGGCCCGTCGCACGCGCCGGTGGTTGGTGCCGTTGACGTCCAGGCCGAGCCGGCGCATGACGTCCGCGTAACTCGACGAGCCTTTCACCGCGTCTCGCAGAGCGTCCTCGGGAACAGTGATGCGCCGGTGGGAGAAGTGGCCCGTCTCGACGCCCTCATCGCGCGGCACACGCCGCAGGGTCGCGCGTGAGCGGCTGTCGTCCGGTATCCCCAGGGCCCGGGCCACGCCACGGATGCTCGTGGCCGTCGCGGCTGCGGCACTCAGCTCCTCCGGTGTGAAAGGCAGGTCCGGTCCGGGCTCCTTCAATCCGGGAGAATGGCTGACGTCGATGCCCGCGGCGCTGATCCGGCGACGCATGTGGGAGAGCGTCCCGGTGGCCGGAGTGGCGCCCAGCTCGAGGGCTACTTCGCGGAGTGACGACGAGGACGCGGCAGCCACCGCGATGGCGGCGTCCGGATACGCGCGCCACGGGCTGCGCTGGACGAAGTGGCTGGTGCTGAGCCCGTGAGCAGCGCCCTTCTCCCGCAGCACCCGGCGTTGCCCTCCACTCGCCCGGAGCCCCAGCCGCCGCATCGGATCCGTCCAATTACGGGCTTCGGCGACGGCTCCCGCGAGCCGCTCCCGTGCATAGGTACTGCTCTCCATCGAGCCGTGTCCCCTCCGCCGCGGCCGTCCGTCCCGGCCGTCCGTTCGCAGCCTCGTACGGAGTAACGAACCGTTTGTCGGACTGTCACGTACGGAATGCGGAAGGGCCCGTACCGGGGTCAGCCGGTGCGGGCCCCGTGGGGCAGGCTCAGATGCCCAGGTCCTTGATGATCTTGGCGACGTGGCCCGTCGCGCGGACGTTGTACAGGGCGTGCTCGACCTTGCCGGCCTCGTCGACGACGATCGTGGAGCGGATGACGCCCAGGTAGGTCCTGCCGTAGTTCTTCTTCTCGCCGAAGGCGCCGTACGCGTCGAGGACCTTCTTGTCGGGGTCGGCGAGGAGGGTGACCTTCAGGGACTCCGCGTCGCGGAACTTCGCCAGCTTCTCGGGCTTGTCGGGGGAGATGCCGATCACGTCGTACCCGGCGCCGGCGAGCAGTTCCAGGTTGTCCGTGAAGTCGCAGGCCTGCTTGGTGCAGCCGGGGGTAAGCGCGGCAGGGTAGAAGTAGACGATGACCTTGCGGCCCTCGTGGTCCGACAGGGACACCTCGTTGCCGTCGGCGTCCGGGAGGGTGAAGGCGGGGGCCGGGTCCCCGGGCTGGAGTCGCTCGCTCATCGATCCAGCGTAACCGGGGGTCCTGACAGTGCAGAGAAGCGAGTAGCTGACAGACTGTCCGGAACAGCGTCAGCAGACTTCGGAGGCCGTACGGTGGCGGACACGTCGGACATCAGAACCCCGGCGCAGATCGAGGCGGACATCAAGCGCCGCCGCGAGGTGCTGGCCGAGACGCTCGACGAGATCGGGATGCGGGTGCACCCGAAAACGATCGTGGGCGATGCGAAGGCCAAGGTCGCTTCCAGCGTCGATCACACCCTCGGACGGACGTACGTCCAGGTCAATCGGGTGGTCAGCGATGTGAAGTCGCAGTTCGTGGACGAGGCGGGCGCGCCGCGGATGGAACGGGTCGTGCCCGTCGCGCTCGTGGTCGTCGGGGTCGTGGGGCTGCTGGCCCTGGGCGGTACCCGGCGGCGCGGCCGGTGAGCCGGGGCAGGTAGGTTCAGGGCGTGAGCGCCAAGAAGAACGAGCACGGCTCCCCGGACGACAAACTGCCCATCCGCATGCTGCACGACCGCGTACTCGTGCGGCAGGACGCCGGTGAGGGCGAGCGGCGTTCCGGGGGCGGCATCCTGATCCCCGCCACGGCGGCGGTCGGCAAGCGGCTGGCCTGGGCCGAGGTCGTCGCGGTGGGGCAGAACGTACGGACCGTGGAGGCGGGTGACCGGGTGCTGTACGACCCGGAGGACCGCGCGGAGGTCGAGGTGCGGGGGGTCGGTTACGTGCTGATGCGGGAGCGCGATCTGCACGCCGTGGCCGCGGACCGGTTCGAGGGGTCGGAGGATTCGACCGGCCTGTACCTGTGAACCCGCGGTAGGAGACGGCGGAAGGGGCTGGTGGTCAAGGTCACCAGCCCTTTTCCCCTGTCTTTGCTACGTTGGAGGGGCCCGACGAGACGCGCCGTACCGGGCTGAAGGCAAAGACGACGCACCCCGTTCGGTTCGTTTCGCGGAGGTGCCTGTCATGGCGTGGGTCCTGCTTGTCGTCGCCGGTCTGCTGGAGGTCGGCTGGTCGATCGGGATGAAGTACACGGACGGTTTCACCCGTCTCGTGCCCAGTCTGCTCACCGGTGCCGGGATCGTGGCGAGCATGGTGCTGCTGTCGTACGCGGCGCGGACGCTGCCCATCGGTACCGCCTACGGCGTGTGGGTGGGCATCGGGGCGGCCGGTGCGGCGGTGCTCGGCATGGTGGTGCTGGGGGAGCCGGTGACCGCCGCCCGGATCTTCTTCATCTGTCTGCTGCTGGTCGCCGTGGTGGGCCTGAAGGCGACCTCCGGTCACTGACGCTCACTGCCGCCGCGGGGTGATGGGGATGCCGGAGACCGTTCCGGTGTCCGGGTCGCCGCCGCCCGCGCCGCCGGTGTCCTCGCCGCCCTCGGTGGTGCCGCCGCCGTTCGTCGAGTCGTCGGTGCCGCCCGTGGGGCCCGGTTCGCCGCTGGCCCCGCCCGTGGTGGGGCCGCCGTTGGACGGGTCGCTGGTGCCGGTGTCGCCGGTGTCGCCGGGCGGGGTGCTGGTGCCGCTGCCGGTTCCGCCCGGGGTCTCGCCGCCGGTCGACTCGCCGCCGGTCGGGTCGTCGCCCGGGTCGCTGCCGGTGCTCCCGTCGCCCGAGCCCGGTGTGTCGGAGGTCTCGGCGGAGGGGGCGCGGGTGGCGTCGGCGCCGGTCTGGAGCCGGAGGTCGAAGTCGGTGACCGGTTCGCCCTCGAGGGCGTCGCGGGTGTACTGGCCCCAGATCTCCGCGGGCGCGCCGCCGCCGTTGACGCGGGCCAGGCCCATGGCGCCGTAGAGGGACTTGTGGGCGGCGGTCTTGGGGTCCTGGCCCATCACCGAGACGACGGTGGCCAGCTCGGGGGTGTAGCCGGCGAACCAGGCTGCGGTGTCCTCCTCGGCGGTGCCGGTCTTGCCGGCCGCGGGGCGGCCCGCGGCCTGGGCGGCGGTGGCGGTGCCGTTCTGGACGACGCTGCGCAGGATGGAGGTGGTGGTGTCGGCGGCCTCGCGGCTGACGGCCTGGCGCTCGCGCCGCTCGGGCAGCTCGACCTTCTGCTTGCCGTCCTTCATGACCTTCTCGACCAGCGTGTAGGTGCCGTGCCTGCCGTGGTTGGCGAGGGTCGCGTAGGCCTCCGCCATGTCGAGGGGGCTGGCGGTGGCCACGCCGAGGGCGATGGAGGGGGAGGGGGTCAGTTCGGGGGTGTTCTTGGAGAGGCCGAGGTCGATCGCGGTCTGCTGGACCTTGTCGGAGCCGACGTCCACGGCCATCTGGGCGTACACGGCGTTGATGGACTTGTCGGTGGCCTCGCGGACGGTCACGTCGCCGTAGTCGTGGTGGTCCTCGTTCTCCGGGGCGTAGTCACCGCCGCTCCAGCCCTGGACGGGGCGTTCGCTGGTGCCGTCGTAGACCGTGTTGGGGCCGATCATGCGGCCGTCCTGCGTCGTGGAGTCGTTCTCGACGGCCGAGGTGAAGACGAAGGGCTTGAAGGTGGAGCCGACCTGGAAGTCGCGGCGGACGGCGTTGGGTGTGTACTGCTTGACGTAGTCGACGCCGTTGTACATCGCGACGACCTTGCCGGTCCTGGGGTCGACGGAGGCGCCGCCGGCGCGGACGTAGCTGTCGACCTCGCGGTCCTCGTCCAGTTTCGACATCAGCTTGTCGTCGACGGCCTTGACGAAGGCGTCCTGCTTGTCCTTCTGCAGGGTGGTGGTGATGCGGTAGCCGCCGCGGCCGAGTTCCTCCTCGTCGACGATGCCGTTCTGGATCAGGTGGTCCCTGACGATGTTGACGACGTAGCCGCGCTGGCCGGACATGCCGGTGGAGATGGTGGACTTCTTGGGGGAGGGGAACGTCGCGTCGGCGCGCTCGGCGGGGCTGAGCCAGCCCTTGTCGGCCATGCCGTCCAGGACGTAGTTCCAGCGGGCCTCGGCGGCGGGCCGGTTCTCGGGGTGGGCGACGACGTCGTACTGGCTGGGGGCGTTGAGCAGGGAGGCGAGGTAGGCGCCCTGGCTCGCGGTGAGGTCCTTGGCGTCGACGCCGAAGTAGGCCTGGGCGGCGGCCTGGATGCCGTAGGCGCCGCGGCCGAAGAAGCTGGTGTTGAGGTAGCCCTCGAGGATGTCGTTCTTGCTCTTCTCCCGGTCGAGCTTGATCGAGATGAAGAACTCCTTCACCTTGCGGGTGACGGTCTGCTCCTGGGCGAGGTAGTAGTTCTTGACGTACTGCTGGGTGATGGTGGAGCCGGACTGCTTGCCCTTGCCGGTGGCGGTGTTCCAGCCGGCCCGGACCATGGCCATGGGGTCGATGGCGGACTCGGTGTAGAAGTCGCGGTCCTCGGCGGCCAGGACGGCGTGCTGGGCGTCCTTGGAGATGCGGGCGAGGCCGACGTTCTCGCGGTTGACCTCGCCGTCGCGGGCGAGGACGCTGCCGTCGGCGTACAGGTAGACGTTGGACTGCTTGGTGGCGAGTGCGTTGGCGGCCGGGATGTGGACCAGGGAGTAGCCCAGGAAGAAGCCGCCGATCAGCAGCAGGAGGCCGACGAGGCAGGTGCCGAGCACCATGCGCCAGGTCGGGACCAGCCGGCGCCAGCCGGTGCGCTTGGGCCGCTTCGGCTTCTTGGGCTCGTCCTGGCCGGCCGGGCCCTCGACCCCCGGGGCGGCCGCCGATGGCTCTCCCGGCGCCCCGCCCTGGTTCGGCTGCTGCGGCTGCGGCTCGTCACTCATCTCGTGCACGGACTCCTGTTTCGCGTCGTACGGTCTGGTCCCTTACGGCCTTGTACGCCTCTGCGCCCTCTGAGGAAGACTCTCGCACCGGGCGTTCCGTTCCCACTCGGCGGCACACCCGTGAAAATCCGTGGCACGGGCGGTCGCCGTCACACTAGGCTCCTGCGCTTCGGTGCCGGTCGGAGGGGAGCGCGGTGGGCGTGGGCTCGGGGCGGTTGTACGCGGCCGTCGCGGCGGGGGGATTCCGACGGTACGCGACGTACCGTGCGGCCACCGCTGCGGGGGTGTTCACCAACACGGTGTTCGGGTTGGTCCTCATGTACACCTATCTGGCCCTGTGGGACGAGAAACCGCAGCTCGGTGGGTACGACCAGGCGCAGGCCGTCACGTTCGTGTGGCTGGGGCAGGCGCTGCTGGCGGGGCTGGCGATCGGGGGCGGCGGGTTCGAGGACGAGCTGATGGAGCGCATCCGTACGGGTGATGTCGCCGTGGATCTGTACCGGCCGGCGGATCTTCAGCTGTGGTGGCTGGCGGCGGACGTGGGGCGGGCGCTGTTCCAGTTGGCGGGGCGGGGGGTGGTGCCGATGGCGTTCGGTTCGCTGTTCTTCCCGGTGGCGCTGCCGCGGGAGGTGTCCGTGTGGGGCGCGTTCCTGGTGGCGGTGGTGCTGGCGATGGTGGTGAGTTTCGCGTTGCGCTATCTGATGGCGCTGTCGGCGTTCTGGCTGATGGACGGGGCGGGGGTGAAGCAGATGGGGATGATCGTGGGGTTGTTCTGTTCGGGGATGCTGCTGCCGCTGAACGTGTTCCCGGGGGCGCTGGGCGAGGTCGTGCGGGTGCTGCCGTGGTCGTCGCTGCTGCAGGGGCCGGCGGACGTGCTGCTGGGGGAGGCGGGCGCGCTGGGGACGTTCGTCTTCCAGGCGGGGTGGGCGGTGGCGCTGCTGGCGGTGGGGCGGCTGGTGCAGTCGGCGGCGACGCGGCGGGTGGTGGTGCAGGGTGGCTGAGACGGTTCACGCGGCCGGCGGGGGCGGGCGGGTCGCGGAGGGGCTGCGGGTGTACGGCCTGATCGTGGCGATGTGGATCCGGTCGACGATGGCGTACCGGACGTCGTTCGCGCTGACGGTGTTCGGGAACTTCGCGATCACCGCGCTGGACTTCGTGGCGATCCTGCTGATGTTCTCGCGGGTCGACGCCCTGGGGGGCTGGTCCCTGCCGGAGGTGGCGTTCCTGTACGGGCTGTCGGGGGTGTCCTTCGGGCTGGCCGACCTGGCGATGGGGTCGATGGAGCGGTTGGGCCGCCGGGTGCGGGACGGCACGCTGGACACGCTGCTGGTGCGTCCGGCGCCGGTGCTGGCGCAGGTGGCGGCGGACCGGTTCGCGCTGCGCCGGCTGGGGCGGGTGGTGCAGGGGCTGCTGGTGCTGGGGTACGCGCTGACGGTGGTGGACGTCGACTGGTCGGTGGCGAAGCTGCTGCTGATGCCGGTGATGCTGCTCAGCGGGGCGGGGATCTTCTGCGCGGTGTTCGTGGCGGCGGGGGCGTTCCAGTTCGTGGCGCAGGACGCCTCGGAGGTGTCGAACGCGTTCACCTACGGCGGTACGACGATGCTGCAGTATCCGCCGACGGTGTTCGGGCGGGAGATGGTGCGGGGGGTGACGTTCGTGGTGCCGCTGGCCTTCGTGAACTGGCTGCCGGCGTGCTACGTGCTGGGGCGGCCGTATCCGCTGGAGGTGCCCCCGTGGGTGGTGTTCCTGCCGCCGTTCGTGGCCGTGGCCTGCTGCGGGCTGGCGGGGCTGGCCTGGCGGGCGGGGCTGGGTTCGTATCGGAGTACGGGGAGTTGAGGGCGTTGGCGGAGGACATCGCGGGGTCCGGTGCGGGCTTCATCGAGCTGGACGGGGTGGAGAAGGTCTTCGACGTGCGCAGGAAGACCGGTTTCCTGAAGCGGGAGCTGCGGCGGGTGCGGGCCGTGGACGGGTTGTCGTTCTCCGTGGCGCGCGGCGAGATGGTCGGTTACATCGGTCCGAACGGGGCCGGGAAGTCGACGACGATCAAGATGCTCACCGGCATCCTGACGCCGAGCGGTGGCCGGCTGCGGGTGGCCGGTATCGATCCGTCCCGGGAGCGGACGCGGCTGGCACGGCGTATGGGGGTGGTGTTCGGGCAGCGGACGACGCTGTGGTGGGACCTGCCGCTGATCGACTCCTACCGGCTGATGCACCGCATGTACCGCATCCCGGACGCCCGCTACCGGGAGAACCTGGAGCGCTGCGTGCGGCTGCTCCAGCTGGGGGAGTTGCTGGACGTGCCGGTGCGGCAGTTGTCGCTGGGGCAGCGGATGCGCGGTGACATCGCGGCGGCGCTGCTGCACGACCCGGAGGTGCTGTACCTGGACGAGCCGACGATCGGTCTGGACGTGGTCTCCAAGGCCAAGGTGCGGGGGTTCCTGCGGGACCTGAACGCGGAGCGCGGCACGACGGTGCTGCTGACCACGCACGACCTGCAGGACATCGAGCAGCTGTGTTCCCGGGTGATGGTGATCGACCACGGGCGGCTGGTGTACGACGGTCCGCTCGCCGGGCTGCACGAGGCGGGGGAGAGCGAGCGGACCCTGGTGGTGGACCTGGAGCGGGAGGTGCCGCCGGTCCGGGTGCCGGCGCCCGCGCGGGTGGTGCGCGTGGAGGGGCCGCGGCAGTGGCTGGCGTTCCCGGCCTCGGCGTCGGCGGCGGGGCTGGTGGCGGGGATCGCGGCGGAGTATCCGCTGGTGGACCTGTCGGTGCGGGAACCGGACATCGAGTCGGTGATCGCCAAGATGTATGCGGAGCGCACGAGCGCGTAGTCTCCGGCGCGGCGACCTCGTAGGCTGCTGTACATGACCGACGACGCCCCGGAACTCCGCGCATCCGACGCCGACCGTGAACGAGTCGCCGAGGTCCTGCGGGACGCCCTCGCGGAGGGGCGTCTGGACATGACCGAGTTCGAGGAGCGGCTGGACGCCACGTACCGCGCGCGGACGTACGGGGAGCTGGCGCCGATCACCCGGGACCTGCCGGTCGGCGGGGCGGTGGTGGCGCCCACGGTGTCGATGACCAAGGAGCCGGCGGCGGCCGGGGGCTGGGCGGGCCGGATCACCGGTGGTGAGGGGTCGTCGTCGTGGGCGGTCGCGGTGATGTCCGGGTTCCAGCGCAAGGGGCGCTGGACGGTGCCGAGGCGGTTCACCTCCTTCGCGTTCTGGGGCGGCGGGGAGATCGACCTGCGGGAGGCCGACTTCGCCGACCGCGAGGTCGTGGTCAACTGCGTGGCGATCATGGGCGGGGTGGACGTGATCGTGCCGCCGGGCGTCGAGGTGGACGTGCGCGGTGTCGGGTTCATGGGCGACTTCGACCACCGGGAGTCCGGCGTCCCGGGCGACCCGGGTGCTCCGCGCGTGATCGTGACCGGCTTCGCCTTCTGGGGCGGCGTCGGTGTCCGGCGGAAGGTGACGCGGGCGGAGAGGCAGCGGCAGAAGGAGGAGCGCCGGCAGGAGAAGCCGGAGCGCAGGGCCGCGACGAGGGAACTGCACGGCTCCTACCGGGACGACGTGGAGGGGGTCCACCGCAGGATGCTGGACGGGCACCGGGACATGCTGCGCGAGCACCGCGACGAACGCCGCGAGCAGCGCGAACTGCGCCGCGAGGAGCGGGGCCGCCGCAGGCGGGACGAGGACTGAGCGGGGCCCCGGGTGGGGGCCCGGGTGGGGTGCTCCCCGAGCGGGGTGGCCCCTGAGCGGGGTGGCCCCTGAGCCGGGCGAGCGCTGAGCCGGCCGCCGGGCCCGGATCGCGGGGTCGGCGAGCGGTGGGCGATGGGCGGCGGTCGGCGGGCGGTGTCGGGTGGTGGGCGTCGGCGCCCCTCCCGTTCCCTCGGCTCCCTCGGCTCCCCGGCTCCCCGGCTCCCTCGGCCCCCCCGGCCCCCCGGCTCCCTCGGCCCCCGACAAGCCCCGTCACAGCTGGACCGGCGCCGCGCCCTTCAGGTCGTCCAGGTCCAGGAACCGGCCCATCCGCGCGTACCCCGCGTCGCTGGGGTGCAGGTGGTCACCGCTGTCGTAGGCGGAGCGCAGCCGGCGCGGGTCGTACGGGTCGCGCAGCGCCTGGTCGAAGTCGACGACCGCGTCGAACACGCGGCCCGAGCGGATCTCCTCGTTGATCTCCTGCCGCATCGCCTCGCGGGCCCGCGTGTGACCGCGGTGGCCGCCGAACGGCATGATCGTCGCGCCGACGACCTTCAGTCCGCGGGCGTGCGCCCGGCCGGTCAGGGTGCGCAGGCCGTCGAGGATGCCGTCGCGGTCGGCGAGTTCGGGGCTGTGCAGGATGTCGTTGACGCCGAGGACGATGACGACGGCCTTGACGTTGGTGCGCTGCAGCACGTCCCGTGGGAACCGGCTCAGCCCGCTCGGGTTGTCGGCGGGCCGGCCGCTCCTGCCGGTCAGGATGCGGTTGCCGCTGATCCCCTGGTTGACGACGCTGTAGCGGGGCGTGTCCCGCCCGTCGCGGGCCGCGTCGTGCAGCCGCTCGGCGAGGACGTCGGTCCAGCGGTGGTTGGCGTTGACCTCGGAGCCCAGGCCGTCGGTGATCGAGTCGCCGAAGGCGACGACGGTGCCGTCGGCCTCGTGGCTCAGGACGTCCAGCGCGGTCAGGTACCGCCAGTACGGGGTCTCGGTCGTGTAGGCGACGGCCGTGACGTCCGAGGCGCGGTCGCCCTCGGCGAGGTAACTGATCTGCTGCGCGCGCGGGTGGTGGGTGACCGGGCCGGACGGCACCGGGGAGTACGTGGTGACCAGGACGTCCGCGCCGTACGGGACGGCGATGCGGGCGATGTCGCTCATCACCTGTTCGCCCGCCGGGATGACGACCCGGGGGCTGCCGCGGAAGGTGAGCCGGCGCATGGTGTCGGCGAGCGCGGCGGCGGTGCCGGGGCCCGCGGCCAGGGCGACGGAGGCGTGCGTGATGGTGAGCGGGGAGTGCCCGTACAGGTTGGACAGGGTGATCCGCGCGCTGGTGCCGCCGATGCCGGCGTGCACGACGTTGCGCACCGAGAGGCCCGCCGTGCCGGTCGTCTCGGTGCCCGGTTCGGCCGCCGCCGGGGACGCGGACCACGCCCCGACCCAGGTGCCGGCGGAGGCGGGGGCGGCCTCGCCCCGCGGGAGACGGCCGCCGGCGAGCGGTGTGCGGTCCCCGGCGCCGTCGTCGGCGGACGCGCCGGCGTAGATGGCCGCGGAAATCGCCACCATCAGGGTGACGATCGCTGCGAGCAGGGCACGGTGCTTGGTGGGAGGCACCCCCGCGCCTCCGTCACGACCCCGGGTCATGCTGTGCTGTTCTCCTCGGGCGAGGGGAGCCCGAAGCTCCGGCCGGATCAGCCCATGATGCGTCATGGGCCGGGGAAAGGCCGTACGACCCCCGGGCGTTCCCCCTCCCGGACAGAAGCCGGGAACGCGTGTTCCGTTCCGGGAGCCGGTCGGACAGGGACAATGTGTGCGGTACGCAACGGTGAACGGTGGAGTGGATGGAACGCACGAAAGCGGAACTTCCGGACGGTTCAGGGGGTACCGGGGAGGGTGCCGGGCCGGGCGCGGAGCCGTCCGCGGGGCCCGGGCGCGCCGCCCCCGGCGCCTTCCGCGACCGCGCGATGACGTCCTTCAGCCCGGCCGACGAGGAGAAGCGGCGCGGCGTACGCCGTATGAAACTGACCGCCACCGGTCTGCTGCTGTTCGTCGCGGTGGTCTACGTCCTGGCCGAGTGGGCCGCGCACCGGGGCGCGGGCGCCTGGGCGGGCTACGTCGCCGCCGCCGCCGAGGCGGGCATGGTCGGCGCGCTCGCCGACTGGTTCGCGGTCACCGCCCTCTTCCGCCACCCACTCGGCCTCCCCATCCCGCACACCGCGATCATCCCCAGGAAGAAGGACCAGCTCGGTGTCTCGCTGGGCGAGTTCGTCGGCGAGAACTTCCTCTCCGAGGACGTCGTACGGCAGCGGCTGCGCGCCGTCGGCATCGGCAGCCGCCTCGGTGCCTGGCTCGCCGTGCCCGAACACGCCGACCGGGTGACGGCCGAGCTGTCCGCCGCCCTGCGCGGCGCCCTCACCGTGCTGCGCGACTCCGACGTGCAGGCGGTGGTGGGGGAGGCGATCACCCGGCGGGCCGACGCGCAGGAGATCGCTCCCGGCATCGGCAAGCTGCTGGACCGGGTCGTCGCCGACGGCGGTCACAAGCGGGCCGTCGACCTGATCGTCTCCCGCGCCCACGACTGGCTGATCGCGCACGGCGACTCCGTGATGGACGCCGTGCAGGGCGGAGCGCCCGGATGGACGCCCCGGTTCGTGGACAAGCGGGTCGGCGAGCGCGTCTACAAGGAACTGCTGCGGTTCGTCACCGAGATGCGCGACATGCCCGCCCACCCGGCGCGCGGCGCCCTCGACCGCTTCCTGGCCGACTTCGCCTCCGACCTGCAGTCCGACACCGACACCCGCGCGCGCGTGGAGCGGCTGAAGACCGAGGTGCTGGGGCGCGGCGAGGTCCAGGACCTGATCGCGTCCGCCTGGACGGCCGTACGCTCCATGATCGTCTCGGCGGCGGAGGACGAGCGCAGCGAACTGCGCATGCGGGTGCGGGCCTCGCTGCTGTCGCTGGGCGCCCGGATGGCCTCCGACCCCGGGGTGCAGGGCAAGGTCGACGGGTGGGTCGAGGGCGCCGCGGTGTACGTGGTCAGCACCTATCGCCACGAGATCACCTCCCTGATCACCGACACGGTGGCGAGCTGGGACCCCGAGCACACCACGAAGAAGATCGAGGCGAACATCGGCCGCGACCTGCAGTTCATCCGCATCAACGGCACGGTGGTCGGCTCGCTCGCCGGGCTGCTGATCCACACGGTCTCCCGCATCCTGGGGGCGTAGGGCCGCCGCGGGCGGCCCTGCGGCCTCCCGGCGAGGCGGTCCTGCGGCCCCGGCGAGGCGGGCGTGTTCCTCCCGGCGCAGGGCACAAGGGAGGCGTTCGCTCGACGGAGAGGGAGCCATGACAGCACCATCGTCGTCGGCCGCGGTACCCACCCCCACCGGTACCGTCACCACGGCCGTCCCCGCCCGACTGGACCGACTGCCCTGGTCGCGGTGGCACTGGATGATCGTGATCGGCCTGGGGACCGTCTGGATCCTGGACGGCCTGGAAGTCACCATCGTCGGCAACGTCGCCGGACGCATCGCCGAGGACGGCAGCGGACTGGACATCAGCGCGGCCCAGATCACCGGCCTCGCCGCCGCCCTGTACGTGGCGGGCGCGTGCTGCGGGGCCCTGTTCTTCGGCTGGCTGACCGACCGCTACGGCCGCAAGAAGCTGTTCATCACGACCCTGGTCGTGTACCTGGCGGCGACCGCGCTGACGGCCCTGTCCTTCGAGACCTGGTGGTTCTTCCTCTTCCGCTTCCTCACCGGCTTCGGCATCGGCGGCGAGTACGCGGCGATCAACTCCGCGATCGACGAGCTGATCCCGTCCCGGTACCGCGGCCGGGTCGACCTCATCATCAACGGCAGCTACTGGCTCGGCGCGATCGGCGGCGCCCTGCTGTCGATCGTGATGCTGGACACCGACATCTTCCCCAAGGACCTCGGCTGGCGGCTCAGCTTCGCCCTGGGCGTGGTCCTCGGCCTGGTGATCCTCGTGGTCCGCCGGCACGTCCCGGAGAGTCCGCGCTGGCAGTTCATCCACGGCCAGGGCGAGAAGGCCGACACCCTCGTCTCGTCCGTCGAGCGCGAGATCGAGCGGGAGAAGGGCGAGAAGCTGCCGCCGCCGGCCGGTGAGATCACCATCCACCAGCGCAAGAGCGTCGGCTTCGGCCTGATCGCCAAGACCGTCTTCGGCCGCTACCCGCGCCGCGCGGTCCTCGGCCTCTCCCTCTTCATCGGCCAGGCCTTCCTCTACAACGCCATCACCTTCGGCTTCGGCACCATCCTCATCACCTTCTTCGACGTGCCGACCGGCAGCACCGGCTACTACTTCGCCGTCATCGCGGCCGGCAACTTCCTGGGGCCGCTGCTCCTGGGCCCCCTCTTCGACACGGTCGGCCGCCGGATCATGATCTCGGGCACGTACCTGCTCTCGGGCATCCTGCTGTTCGGCACGGCGTGGCTCTTCGACCAGGGTTCCCTGACGGCCACGACGATGACCGCCTGCTGGTGCGTGGTGCTGTTCTTCGCCTCGGCGGGCGCCTCCAGCGCCTACCTGACCGTCTCCGAGATCTTCCCCATGGAGACCCGCGCGATGGCCATCGCCTTCTTCTACGCCCTCGGCACCGCGGCCGGCGGCATCAGCGGCCCGCTGCTGTTCGCCGACCTCACCGAGTCCGGCGTGGTCGGCGACACGGTGCTGGCCTTCCGGATCGGCGCCGGACTGATGTGCGCGGCCGGCCTGGTGGCGGCGTTCCTCGCGGTGAAGGCGGAACGCCGCTCGCTGGAGGACATCGCGGAGCCGCTGTCGTCGGTGGGGGCCGGCTCGCGGTGAACGGCGGGGTCCGAGCGGCGGGGGGTCCGGGTCGCGGCGGCGGCGTGGGAGCCGTACGGCGGTCCCGGCACCCGATCACCACGACCCCGCACCCCGAACCCGGGCGCCCCGGGCGCCCGGCCGACCGAGGAGCCGTCCGATGACCATTCGCCGCGTCGTCCCGAACCACCGGGTCGAGTCCGAGGACCAGCTGACCACGAGCCGCGGCTTCTACGGCCTGCTGGGCTTCGAGGAGGTCATGAACATGGGCTGGGTGGCGACCCTGGCCTCCCCGGCCAATCCCACCGCCCAGATCAGCTTCCTCACCGCGGAACGCACCGCGCCCGTCGTCCCCGACCTGAGCGTGGAGGTCGAGGACGTCGACGCGGTGTACGCGCGGGTGGCCGCCTCGGGCGCGGAGATCGTACGGGAGCTCCGGGACGAGGAGTGGGGCGTACGGCGCTTCTTCGTCCGGGACCCCAACGGGCGGGTGGTGAACGTACTGACGCACCTGCCGCGGTGACGGGGGTGCGAGGGGCACCCCGGACGCCCGGGGTCCTTCCGGTCCCGGGCGTCCCGGCGTCCTCGGGGGCGCGGCGTCCGCCGCCCGGGAAGCCGGCTCCGCCGGCCGGCGACCGCCCACGGGGCCAGGGCCACGGCACCGGCGGCCCCGAGGACGGCGGACCGGGCCCCCGCGTTCCCGGCCGGCGGGTGGGACCCGGGGCAACCGGCCACTACCGCGGCCGTCGGCGCCCCGGCCGTCCTCCCGCCGGCCCACTCCTCCCGCCCCTCTCCGCCGCACGGCTGAGCCGCGGCCCGCCGGCCCCCGTCCCGCCCCCGTCTCCGCCCCGTCCCCGCCTCCGCCCTGTCACGTCCAGGCTCGTACGTCGTTGTAGCCGTGTCCGCCCGAGGACGAACACCGACGACCCACCACGACGACCACGACGGCCACGACGGCCACGACGGCCACGACGGCCACGACCACAGCGACCACGACCACGACGACCACGACGACCACGACGACCACGACGAAGGGATGCACCATGGACGCTCGGCTCGACCTGTACGCCAGCCCGCTCGCGGGCAAGTTCCTGCGGCACATGAACTCGGCCGGCAAGGTCCTGACGGACTCGACGCTGCCGGCCGCGACCCAGGAACTGGTGAAGATCCGCGCCAGTCAGCTCAACGGCTGCGGCCTCTGCCTCGACATGCACACCAAGGACGCCGCGAAGGCGGGGGAGACCACGCTGCGCCTCAACCTGCTCGCGGCATGGCGGGAGGCGAAGGTCTTCACCGACGCCGAACGCGCCGCCCTGGAACTGACCGAGCAGGGCACCCGCCTGGCCGACGGGGGCGGCGTCACCGACGAGGCCTGGGCGAACGCGGCCGAGCACTACGACGAGGACCAGCTCGCCGCCCTCGTCACGCTGATCGCCGTCATCAACCTCTACAACCGGCTGAACGCCATCACCCGGCAGCCCTCGGGCGACTACGAGCCGGGCATGTTCGGCTGACGTCCCACGGAGCACGGGCTGACGGCGCGCACCGCGACGGGTCCGAGCCGTCAGCCCCGCCCGCACCTCGGCAACTCTCCCCGTGCACAGCCGTTTTCTCGCCTGCCCGACGGCGGCGGCACTAGGTTGGTGCCCAGCCCACGACGTCAACCCTAGGAGACCCCGCCGTGTCGGACACGCATTCCGAGCTCGCGGCCACCGCGGAGATTCGGGCCAGGATCGACACCACCACACCGCACTCGGCCCGATTCTGGAACTACTTCGTCGGCGGCAAGGACCACTACGAGGTCGACCGCGAGATCGGGGACCAGATCAAGGAGATCTTCCCCGGCCTCGTCGACGTGGCCCACGCCAGCCGGCTCTTCCTCGGCCGCGCCGTACGCCACCTGACCGGGGAGCACGGCATCCGGCAGTTCCTGGACATCGGCACCGGACTGCCCACCGCCGACAACACCCACGAAGTGGCGCAGCGCGCGGCCCCCGACGCCCGGATCGTGTACGTCGACAACGACCCGATCGTGCTGGCCCACGCGAACGCGCTGCTCACCAGCACCCCCGAGGGCCGGACCGCCTACCTGGACGCCGACCTCTACGCCCCCGACACCGTCCTGGAGGCCGCCGCCGGCACCCTCGACCTGTCCCGGCCGGTCGCCCTGATCATCCTCAACACCCTCGGCCACGTCGCCGACCACGACCAGGCCCGCGACCTGGTACGCCGCCTGATGGCAGGCCTCCCGTCGGGCAGTTACCTGGTCATCAGCGACAGCACCGCGACGAGCGAGGGCATGATCGCCGCCTCCAACGCCTACAACGCCAGCGGCGCGACGCCGTACCACGTCCGCAGCGTCGAGGAGATCGCCGGCTTCTTCGAGGGCCTGGAGCTGGTCGACCCCGGCGTCACCCAGGTCACGGCGTGGCGCCCGGAGACGCAGGACGCGACCGGCCCGGCCCCCCTGTCCGTCGACGCCTACTGCGGGGTGGGGCGCAAGCCCTGAGCCGGCTCAGCCCCCGGGCGCAGGTGTGCGCCCGGGGGCTGTGAGCGCGGACGCGCCACCGCCCGAGCCGCTCCGGCGGCCGGCGCGGGGGCGCCGGAAATGCGGGTGCGCCCGGTGGGCGCACCCGCCTACCGTGGCGGACATGCACGTCGTCTTCACCAAGGGCCCCGGGACGAGTTACGACATCGCCGTCCACCGCGAGACCGGCGCCGCGCTCGCCCCGCGCAACGGCCCCGGCGGGCACCCGTACCTCCCGCACGACCTGGTGCACCTCCTCGTCGAGGCCGAGGCGGGCATCGGGCTCGGCGTCTACGGGCGGCTGGCCGCCGGCGACAACGGCCTGTTCTGGCCCGCCGACCCCGCGGAGCGCGCCAAGGCCAACCGGCGCCGCAGGACGAAGCGCCCGCAGCCGGCCCCCGGGGCGAAGGCCGACATGGCCCGCTCGGAGGAACTGGCGGGCATCGCCGTACCCGTCTGGGAGGTACGGAACGGCCACACACGGGAACTGCCGGCGTACGTGACGGCGGGCGAGATCCCGCCGGTGATCGACCGCATCGTGGCCCGGCTGGAGGAGTACGCGCACCGCTGGCACGCGCTGCCGGTGGGAGGGTCGCTGACCGTGACGTGGTGACGCCCGAGGGTGCGAGTCCGTGCCCCTCGAAGGCCACCGCCCCTCACATCAGCCGCCGATCAGGCGCGCATCGCCCTCACGAAGGCACGCCTCGAGGCGCTCACCGAGTCCTCGACCGTCCGTCGAGGACTCGGTGAGCAGGTGCTCCCGCGGGTCAGCTTGCCTTGGCCGAGTACGTCCACACATCGGCCGGGAGCTCGTGCTTCAAGCGCCAGGTGATCCCCATCGGCTTACTGCCGGTGTGGCTTTCGTAGGTCGCCGGGCCGAGCAGCATCCAGGGCTCGGACTTTCCCGTGTCGGTGTTCTTGTAGCGCCGCAGGAACAGCAGGACGTGACTTCCGCGCGACGCGTGGTTCCGGTAGCGCAAACCGGTGCGGGAGTCGGCCGCCGTCGAGTTCTGGGACTCCCAGTGGTAGAGGGACGGGCTCAGCGCGTAGTCCTTGTACCGGACCGTGGGGGAGAAGTCCCTCTCGTTCTTCTCCTGCGTGATGAGGAGGACGTCCGTCTGGAGGGCGTCGACCCACTGCACGCCTTGCGCGAAGGACCGGGGCATCTGGCCACCGAAGCGAGCGACGCCGAGGGCGGCGAGTATCTCCGACCTGTTGTAGGCGCTGTGGACCTTGAGCGGTGTCCGGCCCAGAGATCCGGTGAGCGGGATGGGGTAGTGATCGGCCTGCTCGATGACGTACGACAACACCTGCCGCAGTTCGTCGCGGACTACCCGCTGGCTGCGCAGGAACTCCAACCCTGCCCGGTAGCCGGTGAACCCGCCGGCGTCGTCCCAGAGGTTGAAGAACAGCATGCGGGCGTACGCCTGGTCGCCGGCCCCCAACTCGTCGTAAGGCGGCGCGTCGTCCGCGAGTAGCCGGAGATACGCCTGCGCGCGTTCCGGATCATCCACGTGAAGGAATGCGTGGGCACGCTTCAGGAGTGCCGCTTCGCCGTGAGGCGCTGGCTCCCGGATCAGATCGGCCCGGCGGAGGACGGCCGTCCAGGAGTTGTCGCCCTTGTACAACTCCTTGGCTTCTCGGCGGCTCTCCCGCAGGTAGTCGGCGAGACGGGGCGTGCCGTACTCCTTGACCTCCTTCACCAGCGTCGTCACGGTGGCGCCCAGTCGGGTCCGGATGTTGTCCAGGACGAGGTCCTTCGACTTGCCCTCCAGGATGATCTGGCAGCCGGACGGCAGCTGGGGGAAGTCCCGCTCGATGTGCTCGACGAGTCGGTTCCGGGAGAGGTTGGTGAGGGCGCGGAACTGCTCCTCGAAACGGAATTCGGCCCGATGCTGACCGATGAAGTCGAGGACGGTGAGCACCGGTTTCGTCTCGGTGCGCCGCAATCCGCGTCCGAGCTGCTGGAGGAAGACGGTGGCGCTGTTGGTGGGGCGCAGGAGGAGGAGGGTGTCGACGTCCGGGATGTCGAGACCTTCGTTGAACAGGTCCACCGAGAAGAGCACCTGGAGCTTGCCGTCCCGCAGGTCGGACAGCGCTTGGGTGCGCACGTCGACAGGCGAGTCGCTGTCGAGTGCCATGGCCCGGATATTGGCCTTGCGGAAGAAGTCCGCCATGTAGTGGGCGTGCGCCTTGGTGACACAGAAGCCGAGCGCGCGCATGGTGCCGGGGTCGGAGACCTTGTCCCGAATCTGCTTGACGACGATCCGGGCCCGTGCGTCGTCGCCCGTGAAGAGGTTTCCCAGCTCCCCGTCCGCGTACGAGCCCCTTTGCCAGCCGAGGTGGGTGAGATCGGTGCCGTCCGGGACGCCGAAATAGTGGAAGGGGCACAGGAGGTCGTTCTCCAGGGCTTCCCAGAGCCTCATCTCGGCGGCGATGCGGCCCTCGAAGAAGGCGTCCTGCACATTGAGCCCGTCCATCCGCTCCGGGGTGGCGGTCAGGCCCAGGAGCTCCGTCGGAGCGAAGTGGTCGATCACCCTCCGGTACGTGGACGCCGTGGCGTGGTGGAACTCGTCGATGACGATGACGTCGAAATGGTCCGGAGCCAATCGCTCCAGCCGCTGGACGTTGAGTGACTGGACGCTGGCGAAGACGTGGTTCCACTCGCGCGGGTCAGCGCCGCCATGCAGCAACTCACCGAACGAGGCATCGTCGAGGACCTCCCTGTAAGTGCGCAGGGATTGCTTGAGGATCTCCTTCCGGTGGGCCACGAACAGCAGCTTCGGTCGACTCCCGGTCGTCTTCCCGCACATGCCGCGGTAGTCGAGGGCGGCCATCACGGTCTTCCCGGTACCCGTGGCCGCGACCAGCAGGTTGCGGTGCCGTCCGCGGAGGTCGCGCTCGACGCTCAGCCGCTCCAGCATGTCCCGCTGGTGCGGGAAGGGACGTACCTGAAGGCCGGAGAGATTGATCCTCAGATCGGTGGTCGCCGTGGTGCCACCCGCCTGGGCCAGCGCACCGTCGAGGCGCTCACGGTGGAGATCGGGGTCGTACGTCTCGAAGGCCGTGTCGTTCCAGTACGAGTCGAAGGTCGCCTCGAACTTGTCCAGCACCGCGGGTGTGGCGACCGACGACAGGCGTACGTTCCACTCCAGTCCGTCGAGCAGTGCCGCACGGGACAGGTTCGAGCTCCCGACGTAGGCCGTGTCGAAGCCTGTCCTGCGACGGAAGAGCCAGGCCTTGGCGTGCAGTCTCGTCGAGCGGATCTCGTAGTTGACCTTGACGGTTGCGCCGAAGTCCCGCACGAGCCGGTCGAGCGCGTGGCGGTCGGTAGCGCCCATGTAGGTCGTGGTGATGACCCGGATCGGCACACCACGTTCCTTCGCGGCCCGCAGGGAGTCCTCCAGTACGCGGATGCCGTACCACTTCACGAACGCGCAGAGCAGGTCGATGCGGTCCGCGGTGGCCAACTCGGCTCTCAGCTCCGAGCCCAGACTGAGGTCCTCCGCCGAGTTGGTCAGCAGGGACGTCTCGGACAGCGGGGTCAGCGGACGGATCGCGTAGGCCCCCGGCGCCTCCTGCTCCGCGAGGGCCAGCAACTGACGGGGCCCCGCGACGATGGTGCTGACCGGCTCGGGGTCGTTCTGCTCGCCGGCCTCGGCGGTCAGGGTCTCGAGGATGCGGTTCGCGAAGGGGACCCGTTGGTCGGCCGGTAGGCGGTTGAGGCGACGGGCCACGAGGTCGCCGATGTGCCGGGCAAGCACGTGAGGTGAGGATTCCGCACTGACCTCCGCGTCGACCGCCTTCCACCCGGCGGCCTCGAGCTGCTTCAGCTCACCGTGCACCCGGTCCGTGACCAACTGCTCGTAGACCCCCGCGACCGGCTGCGCCGATCCCCTCGCGTCTTCCACCGTGCCCCCTCCATCACCCTGTAGACGTGGCTCAGTTCTAACAGGAACCGCTGACAACCGAGACGACCCCGGTGCGGTCGGCTTCGGGAACGGTTACGTGTGGTGCCGCGTGCGTGAGATGGCCGTACCCGTCTCAAACGAGCGGAGCGTGAACACTCACGCGGAAAGTGTTCACGCTCTGGGGTGGCGGTGTCCCGGTGGGGCCGGGCGGTCGGCGTGCTCCGGCAGGGTCAGGCCTTCGATTCGTTCGCCAGGAACGCCGTCAGGCCGTCCAGCAGCATCCCGCTGCCCTGCTCCGCCATGTCCCGCTCCTCCGCCGTGGCGCAGCTCTGGCTGAGGGTGATGACGGTGTTGCGGGGGCCCTCCTCGGCGAGGTGCAGGGTCATCAGGGTCGGGTCGGGGCGGCCGGGGGCGTCCATGCCGATCACCAGGTGGCTGGGCTCGTCCACCTCGACATAGGTGCCGGTCAGGGGGAACTCGGCGCCGTCCGGGGTGCGCATCGTGGCCTTCCAGGCGCCGCCCGGGCGTACGTCCAGGGCGACGGAGCCGGGGGCGGCGTGGGCCCACTGGGCGTACTGGCCGGGGGTGGTCCAGGCCTGCCAGACGCGTGCCGCGGGGGCGTCCAGGGTGCGGGTGAGGGTGTAGGAGTGGCCGGTGGCGGGGGCGGAGGTCTGCTCGGTGCTCATGGCGGTCGGTCTCCTCGGGGCGATGCGCTCGGCGCTTCGGGTTCTGCGCCTCGCTGTCGCACCTGTAGACGTCCGCCCGCGCCGGAACTCATCGGTCGGCCGCGGTGGCCCCTCCGAGGCCGTGGCACTCCCCGTACGCCCGCTCCGAACCGCACCAGCACGCCGCCCCCGGCTGCGGCGGCCACGCCACCGCCCGGCCCCGGGCCGCCAGGGTCGTCGCGTACTGGGGGAGGAGGGTCGCGTCGGTCGGGGAGGCGCCCTCCGACGCCGCGAAGGCCTCGTACGACGGGACGGTGCCCCGCACCACGCCCAGGTTGGGGGTGCCGGACGACGCCAGTTCGCGCAGTGCGGACTCTATGGTCGCCAGGTGGTCGCCGTAGGACGGGTACTCGGTGGACAGGGACGGGTAGGCCTCCAGCAGTTCCGTCAGCTCGTCCGCCGGCCAGTGGAGCATCGCCACCGGGAAGGGGCGGGACAGGGCCTCGCGGTAGGCGCCCAGTTCGGCGCGCAGGCGGGAGATCTCCGCCTCCAGGTCCGCGGGGTCGTCCGAGCCCAGCGACCACACGCGCTTCGGGTCGTGCAGCTCGTCCAGGGAGACCGGCATGGAGTGCAGGGTGTCGGCGAGGGCGTCCCACTCGTCGTGGGACAGGCCCAGCATGCGGCGGACACGGTGGCGGCCGTAGAGGAGGGGGTGCGTCGGGTACGGGGGCTGCGCGACGTCCGCCAGGAGCAGGCGGGCGCCTTCCGTGAACGTCTCGTGCGCCGCCTCCAGCTCGTCGTGGGCCTCCAGGGCCTCGGCCACGATCACCCAGGGGGCGGGGTCGCGCGGCGCCGCCGTGCGGACGCCGTCGATGATCGCCCTGGCCTCCGCCTCGTGGCCGTACTCCCACAGGTTCGACGCCTTGAGGGCGCGGACGAGGGACGGGTTCTCCAGACCGGACGAGCCCGAGGACCCGGCCGCGGAGGCCAGCAGGCGGTCGTAGAGCTTGGTGGCGGCGGGGCGGTCGCCGGACAGTTCCAGGTGGGCCGCGGCGCGCAGGAGCAGGGCCTCGGTGTCCTCGGGGTAGAGGCCGGCGGTCCGCTCCAGGCGTGCCGCCTCGGCGGCGTGGTCGACGTTCTCGGCAGACGTGTCGGGGCGCATGGGTGACACCGTACTGCCGGGAGGTGACGAAGTGCTGGGGTGTCCGCAGGCCAGGGCCCCGGGCCGGGCGGGCCGCCGCCAGGCCTCGTACCCCGCCCCGGGGCGCTGCTGTATAACTGGGGCGAACGCGCGTACGGGAGAGGACGGGAGAGGGGGAGCGGCCGATGATCCGAGGACGGGCCGTTCTGCGCCCCCTGCTCGTGCTGCTGCTCGTGCTCCTCCCCGTCGCCCTCGTCGACGTCGGCAGCCTCTCCGCCACCGTCGCGCTCGCCGCGACCGCCGCGGTGAGCTCCGCGCTCGCCGTCTGCGCCGTCATCGCCGCCCGCTGCGCGCCCCCGGTGCCCCGCACCCGGGTCCGTACGGCCATCAGGGACCGGGACCTGCGTACGGCCTTCCTGCCCCAACGCGACCCCGACGCCCGGGGCCGCCGCCGGCCCCGAGCACCCGGACACGCCCTCCCGGCGACCACCGCGTAGGGCACCCCCTCCCCCGAGGCACCCCCACGCGGGTCGTGTCGTCATGCCGCCTTCCCCACCCGGCACGACGAGACCCCCGGAGGGCTCACCCACCCATGTCCGTTTTCGCCAGTCTGGTCGACCACCTCGCCGACCTGCTCCAGCCGCTGTTCGGCGCCTCCGCCGCAGCCGCCGCCATCGTCCTGTTCACCGCGCTCGTACGGCTCCTCGTCCATCCCCTGTCCCGGGCCGCCGCGCGCGGCCAGAAGGCCCGCACCGAGCTGCAGCCGCGGATCGCCGAACTGCGCCGCCGGCACGCCGGGAACCCCGAGAAACTGCAACGGGCCGTCCTCGCGCTGCACGAGGAGGAGAAGGTGTCCCCGCTGTCCGGCTGCCTGCCGAGCCTGTGCCAGGTGCCCGCCTTCTTCCTCCTCTACCACCTGTTCTCCAGCCCCTCGATCGGCGGAGAGGCCAACGCGCTGCTCTCGCACCGGCTCCTCGCCGCCCCGCTGGGCGGACGGTGGGCCGACGCGCTCGGCGCCGGCGGACCGTTCGGCGGGGCCGGACTCGTGTACGCCGTGCTGTTCGCGGTCGTCACCGCGGTCGCCGCCTTCGGCTACCGGCTGACCCGGCGGACCATGGCCGACCGCCCGATGCCGACCGTCGGCGACGGGGAACCGGTGCCGGGGCTCGGCGCGGTCACCAAGGTCATGCCGTTCATGTCCTTCTTCACGCTCGTCACCGTCGCCGTGGTGCCGCTGGCCGCCGCGCTGTACGTCGTCACCAGTGCGGCGTGGAGCGCCGTCGAGCGGGCCGTCCTGTACCGGTGAGGGCACGGCCGTACGGCGCGGCTACGGTCCAGTACGTGAACGGGGTATTGCGGAGTGGATCCCGACCTTGGACGATCGACCAGTCCTCCGATGGTTGTCGCGTCACTGCCGCATCCAGGTCGCACCTCATCGGGCGGGCTGCCCGAGACCGAGGAGTTGGGGATCATGAAGCTGTTGCGAGTCGGTACGGCGGGGTCGGAGCGACCCGCGCTGCTCGACGCCGACGGGACCCTGCGAGACCTGTCGGGCGTGGTGACGGACATCGACGGAGCCCTGCTCGGTGACGACACCGCGCTCGGCCGGGTACGGGCCGCCGCCGAAGCCGGTGGACTGCCCGTCCTGGACGGCACCGGGCTGCGCGTCGGACCGCCCGTGGGGCACATCGGCAAGATCGTGTGCATCGGGCTCAACTACCACGACCACGCCCGGGAGACCGGGGCCGAACCGCCCGCCGAACCCGTCGTCTTCCTCAAGGCGCCGGACACCGTGGTCGGCCCGGACGACACCGTGCTCGTACCGCGCGGCTCCGCCAAGACCGACTGGGAGGTGGAGCTGGCGGTCGTGATCGGGCGTACGGCCCGCTACCTGGAGTCGGCGGAGGCGGGCCTCGCGTGCGTCGCCGGGTACGCGGTGGCGCACGACGTGTCCGAGCGGGAGTTCCAGATCGAGCGCGGCGGGACCTGGGACAAGGGCAAGAACTGCGAGACGTTCAACCCGCTGGGGCCGTGGCTGGTGACCGCCGACGAGGTGCTCGACCCGCAGCGGCTGTCGCTGCGGCTGTGGGTGAACGGGGAACTGAAGCAGGACGGGACCACCGCGCAGCAGATCTTCCCGGTGGGGGAGGTCGTGCGGTACGTCAGCCGGTTCATGGTGCTCCGGCCCGGTGACGTCATCAACACGGGCACCCCGGCGGGGGTGGCGATGGGACGGCCCGAGCCGAAGCCCTACCTGCGGGCGGGGGACGTCGTCGAGCTGGAGATCGAGGGCCTCGGCCGGCAGCGGCAGGAACTGAAGGACGCGTAGGCGCTCCGCCGGGGCGCGGGGACTGCGGTGTGCCGGTGGGCCGCGGGCGGGCCGTGGCCGGTCGCGCAGTTCCCCGCGCCCCTTCAAGGGCGCGTGCCCCTCACGTCAGCAGTGAGGCGAGGCGGCGCCAGCCGTCGCGGGGCAGTGGCGTCATGTCGTCCTCCACCACCTGGAGGGCCACGTGGTCGGCGCCCGCGTCGAGGAAGGCGTCGATGCGGGCGCGGACCGTGCCCTCCTCGCCCCAGGCGAAGACGGCGTCGATCAGCCGGTCGCTGCCGCCGTCGGCGACGTCGGCCTCGGTGAAGCCGAGGCCGAGGAGGTTCCTCGTGTAGTTCGGGAGTTCCAGGTACCGGGCGAGGTAGGCGCGGGCCGTCGCGCGGGCGGCGGCCGGATCGGAGGCGAGCACCACCTTGAACTCCGGGGCCAGCAGCGGTTCCGCACCGAGCCGTTCCCGGGCCCGCGCGGTGTGCTCGGGGGTGACCAGGTACGGGATCGCGCCCGCCGCCCGGTCCCGGGACAGCTCCAGCATCTTCGGGCCGAGCGCCGCCAGCACCCGGTGACCCGACCGCATGCCCGCCCGGTCCAGGTCGTCGAGGTAGCCGACCATCGTCGAGTACGGGCGGTTGTAGCCCTCCACCCGGGGCCCGTGGCCGACACCGAGGCCGAGCACGAAACGGCCGGGGTGGGAGACCTCCAGCTCCGCGAAGCCCGCCGCAGCCGCCGGAGCCCCGTGCTCCCAGATGTTCTGGATGCTGGTGCCGACGACGATCCGCGAGGTCGCCTCGACCAGCGGGACGGCGTGCCGGGCGGCGCTGTTGCCGCCGAGCCACAGGGCGCCGAACCCGAGCTGCTCCAACTCGGCGGCGGCCTCGGCGCGTTCGCCGCCGCCCGCCGGATCCTCGGAGCGCAGCTGCGTGCTCCAGACGCCGTACCGTCCGACCGATTCCTTCAGGGAAGCCGTAGCGTCGTTCATCGGTTGCGAACCCTCCGGTGGGTGCCGTGATCGTCGTGCGTACCCGTGCGCCAACCACGGGCACCCGCCGGTGATTCCGCGCGTAGGCCGTCCGGAGGGCCTGGGGCTTGCCGGGGCCTGCCGGGGCCTGCCGGTCCCGGCCGACGGGCCGGGCTACTCGCCCAGGAACCGTTCCAGCGCCTCCACCACGAGGCGGTGGTCCTCGACCTGCGGCAGCCCGGAGACCGTCACCGCGCCGACCACACCGACGCCGGCCACGGTGATCGGGAAGGAGCCGCCGTGCGCCGCGTACGTGTCCGGGTCGAGCCGCGAGGACGCCTCGAACGTCGTGCCCTTGGCCCGGAAACGGGAGCCGACCAGGTACGACGCGGAGCCGTACCGCTCCACCACCCGGCGTTTGCGGGCGATCCAGGCGTCGTGGTCGGGGGCCGAGCCGGGCAGGGCCGCGTGGAAGAGCTGCTGGCCGGCGCGGTGGATGTCGATGGCGACCGGCGCCTCGCGCTCCCGGGCCAGCCCGACCAGGAGGGAGCCGAGCGCCCACGCGTCGTCGTTCGTGAACCGGCGGAAGACCAGGCGGCGTTCCTGCTCCTGAAGCTCCTCGACGGTCGGGACGGATGCCTCGGGGGTCACAGGGTCACCACCGCGGCGTCGCGGGCGGAGCGGCGGGCCGCCTCCAGCACGTCCAGGGCGGCAGCCGCCTCCCGGGCTCCGACCGGGTTCGGGCCGCCCTCCAGCAGGGCCTTCGCCACCGCCGCGTAGTAGGCGGGGTAGTCGCCCGGAACGGTCTTCGCCACGCTTCCGCCGCCGGTCACCGGGGACTCCCCGGCGCCCACGCGACCCCACAGCGACTCGTCCTCCTCGCCCCAGCCGGGGCCGGGACGCTTGCCCTCGCGCAGCGCCGCCTCCTGCGGATCCAGGCCGTGCTTCACGTAACCGGCCTTCGAGCCCAGGACGCGGAAGCGGGGGCCGAGCTGGGCGGCGGTGGAGGAGACGTGGAGGTGGGAGCGGACGCCGTTCGCGTGCGTGAGGGCGATGAACGTGTCGTCGTCCGCCTCCGCGCCCGCGCGCCGGACGACCGACTCCGCGTACACCTGTGCGACCGGGCCGAAGAGGACGAGAGCCTGGTCGACGACGTGGCTGCCGAGGTCGTACAGGAGACCTCCGATCTCTGCCGGGTCGCCGGACTCGCGCCAGCCGCCCTTCGGCTTCGGCCGCCACCGCTCGAAGCGGGACTCGAAGCGCCATACGTCGCCCAGCGCGTCCTCGGCCAGGAGCTGCCGCAGGGTGAGGAAGTCATTGTCCCAGCGGCGGTTCTGGAAGACGGAGAGCAGCAGGCCGCGCTCCTCGGCCAGCGCCGCCAGCTCCCGCGCCTCGGCCGCCGTGCCCGCGACCGGCTTGTCCACCACGACCGGCAGACCGGCCCGGAGGGCCGTCCTCGCGAGCGGTACGTGCGTCTTGTTCGGGGACGCGACGACGATCAGATCCAGCTCGCCCGCCCGGCCGAACAGCTCGTCGGGCGTGGCGACGGTCCGCACGTCCGGGAACTCGGCGCGGGCCTGCTCCTGCCGGTCGGGCCGGGAGGTGACCACCGTGTCCAGGGCCAGGCCCTCGGTGGCGGCGATCAGGGGGGCGTGGAAGACGGAGCCCGCGAGCCCGTAGCCGACGAGGCCGACGCGCAGCGGGGGAGTGCCGGGAGGGGTACCAGTCATACTCCTACTTTCGCAACGGTGTTGCCAAAGTGCAAGCGGCGGAGACAATGGGCAGGTGAACAGGACGAACGGCGGAGGTGCGAGGCCGGGCGCGGGTGTCGCCGGTGGCGCCGGTGGCGCCGGCGGGGGTATGCGGGGGGCGGTGGGCGGCGCCAATCTGCTCGCCCTGCGCAGCCACAACGCGGCCCTGGTGCTCGACCTGCTGCGCACCGCCGGCACCGAGGGCATCAGCCGGCTCGAACTGGCCGAGCGGACCGGGCTCACCCCGCAGGCGGTCAGCAAGATCACCGGGCGGCTCCGGGAGGACGGTCTGGCCGCCGAGGCCGGGCGCCGCGCGTCCACGGGCGGCAAACCGCGGACGGTACTGCGCCTGGTGCCGGAGGCGGGCCACGCGCTCGGCGTCCACCTCGACCGGGACGAGCTGCGGGCGGTGCTGGTCGATCTCGACGGCACCGTGATGGGGGAGCGGCGCACTCCGCTGGACCTGGGCGCGGGGGCGGAGGCCGTGCTGGAGGGCGTGGCGGGGGCGGCCCGCGAGCTGGCCGCGGACACCCTGCGGCCGCCCGCGGGGACCCTCGCCGGCGCCCCCACCCTCCTCGGTCTCGGCGTCGCCCTCCCGGGGCCGCTCGACCACGTCCGGGGCGTGCTGCACCGGGTCACCGGCTTCCCGGAGTGGGACGGCTTCCCGCTGCGGGACGCGCTGGCGCGGCGGCTCGGCGTGCCGGTCGTCGTCGACAAGGACACCAACGCGGCGGCCCTCGGCCTCGCGGTCGGCGCGGAGGGAACCGGTGCGGGGGCCGGGGAAGGCGGCTCCTTCGCCTATCTGCACCTCGGTACGGGGCTCGGCGCCGGGCTCGTGCTCGGCGGCGGGGTGCACCGGGGCGCCCGGACCGGGGCCGGGGAGTTCGGCCACCAGGTCGTCCAGCTGGACGGGCCGCCCTGCACCTGCGGCGGGCGCGGCTGCGTGGAGGCACTGTGCCTCGCCGCCGTCGCGCGCGGCGACCTCCCGGAGGCGGCGAGGGTGCTGGGCGCGGGCGCCGCGAACCTCGCCGGGCTGCTGGACATCGACCTGGTCCTGCTCGGCGGCCGTACCGTCGCCGCCGCGCCGGAGGCGTTCGTCCACGGGGTCGGCGCCGTGCTGGACGCCCGTGCCCGACGGGAGGGCGGACACGGGGGCGCCGTACCGGTGCGGCTGGCACCCGGGGGGACACGCGGGGTCGCGGAGGGGGCGGCGCAGCTCCTGCTCGCGCCGCTGTTCGGGCGGGGGGATGCGTGAGGGGGCGAGGGGGCCGGGTCCGGGGATGTGTGAGGAGGTGAGGGGGCCGGGTCCGGGGGATGTGTGAGGGGGCCGGGTCCGGGTCATGGCCCCGGGCGTGGTCCGAGGGCGGGGCCAGCCCCTCGGACCACTGCTCACGGCGTACCGGCGGCGGCGCTCACGAACCGACGGCGCACGCGTCCCCGTTCAGGGTGAACCGGGGCGGCGGTGAGGCGTCGCCGGTGTGCTCGGCGAGATAGCCGAGGGTGATGCTCGCGCCCGGCGCGATCGTGGCGTTGTACGGGGCGTTGGCCGCCGCGATCGTGTTGCTCCCCTGGGTCAGCTCCGTGTTCCAGTCGGACACGACGGTCTGTCCGAGGGCCAGCGGGAACGCGAGCGTCCAGCCGTTCACCGGGACGTCGCCGGTGTTGGTGACGGTGAGGTCGACCGTGGTGCCGGTGCCCCAGCGCGTCACCGTGCGGTCCACCCGGCACGTGGGCTCCTCGCGCGTGAACGACACCCGGTGCAGGCCGCCGGGCAGGTCGTTGACCACGTAGAACTCCCCGTCGACGGTCGTGCCGATCGACGTCACCTGGGTGGGCATCTCCCCGATCTCGGCCTGCTCGTAGCCGCCCCGGCCGTCGGGGCGCAGTGCCCAGACGGTGGACGAGCAGTAGTCGGTGGCGATGTACGTGCCGCCGACCAGGCCGTCGTACTCCCGGCCCCGGTAGACGTGGCCGCCGATGACCGAGCAGCCGCCGGTGTAGGGGGAGTAGGTGAAGACCGGCTCGGTGTACTCCTCGCCGGGCGCGCAGTCGCCGCCCTGGAACTTCTCCAGGCCCTCGAAGCAGGACCAGCCGAGGTTCAGCCCGCCCCGTCCGGCGGGGATGTGGTCGACCTCCTCCCAGCGGCCCTGGCCGACATCGCCGATCCACAGCGAGCCGTCCTCGCCGTCGAAGGAGAACCGCCAGGGGTTGCGCAGCCCGTACAGCCAGATCTCCTCCCGGGCGCCGGGGGTGCCGGTGAAGGGGTTGTCGTCGGGGACGCAGTAGGCGAGCGGCGCGCAGGCACGGCTGACGTCGATGCGCATGATCTTGCCCAGCAGGGTGTCCAGCCGCTGTCCGGACCGGAACGGGTCCCCGGAGCCGCCGCCGTCGCCGATGCTCCAGTACAGGTTGCCGTCGGGGCCGAAGGCGAGCTGGCCGCCGTTGTGGTTGCTGTACTTGGCGTGCTCCTGGGACAGCAGGACCTCCAGGCGGGACTCGTCGAGCCGGTAGCGGGCGAGCGTGACCGCGCCGTCGGGCAGCGCCGTGTACGCCAGGTACAGGTCCCGGCTCTCGGCGAAGTCGGGCGGGAGGGCGAGGCCGAGCAGGCCGCGCTCGTTGCCCGACTCGTCCACGGCCGAGGTGATGTCGATCAGCGGGGCCGGGGCCAGGCCGGTGTCCGGGTGGTAGACGCGGACCCTGCCGGACTTCTCGGTGATGAACAGCCGCTCCGTGCCGTCGTCGGGGGCGGCGAGGGCGGTGGGCCGTCTCAGTCCGGAGGCGACCTGGGTGGTGGTCGCGCTGAGCGACGGCAGCGGGACGGGCGCCGCGTTCCGCGCCGCCGCGGCGGGCGAGGGGGTGAGGGTGGTCAGCAGGAGGGCTGATACGAGCAGGGCGAGGGTGCTCAGGAGGAGGGTCGGGCGGTGCCTCATGCGGCGGGCATGTATATGACAATCCATGGGCTCTAGTCCTTCTCTCCCCGCCGTACGGGGAGGGGTGGGGCGGGGTGGGGTGGGTGGGGTGGGGGAGGGCCGGAGGACGTCGGTGGGGTGGGAGCGCTCCCGCCCCTCAGGCTGCGGCCCACGAGGCGGAGCGGCAACGCGTGATTGCGCCACTTTCGGGCCGCTCGGCGTCCTCGGTGCGAGGAGGGCCGTGGGCCGCGGGTGATGCCGGGCCGGGGGGCGTGGGGAGTGCCGACCCGTGGGCGTGGGGCGTGGGGCGATGCCGGGCCGAGGGGCGTGGTGACGCCAGTCCGAGGGGCGTGGGGAGGTGCCGGGCCGGGCGCCGTGGGGTGATGCCGACCCGGGGGCGTGGGGTGATGGCGGCCCCGGGGGCGTGGGGCCATACCAGCCCTCGGGCCGCCGTCCGCCGGCACCGAGGGGGTGTCCGTCCGCCGGCCGAGGGGTGTCCGTCCGCCGTCCGGGCGTCATGGCCCGAATGGCGGTGCCCGAAACCGCGGTCCACCGGCACGCTCATGTGTTCATGCGACTGTTCACGCCCTCGTCCCCCTGCCTGGTGGCGGCAGCCGCCCTCTTCGCCGCCTCCGCGTCGGCCGTCCCGGCGTACGCGGACCCCCGGGCGCCGTTGCCCGCCTGTACGGCCCCGGACGACCACACCTTCCCCCTCACCACCCGCATCCACGGCGGCCCCACCGGCTTCGAGGCCGGCGGCGGCTTCGGCACCTGGTACCTGGACCTCACCAACACCACCTCCCGGACCTGCGAGGGCATCCACCCGGTCGTCGTCCTCGTCGACGAGGAGCGGTCCCTGAAGCCGGCGCAGCCCCGCATGGAGTTCTACGACGGCACCCGGCCGCGTCCCGTCGTGTTCGAGTCGACCGACCGGGACGAACTGATCGGCGTGTTCGGTGAAGGCGGGGCCGAGGGGGAGGGCACGGACGGGGACGGGGGCGGAGGGGCAGGCGCGGGTGAGGACGACGCCGGCTTCCCCGGCTTCACCGTCGGTCCCGGCAGGACCGTGACCGTCAAGGTGCGGCTCGCCCTCACCTCGGACGCCGTGTCCAACGACGTGACCGCCAACGCCGCCGTGGTCCAGCGCAGGGGCGGCGACGGGGAGTGGATCGGCCAGTCGAACGACTACCGCTTCCGCATCCGGTCGGACGAACCCGCCGACGGGCCGGCCACCGGGCGGAGCGCCGACCCCGCCGCCCCCTCCGGTGCCGCCACCCCGGACGACCGGGACACCGGCGCCCCGGACGACACGAGTACAGACGCCCCGGACGATACGACAACCGGCGCCCACCCGGACCGGGACTCCGGCACTGGCACTGGCACCGGCACCCCGGACGACCAGGGCACCGGCACCCCGGACGGAGCGAGCACCGGCACCCCGTTCCCGGACGAGCTGGCCGGCACCGGGCCGGGCCGGACGGGCGCCGCCCTGGCGGCCGCCACCCTGCTCGTCGTCGCCGGCGGCGCGGCCGTACTGCTCACCCGCGGGCGCCGCTGAACCGAAGCACCACGCCGCGTTGACGCCCGTCGGCCACTCATCGTGGCGGTCGTGGCGGTCGAGCTGCCGTGCTGCTGGAGGGAAAGCCGTGCCGGGAGGGGCGCGGCACCGTGGTGGCGGACCCGGCACCGGAGGAGCCGCTGTCCGCCGGTCCACCGGCGGGATCCGTCCGCCGGTCCACCGACGGGATCCGTCCGCCGGTCCACCGGCGGGATCCGTCCGGCGTGTCCTGGCTAGGCTGTGGGGCGTCGGTACGCCGCGGTTCCGGCGCCCCCGCCCTTGCCCCACCGCACGCCAGGGAGTTCGTTGCACATGGCAGACCGCAAGCCCATCGAGTCGTGGCTCACCGACATGGACGGCGTCCTCATCCACGAGGGCGTGCCGATCCCCGGCGCCGACGCCTTCATCAAGAGGCTCCGCGAGTCCGGCAGGCCCTTCCTGGTGCTCACCAACAACTCGATCTACACCCCGCGCGACCTGCACGCCCGGCTGCGCCGCATGGGCCTGGAGGTGCCGGTCGAGGCCATCTGGACCTCGGCGCTGGCCACCGCCAAGTTCCTGGACGACCAGCGGCCCGGCGGCTCGGCCTACGTCATCGGCGAGGCCGGCCTGACCACCGCCCTGCACGACATCGGCTACATCCTCACCGACCACGACCCCGACTACGTGGTCCTCGGGGAGACCCGTACCTACTCCTTCGAGGCCATGACGAAGGCGGTACGGCTGATCAACGCGGGCGCCCGCTTCATCTGCACCAACCCCGACGAGACCGGCCCCTCCACCGAGGGCCCGCTCCCGGCGACCGGCGCGGTGGCCGCCCTCATCACCAAGGCGACCGGCAGGCAGCCGTACTTCGCCGGCAAGCCCAACCCGCTGATGATGCGCACCGGGCTGAACGCGATCGGCGCCCACTCCGAGACCAGTGCCATGATCGGCGACCGCATGGACACCGACGTGCTGGCCGGCATAGAGGCCGGGATGCAGACCTTCCTCGTCCTCACCGGCCTGACCCGGCCCGAGCAGGTCGACGGCTTCCCGTACCGCCCGTCCCAGGTGGTCGACTCGATCGCCGACCTCGTGGAACGGGTCTGAACCCCGGTAAACCCGCGCCTTCCCGGCGTAGCCCGTTCGGAGCAGCCGGCCCCCGCGCAGGATGCGGGGGCCGGTCCCGCGGGGGAGCCTCCAGACAACTGGAGGTACACGATGGGCTCACTGAAAGTCACTCTCTGTGCGGGTGCCGCGTTGACCGCGGCGCTCGCACCGATCGCGCCGGCCGCCCACGCGGCGGACGGGGGAGGCGTCTCGGTGTCACCGTCCGCCCCCGCGCCGGGCAGCGACGTACGGCTGCGCGTGTCCGACTGCACCGAGAAGACGGCCGTCGCCGTCTCGGCGGCGTTCGTCTCGGACGTGAAGCTCTCCCTGTCCGGCTCGGAGGGCGTCCTCGTCGGGTCCAGCACGGTCCGCTCCACCATGGAGGCCGGCGCGTACGCCGTGCGCGTCACGTGCGGTGGCACCGCACGCGAGGGCACCGTCACCATCGGTGGGAAGCGGCGCCCGGCCGCCCCCGCCTCCCCCGTCGCCCCCGTCGACGCGGGCGGCGGCGGCACCGCGCGGCTGGCCGCGGACGCCCGCGACGAGGCCCGGCCCGAGCCCCCCGGCACGGCGCACACCGTGACCGGCCTGGTCCTCGCCGGCATCGCCGCCGTCGCCGTAGCGCTGCGCAGTGTCCGCAGCCGGAGCCGCGGGGCGGACTGACCATGGCCGAACAGGACCGGCACACCACCGGCTCGGGCCGCCTGGTGACCGGCACCGCCTGGGTGGTGCTGCTCCTCGGCCTGTGGCTGTGGGGCCGCGAGGCCACCGACGTGCGCGAGGTCGTGTCCCGGCCGGCCACCGGCGACATGGCGGCGGCCGGCCGGCCGCCCGACATACCGCTGCCGCCCGCCCACGCCCCCCTCGGCGACGCCCTGCCGCAGCGCCTCGACATCCCCGGACTCGGTGTCGAGGCCCCGGTCGTCGCCCGCGGCCTCGACGCCGAGGGAGCCATCGAGCCACCGCCCTTCGACCAGCCCGGCTCCGTCGGCTGGTACGCGGACGGCGCGACGCCGGGCGCGGCCGGGACCGCGCTGCTGGTCGGCCACGTCGACACCGAGACCCGTCCCGCCGTCTTCTACGAGATCAGCACGCTGGAGCCCGGCGAGACGCTCCGGGTGGTCCGCGACGACGGCGAGGCCGCCGAGTTCACCGTCGACGACGTCCAGGTCCTCGCCCGCGACGGCTTCGACGCCCAGCAGGCCTACGGACCGCGCGCCACCGGCCGCGCCGAACTCCGCCTGATCACCTGCGGCGGCACCTTCGACCGCGCCACCAACGGCTACACGGCCAACGTGGTCGTCTCGGCCTACCTCACGGGCACCGGCCCCTAGACCACCGGCCCCCTCGGGACCACCGCCTCCTCAGGGTCACCGGCCGGACCGCCGACCCCTCAGGATCACCGACCCCTCAGGATCACCGACCCCTCAGGCCCGCCAACCCCTCAGGACCACCGGCCCGGAGGGCCTCCGGGCCGGTACCCGGGAACCGCGTGGGTGCCGGAGGCGTATGTCAGGATTGGGCCTTGGAACATGCACCCAGGGGGGGCGGATGCACGGCAGCAGGGGGGCCACGACGTGGTCCACGAGGCGAACGTCCGCGGCGGTGCTGGGGGCGGCGCTGCTGCTCGCGGGCTGCTCCTCGTCCGGGGACGGCGAGAACGAGGACGGGAAGGCGGGCGCGGGCATCACGCAGCGGCCCGAGGAGGCCGGCCCGTTCTGGGTCAACCCGGACGGCAACGCCGCCCGGCAGCTGGTGGCCCTGGAGAAGTCCGGCAAGGAGGACCAGGCCGAGCAGATCCGCAAGATCGCCCAGCAGCCGACCGGCGAGTGGATCAGCCCGGAGAACCCGCAGGAGCAGGCCCGCGGCTTCACCGAGGCCGCCGACGAGGCCGGCCGCACCGCGCTGCTCGTCCTCTACAACATCCCGCACCGCGACTGCGGCCAGTACTCCGGCGGCGGCGCCGCCGACGGCGACGCCTACCGCGCCTTCATCGACGGCGTGGCCGAGGGCATCGGCGACCGCTCCGCGACCGTCGTCCTGGAACCGGACGCCGTGCTCCACCTGGTCGACGGCTGCACCCCGGAGGAGTTCCACGAGGAGCGCTACGACCTCCTCAAGGGCGCCGTCGCCAAGCTCGGCGCGCTGAAGAACACCAAGGTCTACCTCGACGCGGGCAACGCCGGCTGGGGCCACCCCGACCAGATCTTCGAGCCGCTGAAGTGGGCGGGCATCGACGGCGCCGACGGCTTCTCGGTCAACGTGTCGAACTTCTACACCACCGAGGACTCCATCGCCTACGGCAAGCAGCTCGCCGCCAAGGTGGGCGGCAAGCACTTCGTCATCGACACCAGCCGCAACGGCAACGGCCCCTCCACCGAGGGCGCCCCGGACACACGCTGGTGCAACCCGCCGGGCCGCGCCCTCGGCGAGACCCCGACGACGAAGACGGCCGACCCCCTCGTCGACGCCTACCTGTGGGTCAAGCGCCCCGGCGAGTCGGACGGCGAGTGCAAGGGCGGACCCAAGGCCGGCGAGTGGTGGCCGGAGTACGCCCTGGAACTGGCCCGGGGATAGGAGAGCCGGGGGTGCGGGAGCGCTACGGCACCCGCACCCACTGGGCCTTGGAGGGCGTCCCCTCCCCGTCCGTCACGAACATCATGTACCACCCGGACTGGACGAGGTTCTTGTTCTCCGGCACGGTCACCGTGAGCTTCTCCCCCTCCGCCGTGAAGTCCAGCGCGATCGACCGCTGATCCACGTCGGTGACGTGCGTCGAGGCGCTCGGCCGGATCAGCCGTACCTTCTCGACCGTCGAGGCGTCCCGTGAGGTGAACGTGCCCGACTCACCGCGCTCGATGGTCTGCGGGCCGCCCGCCAGGTCCGGCCGCGAGTCCCGGTACAGATACGGCGGCGTGTAGATCTCGATGCGCTGCTCGAACGTGCCCGGCTTGGTGTTCGCCTTGTCGGCGTAGAGCGAGTCCGACCCGAAGAACATCAGGCGTCCGTCGGGCAGCAGGATCGAGCCCGAGTGGTAGTTGCGGCCCACCAGCGGGTCGGCGACCTGCTCGAACTCGTTGGTCTCCGGGCGGTAGAGGCGGGCCTGGAGGATGTTGGAGTCGCCGCGCCCCCGGTAGTCCTGCGAGCCTCCCGAGACCAGCACGCTGTCGTCGGGCAGGATCGAGGCCTGCGGGTAGCGCGTGCCCTTCTCCATCGACGGCCCGTCCACGAACTTCGGGTCGTCCGCCTTCAGGTCGACGATCCGGGTCTTCTCGCTGGACAGCCTGGACTCGCCGACGCCGCCGCCGCCGATCACCATGTACTTCTCGTCCTGCGCCGGCGGCAGCAGCACCGAGTTGGCGGTCTCCAGCATGTCGGCGTCGCTCAGTCCGGGGACCTTGGTGAACTGGTTGGTCTCCACGTCCCAGACTCCCGGGTCGCGGCCCACGTCGTCCGGGCCGTACCCGGCGTTCGCACCCGAGTAGAAGACCTTGCCGTTCTGCATCAGGAACAGCGCCGGGTACGTCGGGAACTGGCGGACCTTGTCGGTGTAGGTCCACTTCCTGGTCTCGGGGTCGTAGATCTCGTTCTTGCCCGGGACCAGCTGGCCGATGTCGTCGAGGCCGGAGACGCTGAGGATCCTGCCGTCGCTCAGGGTGGTGAGCGTCGGGTACCAGCGCGCCTCGTGCATCGGGTCGACCTTGATGTACTTCTCGGCGACCGGGTCGAACTCGAAGGCGTCCCGGATGCCCTGGAAGTCCTTCTTGTCCAGGGCGAGCTTCTGCGCGATGCCGTAGGTGTTGCGGGCGTCCGTGCCCGACAGGCCGTGGACGCGGTAGTTGTCCTCCGTGCCCGTCTCGTACTTCGCGCCGCTCTTCTGCGCCTCGACGTAGATGCGGCCGAGCCCCGGGTCGTTGCGCACGAACGCGCCGGTCTCCTCGTCGAAGACCTTCTCGGCGCGGGGCACCAGCACCGGGTCCTTGGAGACGAACGTCCTGCCGTTCTCCTTGCCGGTGAACCGGGTGCCCGCCGGCAGCGTGATCGGCTTGTCCGGGTTCTCGTTGTGGACGATCATCAGGCCGCCGGCCTTGGTGACGTCGCCCTTGAGCTTCTCGTACCGCTTGGTGCCGCCCGCGATCAGCAGGTTGCCGTTGGCGAGCTGGGTGTGGCCGGTGCAGAACAGGTCGGTCGGCGTCGGCACCTTCTTGACGGTCCCCTTGACCGGGTCCCAGATCCGGGTGTCGAACCGCTTCGCGTCGAAGTTGTCCTGGTCGTTGCCCGACCCCGCGACGAGCAGCACCTTGCCGGTGCGCAGCAGCGCCGCGTGGATGGTGTTCTGCCGGTACTCCTCGGGGAACTCGACGATCTCCCACTTGCCGTTGGCGGCCTTGTACTCCGGCTGATCGATCTTGTACTGGTGGTATTTCTCGGTCCCGAAGCGGTAGAGCCACGGCCCGTTCATCCCGGCCAGCGCGACTACCACCACCGTACCTATCGCGAAGCGACGGGCACGGCGGCGGCCGGCACGGTCTTTCATTCCTTACGTCCCCCAAGTCCACCAAGGGCGATCTGCATGGTCTGGTCATTGCCCCCGTCGGCGGGGGCGGCCCAGCTGGGCTGCTGCGCGTGCTGCGCGTGCGGGGTGTGCTGCGCGTGCGGGGTGTGCGGCGCGTACGCCTGCGCGGGCGCCGGGTCGGTGGGGGCCGCCTGCTGCGGGGGGACCGGTGCGGGCTCCGCCGCCACGGCCGGCGGCCGCTTCTTCGCCTTCCGCAGCTCGTGGCGCCAGGCGAACATCGGCGAGGCGGTGATGAGCAGGGCGAACGTCGCCCAGACGACCATCGCGGGGTGCGAGTTGCCGAGGACGAAGCCGGCGGTGATCGAGGCGCCGAAGACGACGATGAAGTACCAGTGGTACCGGAAGGTCCCGAACAGCGTGTCCGGGCTGGCCGAGTCGCCCTTCGGCGTCACCACGAACTTGCTCTTGCGACGCAGCATCGAGTCGATGAGCGCCTTCGCGTACAGCGGCGCCGACAGCGCGGACATCACCATGCCGGCCACACCGCCGGAGCCCTCGGGCTCGTGCGGGGAGACGTTGTGGCGCCGGTTCCAGACGTAGAGACCGATCTGCAGGGCCGAGGCGTTGCCGTACAGCATCAGCCAGACCGTCGGGTCGATGTTGACGCCCGAGGCGCCGGCGCCCAGGAACAGGGCGCAGCTCAGCGCGGCCAGAATCCAGTTCAGGGCCGACATCGGATAGAAGATGATCATCATCGTGTAGTTGAAGAGCTTGCTCGGCGGCAGCGAGTACCAGCCCTTCCAGTACTGCTTGAGGATCGTCTCGTACGTTCCTCGGGACCAGCGCATCTGCTGGGTGAAGAAGTCCGTCCAGGCGTTCGGGCCCTCGCCGACCGCGAGTACGTCCGGGGTGTAGACCGAGCGCCACTTGCGGCCGGTGGCCGGGTTCCGGTGGCGGTGGATCTCGAAGCCGGTCGCCATGTCCTCGGTGATCGAGTCGTACAGGCCGCCGATCTGCTGGAGCGCCCTGATGCGCACCGCGTTCGAGGTGCCCACGAACATGGGGGAGCCGTACCGGTTGCCCGCGCGCTGGATCAGCGCGTGGAAGAGGAACTGCTGCGACTCGGCGGCCTTGGTGATCGGGTTGTCGTAGTTGCCGTAGACCTGCGGGCCGATGACGAAGCCGACGTCCGGGTCGCGGAAGAAGCCGAGCATCCGCTCCAGGTAGTTGGGCAGCGGCACGTGGTCGGTGTCGACCGAGGCGAAGAAGTCGTAGGCGTCGCCGTGCGCCTCGAGCCAGGCGTTGTAGTTGCCGTGCTTGGTCTTGGCGCGGTGCGGGCCCTTGGGCATGTTCCACTTCGCGACGCCCTTGCGGGAGAAGTGGTGCACGCCGAGGCGCTCGCAGACCGCCTTGACCGCGGGGTCGTCGCCCTCGTCGAGGAGCCAGACGTGCATCAGACCGCGGTGGCGGATCCGCACGGCCGCCTCCAGGGTCTTCGTCACCATCTCCAGCGGCTCCTTGCCGGGCACGAAGGAGGTGAGGAAGGCGACCCGGGTGCCGGTCTCGGGCACCACCGGGACCGGGTCGCGGGCGACCAGGGTGGCGTGCGCGTTCGACAGCACGTTCAGGCAGCGGAACAGCTCGATCAGGCCGATCGACACCAGCATCACGAGGTCGAGCGCGGGCAGCCAGTCGAAGGCCGGGTGGTCGCGGTCGGTCCAGTGCGTGGGCTGCAGCAGCCACACCAGCAGCACCACCGACAGCAGCGGGGCCGCGGCCAGCATCAGCGCGACCCGGATGCGGTGCGGCTCCTGCGAGATCAGCGAGCGGTACTGGACCGTGTACGGCTTGTGCGGGTCGGGCTGGGTGAGGGGGCCCGCGAGCCGGCTGTAGTGCTCGTAGTCGTACTTCGGCAGGGCCTTCTTGATCCGGCGGAACGAGCCGGTGTTCCAGGTCCGGTGCGAGGCCACCCTGAGCTGGGTGGTCCGGGACGGGTCGTGGTCCTGCCCGGCGCCCGTCGGCGTCGACGTCATGAGTCATCCCCCCACACGCGGGTCACGCGTGTTCCGTCGCTTCCTTCGTCCGGTCGGGTCCCCCTCGACCGTCCCGGACGTATCAGTGGTGGGTCGCTGTCACCACGGCATCCACACCCTATAGAGACATGGGATGGCGACCACCGGTTGCATGATGCCCCCCTCGGCATCCGGCCCCCCGGCCGGACCAGGGTTCTACGGCGTTCGTCATGATCGCAAGGCGACCGGAAACCGGGTACGCGGAAGGCCCCTCGTGTGCTACGAGGGGCCTTCCACCGTTGGTGCGCCGCCAGGGACTCGAACCCCGGACCCGCTGATTAAGAGTCAGCTGCTCTAACCAACTGAGCTAGCGGCGCCTGCTGACCTGCACAACTCTACCCGATGCCGGCCGGTGCTCCGGACCGCCGGAAAGCCGCCCCCCGCGCAGCCGCCCGCGGCCGGGTACATCATTCGGACCGTCAACATGCGCGCGAAGACGACAGTTGAGAAACTGACCGACATGTACCGAAGTGCACCGTCGCGGACATCGTCACCGGGAGTGTGAGAGGAATCGCATGGGAGCTCCCGCCTTCGAGGAAGTCGATCCCGCGAGCGACTGCGACTGCCCCGGCTGCCGTCACTGGCGCCGGGTCCTGCCGCATTCCCCCGCCGGCCGCGCCCCGGCCCACCCGGCCGCCCACCGCGCGCTGATCGTGGCCACCGCCACTGCCACCGCCGCCGCCACCGGTGCCCTGGGCGCGAGCCAGGCGGCAGCGGCCCCGACCACCGTCCACGCCTCCCACCTGCCGGACGTCTCCGCAGGTGAGGAGCCCGACACCCCGCAGGGCCCCCGGGCCCCGCTGCACGGCCCGGCCGGCCGGCCGGCGGCACCCCCGGTCGCGGCGGAACCGGCCCCGATCACCCGTACGGAGATCATCGACCGGGCCAGGGCCTGGGTCACCGCGAAGGTGCCCTACAGCATGACCGCCTACTGGTCCGACGGTTACCGGCAGGACTGCTCGGGTTATGTGTCGATGGCCTGGAAACTGCCCACGAACGAATGGACCGGGAGCCTCGGCGCGTTGGCCGACCGCATCACCAAGGAAGAACTCCAGCCCGGCGACATCCTGCTCTTCCACAACGCGGCCGACCCGTACAACGGCTCCCACGTGGTGATCTTCGGCGGCTGGACGGACGCCACGCGCACCGCCTACACGGCGTACGAGCAGACCCCGCCGCACACCCGCACGCTCGCCACGCCCTACGCCTACTGGAGCGACTCCGCCCAGTACCTGCCCTACCGCTACAAGGGGGTCACCACGAGCACCACGAGCGGGTCGCCGGCCGCCACGGCCTACCCGGGCCCGGCCTCCTTCGGCCCCGGGGCGGACAACGCGTACGTCACCGAGCTGGGCCGGATGCTCGTCGCCCGCGGTGCCGCCCGCTTCTACGCCTCCGGACCCGGCCCGCGCTGGACGGAGGCGGACCGCAGGGCGACCGAGGCGTTCCAGCTGGCCCAGGGCTGGCGCGGCGCGGACGCCGACGGGCTGCCCGGACCGGCCACCTGGCGGCTGCTGGTGACCGGCGGGGGGAAGGACGTCGCGGCCGGTGCCTCCGGCCCCGCCCCGGTCCCGGCCTCGCACGGGGTGGCGGGGTACCCGGGCCGGGCGATGTTCCGGCCGGGCGCGGACAACGCGTACGTCACGCGGCTCGGCCGGCAGCTCGTACGCAAGGGATTCGGCACGCACTACACGACCGGACCGGGACCGCGCTGGGGCGAGGCGGACCGGCGGGGAGTCGAGGCCTTCCAGCGCGCCCAGGGGTGGCGCGGTGGCGCGGCGGACGGCTACCCGGGCCCGGAGACCTGGCGGCGGCTCTTCTCCTGACCGTCCGCCCCGCGGTGATCACCCGTTCATGACGCATCTGGCGCGGAGGCTGGAGCACGCATGAGTACGACCTCTTCCACGAACCCGGACATCAGGCCGCCGGCCCCTGTGGGGCCCACGACACCCGAAGGGACACCGGGGGACGCCGGTCGCCGGCCCGCCCGCGTCATCCACAACGAGGCCACCACCGAGATCCCCGTCCACCTGCTCTTCCGGGACGATGCCGATCCGGCGCCGGTGCCGCTGCGGCCCGCGGTCGTCGCCCGCCGGCAGGGCACGGGGGAGCAGCCGAGGGCGCGGCGCCCCGTCGCCGCGCGCCCGCGTCCGGTGCCGAGCGTCGACCCGGAGCTGACGGAGCGTCCGGCCCGGGTGCTGCCCGGTGCCGCGGGCGCGGCGGCCGGGGCCTGCGGGGCGGCGGGCTGCGCGGTCACCACCTGGTGGGCGGGGATCGTGCCGCCGCTCGCGGCCGAGGCGCTGGGGCTGCCGGCGTACGCGGGGGCCGGACTGGGGCCCGCGCAGTGGGCGGCGTACGCGGCCGCCGGGGCGCTGGGGCTGTTCGGGTTCGGCGGGCTGGCCCGGGGCCGGACCGGACGGGCCTGGGTGCTGGGCCTGTTCGGCCGCTACCGGGGGACCGTGCGGCGCACCGGCCTGATGTGGGTCAACCCGCTGCTGCTGCGCCGCCGGGTCGACGTCCGGCTGCGGCACTGGCGCAGCGAGCCGACGCCCGCGGCCGACGGCAACGGGGTCGCGCTCCGGGTGGTGACGCTGGTGGTGTGGCGGGTGCGGGACACCGCGCGGGCCACGCTGGGCGTCGAGGACCACGAGACGTATCTGCGCGAGTGCGTCGAGGCGGCGCTGGCCCGGGTCCCGGTGGAGCCGCTCGGCACGGTCCGCGGCTCGGCCGACGTGGCGGGCGAGACGCTGACCCGGCTGGTGGCGGCGGACGCGGCGCCGGTCGGCCTGGAGGTGTTCTCGGTCCGGCCGGTCCGGGTGGAGTACGCCCCGGAGGTCGCCGCCGCGATGCACCGGCGGCGGCTCGCCGCCCTGGACGCGGCGCAGCGGGCGAGTGTGCTCACCTCGGTGGTGGACTCGGTGGAGGACACGGTGACCCGGCTGACCATGCGCGGGCTCGTCGAACTCGACGACTACGAGCGCAAGGTGCTGGTGAAGGACCTGACGGTGGCGTTCTGCGCGGGGCGGGGGGACACGGCGCCCTGACGGGGCCCGGGCCGGCCGTCGCGCCGGCGCCGCACCGGCTCGGCGACGTCCGTGAGTGCCTCGCGGGCGCGAAGCCGCCGAGCGGGTTCCGCTATTGGTATGGACATGTTCAACTACCGGCCATAATCTGAGACTTGGTCTAGACCTGCACGGCTCACTGAACCTCCCCCACGTCACAGGAGCAGCAGTATGCGCACAAGGACCAAGTTGTACGCCGCGGCGGTGGGCATGGCGACCACCGGAGCCCTCGTGCTCTCGTCCGGCGGCGCCAGTGGCCACGGCTACACGGACCTGCCGGTCAGCCGGCAGAAGGTGTGCCAGAACGGCACCGTCAGCGGCTGCGGCTCCATTCAGTGGGAGCCGCAGAGCGTCGAGGGCCCCAAGGGCTTCCCGGCGGGCGGGCCGGCGGACGGGAAGATCTGTTCCGCGGGCAACGGGCCGTTCGCCCCGCTCGACAGTCCCAAGCAGCCCAACGGCCAGGCGTGGCCGGCCACCAAGGTGAACGGCGGGCAGAGCTACAGCTTCCGCTGGCAGTTCACCGCCCGGCACTCCACGACCGACTTCAGGTACTACGTCACCAAGCCGGGCTGGAACCAGAACCACGGCCTGTCCCGGTCCGACCTCAACCTCACGCCGTTCTTCACGGTGCCCTACGGCGGCCAGCAGCCGCCGGCCACGCTCTCCCACACCGGCACGCTGCCGTCCGGGCTGAGCGGGCGCCACGTGATCGTCGCGGTGTGGACGGTCGCCGACACGGCCAACGCGTTCTACGCGTGCTCGGACGTGACCTTCTGACCGGTCCGGTACGGCAACAGCGGAAGGCCCCCTCGCCGGGGCGAGGGGGCCTTCCTTCGGTGCGCCGCCAGGGACTCGAACCCCGGACCCGCTGATTAAGAGTCAGCTGCTCTAACCAACTGAGCTAGCGGCGCATGACTCCCGCCGTCCGCTTCTCGCGGCCGGCGACGACGAAAATACTACCTGGTCCCCAGGGGTGCTCCCGACCAACCCTCCGCCGGCCGTTCATCCGGCGGTCACCGGCCGCCCGCCGCCCGCCGCCCGGCCGCCCGTCCGCGGGTCCGGACCGGGGACCGTCCGCGTGGCCTGATCGTCGCGGGCCGCCCCACCCCCACCCCCACTCCCGCCCCCGCCGTCGGATCGCCGCCCCCGCCGTCGGATCGCCGCCCCCGCCGTCGGATCGCCGGCCGCGCGGGCGGCTAGATCGCCAGCGAGAGCAGGACCTCCGCGGCGTTCCGGTTCAGCTCGTCGGCGGCCCGGCGCAGCCGGTGCGCGTGTTCGACCGGGAGGGACAGGGCGAGACAGCCCACGGCGGCACCGGCCGTGATCGGGACGGCCGCGCAGACCGTGCCCACCGCGTACTCCTGGAGGTCGAGGACCGGGACGGTGGGCGGCTGGGACTCCAGCCGGGACAGCAGCAGCTTGTCGCTGGTGATGGTGCGCGAGGTCAGGCGGGCCATCCTGTGCCGGGCGAGGTGGTCGCGGCGGCCCGCGTGGTCCAGCTGGGTGAGCAGGCTCTTGCCGACGGCGGTGGCGTGCGCCGAGACGCGGAAGTCCACCCACTCGTTGACCTTGGGCGCGGCCGGGCTGTCGGCGTACTGGGTGACGCTGACCTCGCCGTCGACGTACCGGCTGATGCAGACGGCGGCGCCCGTCGAGTCGCGCAGCCGTTCCAGGGTGCGCTGGAGCCGGTCGCGCGCGGCCTCCTCGCGGCCGTGGGCCGAGCCCAGGCGCTCCAGGGCCTCTCCGGTGGCGTACGAGCCGTCGGCGGTCTGCTCGACGTAGCTCTCGCGGCGCAGCATGCGCAGGAGGACGGTCAGCCGCTCCCGGTCCAGGCCGGTGTGGCGGGCGAGCCGGGTCTCGGTGACTCCGGAGGTGTGCCGCGCCACCGTCTCCAGGACGCGCAGGGCATCCTGGGCCGAGTGGTGCGGCGTGGTCGGCCGGTGCCGCAGCGCCACGGTGGTCTCCCCCTGCGCTGGCTCGTCGGCCCCTGCCCCCTCGATCCGGACAGCGGACCCCCTTCACGATAGCCGTCAGGAGGCGCGAAGCGAGGGGGTGTCGGCCGGATTCCGGCGCCGTCGGCCGCGGCGCCGGCCCGCCGGCGTGGGCCGGGGGCCGCCCCGACGCCCGGGTCTCGGGCGTCGGGGCGCTCACGCCCGGTCCGTCACAGCACCGCGCTGAGGAACTCCCGGGTCCGGTCCTGCTCCGGCTCGCTGAAGATCTTCTCCGGCGGACCGGCCTCGATGACCCGCCCGGAGTCGAACATCAGCACCTGGTCCGAGATGTCCCGGGCGAAGTTCATCTCGTGGGTCACGCACAGCATGGTGATGTCCGTGGTGCGTGCGATGTCCCGCAGCAGGTCGAGGACGCCCGCGACCAGCTCCGGGTCCAGGGCCGAGGTCACCTCGTCGAGGAGGAGCACCTTCGGCCGCATCGCCAGCGCCCGGGCGATCGCCACGCGCTGCTGCTGGCCGCCGGAGAGCTGGGCCGGGCGGGCGTCGCACTTGTCGGCCAGGCCCACCATGTCGAGCAGGCCCTTGGCCCGCTCCGCCGCCTCGTCCTTGGACATGCCGAGGACCGTGACCGGCGCCTCGGTGATGTTGCGCAGGACGCTCATGTTCGGGAACAGGTTGAACTGCTGGAACACCATTCCGATCTGCTTGCGGACCTCCCGCCGCTCCTTCTCGCTCGCCGGGAAGAGCTTCTGCCCGTCCACGGTGATCGTGCCCTCGTCGGGCTTGAGCAGCGTCATCAGCAGCCGCAGGATCGTCGTCTTGCCCGACCCGGAGGGGCCGATCAGGGTGACGTGCTTGCCGGCGTCGACGGAGAAGTCCAGGTGGTCGAGGACGGTGTTGTCCCCGAACCGCTTGGTGACCTGCTCCAGGCGGATCAGTTCGCCGGAGCCGCGCTCGGGGTTCTTCTCGGGATGGGGGAGAGTGTCAGTGGGCAAGGCGTCGCTCCAGGGCTCGCAGGGCAAGGGAGGCCAGGTAGGAGATGACGATGAAGGCCACGCCGATCACCGTCAGGGGCTCGGTGAACTGGAAGTTCTGCTGCGAGAACAGCCGTGCCTCGCCGAGCATCTCCAGCACCGTGATCGCCATCAGCAGCGGCGTGTCCTTCAGCATGGAGATCACGTAGTTGCCGAGGGCGGGGACCACCCGGCGGATCGCCTGCGGCAGGATCACGGCCGTCCAGGTCCGTTTCAGCGGCAGGTTCAGCGCCGTCGCGGCCTCCCACTGGCCGACCGGCACCGCCTCGATGCCGGCCCGGTAGACCTGCATCGTGTACGTCGAGTAGTGCAGGCCGATGGCGATCACGCCGGTGGTGAGCGCCGAGGCGGTCACCCCCCACTCGGGCAGCACGTAGAAGAGGAAGAACAGCTGCACCAGCAGCGGGGTGTTCCGGACGAACTCGGTGACCACCCCGACGGGCCAGGTCACGAAGCGGCTCGGCAACCGCATCAGCAGCGCCCACACCAGACCGAGAACGAACGAGACCAGCGACCCGAGGACCAGGATCTGCAGGGTGACCAGCAGACCGTCCCAGAAGTGCGGCATGAAGTCGGAGACCGCGCTCCAGTCCCAGTTCATCAGGCGGCACCCCCCACGTTGGTCGTCTCAGGACGCTTCAGCTCCGTGTCGGGCTTGCGCGCGGGCGCCTTCCCGACGCCCGCCTTGAGCTTCTTCTCCAGGCCGCGCATCACCCGCGTGAGCAGGAACGCGATCACGAAGTAGATCAGCAGGATGTACGTGTAGATCTCCGCGCTCTCCTGCAGCGCCAGGCGCACCAGGTTGCCGCTGAACGCCAGATCGCCCATGCCCATGATCGACACCAGTGCGGTGCCCTTGAGCAGTTCGATCAGCAGGTTGGAGAAGGGCGGGATCATCTCCGGCACCGCCTGCGGCAGCGTGATCAGCCTCAGCCGCTGCCAGGGCGTGAAGCTGAGGGCGATGCCGCCCTCCTTCTGCGCCGGGTCGACGGCGGCGAGCGCACCGCGCACGATCTCGGAGCCGTACGCCCCGTACGTCAGGCCCAGCGCCAGCGTGCCCGCCCACATCGGCACCAGCTGCCAGCCGAAGGCCGGGGGCAGCACGAAGAAGACCCAGAAGATCATCACCAGCGCCGAGGTGCCGCGGAACACCTCGGTGTAGAAGCCGGCGAGGAAGCGGACGACCCACAGCCGGTGGGTGCGCCCGACGCCGACCACGAAGGAGACGGCCGTCGCCAGCAGCGAGCTGAAGAAGAGCAGCTGGACCGTGACCCAGACACCCTGGAGGACCAGTTCCCACAGTCCGGAGGTCATCCGCCGCACAACTCCTTCGCGGTCAGATCCGTCATCTCGTCCTCGGAGAACCCGAAGGGCTTGAGGATGCGGAGCAGTTCGCCGCTCTCCTTGAGCTTGTGCAGCTCGACGTTGAAGGCGTCCCGCAGGTTGGTCTCGGTCGGCCGGAAGGCGAAACCGCCGCCGTCGACGTGCGGTTCACCTTCGACGATCGGTCGGAAGGCCTCCGTCACCTCGGCCTTGCTGGACTTCTTCACCACCTCGCGGGTGGTCAGCGCCGTACCCGCGAAGACGTCCACCCGCCCGGCCTCGACGGCGTTGAGGCCGGCCACCTGGTCGGGCACGATGAGGATGTCGCTCTCCTTGTACCCGGCCTCCACCGCGTAGGCGATCTCGGCGTAGCCGGTACCGGTCGCGAACCTGGCCTTCTTCTCCACGACGTCCTGGTAGTCGTGCAGGCCGAGGGGGTTCCCCTTGCGCACGATGAAGGAGTCGAGCATCTGGTAGTCCGGGTCGGAGAAGATGACCTGCTGGCAGCGGTCGGGGTTGATGTACATCCCGGCCGCCACGACGTCGAACTGCTGCGACGCCAGCCCCGGGATGAGGGAGCCGAACTCCGTCGGCACCGGCTGCACCCGGTCCACTCCGAGCCGCTTGAAGATGACCTTCGCCAGCTCCGGGGCCTCGCCGGTCAGCTCACCGTTCTTGTCGATGTACCCGAAGGGGATCTCCCCCGCGATGCCGAGCCGGGCGACGCCCTGTGCCTTGAGCCGGTCGAGGAGATCGCCGCCCTCCACGTCGGAGGCGGTGGCCACCCGCGAGCAGCCGGCGGCCCCCAGTGCGCCGAGCGCCGCGACCCCCGCGAGCAGCGACCGGCGAGTGGGCCCGGCTGTCCTGGACCTTTGGTCGGATATACCCCATGAAGGGGTTCTGTGTGGTGGAGCCATGGGCGCGCAGCTACCCGAAGCCGGACAGGTTATGCCGATCGTTTTCAGTCCGATACGACGGCACGGCACCCTTGACCGGGGCCGCGCCGGGCACTGCCATGGAGGGCATGGCCGATCGCTACATCGAAGTCTCGCTGGTCACACGCGGAATCACGTGCACGGCCCGACTGCTGGAGGACCGGGCCCCGATCACCTGCGCGGCCGTCTGGGACGCGCTTCCCCTCGCCGGCGACGTGTACCACGCCAAATACGCGCGCAACGAGATCTATGCCCTCTTCCCGCCCTTCGCGGCATCCGAACCACCGCTGGAGAATCCCACCGTGACGCCCATTCCGGGCGATCTCTGCTATTTCGCCTTCGCGGGTGCCGAACTGGGCACCAAGGCCTACGGCTACGACCGGGAGGTCCGCGCGGGCACCACCCTCGTCGACCTGGCCCTGTTCTACGAGCGCAACAACCTGCTGCTCAACGGGGACGTCGGCTGGGTGCCCGGCACCGTCTGGGGCCAGGTCGTCGAGGGCCTGGACACGATGGCCGAGGCCTGCAACGACCTCTGGCGGTCGGGTGCGGCGGGGGAGACGCTCGGCTTCCGGCGGGTCTAGGCCCACCGGGGCCTACGCCCCCGAGGCGGTCGCGGGGTCCGTCCCGTCCAGTGCGTGCGCGGCCCGCAGGACCAGGTCGTCCCGGTGGCGGGCCGCCACGAGCTGCAGGCCGACCGGCAGTCCGTCCCCGTCGGTGCCGACCGGCACGGTCGCCGCCGGCTGCTGGGTGAGGTTGAACGGGTAGGTGAAGGGCGTCCAGCCGGTCCACCGCCTCAGCCCCGAGCCCCGCGGCACCTCGACGCCCGCCTCGAACGCCGTGATCGGCAGCGTCGGCGTGACGAGCAGGTCGTACAGGTCGTGGAAGCGGCCCATCCGGCGGCCCAGCTCCATCCGGACGTCCACCGCGGCCAGGTACTCCAGCGCCGAGTACCGCGCTCCGGCCCCGACGATCTCCCGCAGCCCCGGGTCGAGCACCTCCCGCTGCCCCGCCCGCAGGTGCTGCACCACGCGCGCCGCCCCGCTGAACCACAGCGTGTGGAAGGCCTCCACCGGGTCCGCGAAGTCCGGGTCGGCCTCCGTCACGTACGCGCCCAGCTCCGCCAGCCGCTGCACCGCCCGCCGTACCGTCGCCGACACCGCCGGGCGCACCGCCACCTGCCCGCCCAGCGTGGGCGAGTACGCCACCCGCAGTCCCCGCACCCCGCCCGCGAGGGCCTCGGTGTACGACCCGGGCGCGGGGCCCAGCGCCGACCAGTCCCGGGCGTCCGGGGCGGCGATGACGTCCAGCATCAGCGCCGCGTCCGCCGCGTCCCGGGTCATCGGGCCGACGTGCGCGAGGGTGCCGAAGGCGCTCGCCGGGTAGAGCGGGACCCGGCCGTACGTCGGTTTCAGGCCGAAGATCCCGCAGAAGGACGCCGGGATGCGCACGCTGCCGCCGCCGTCCGTACCGAGCGCCAGTGGTCCCGCCCCGAGCGCCACGGCCGCCGCCGCGCCCCCGCTGGAGCCGCCCGCGGTACGGGCGGGGTCGTGCGGGTTGCGGGTGACGCCGGACAGGGGCGAGTCGGTGACGCCCTTCCAGCCGTACTCGGGCGTCGTCGTCTTGCCGACGAACACGGCACCGTGCTCGCGCAGCCGCGCCACGGAGGGCGCGTCCTCGTCCCAGGGCCCGTCCGGGCGGACGGCGCGCGAGCCGCGCAGGGTGGGGTGGCCGCGCATCAGCAGGATGTCCTTCACCGTGACCGGCACCCCGTCCAGCCGCCCGCGGGGCTCCCCGCGCCGCCACCGCTCCTCGGCCCGCCGCGCCCCGGCGAGCGCCTCCTCGCCGGTCAGCCGGACGAAGGCGTTCACGGCCGGCTGGATCCGCTCGGCGCGCTCCACGGTCGCCCGGGTCACCTCCACGGGGCTGAACTCACCCCTGCGGTATCCGTCGACGAGCTGGAGTGCGGTCAGCTCGGTGAGGTCGGTCATGCACCCTCCCGCTTCCTGGAACGTCAGTGCCCGGGCACGTATCCACGCTTCTTGTCGACCACGTTCGCCAGCGGACCGCCCGCCGCCCAGCTCTCGAACAGCTCCACGAACTGCGCCCCCAGCTCGTCCCGCCAGCCGACCGTGTCCCCGCTCATGTGCGGCGAGACGATCAGCTCCGGGACCCGCCACAGCGGACTGCCGGGCGCGAGCGGCTCGTGGCTCAGGACGTCCAGGGCGGCGCCCGCGATCCAGCGCCCGGTCAGCGCCTCGGCGAGATCGTCCTCCACGACCAGCTGGCCGCGCCCCACGTTCACGAACCGCGCGGACGGCTGCATCACCCCGAACCGCCGGGCGTCGAACATGCCGCGCGTGTCGTCGGTGAGCGGCGCCGCCGCCACCACCCAGTCGGCGCGGGCCAGCAACCGGTCCAGATCACCGGGTCCGTGGACGCCGGTGCGGGCGGTACGGCCGACCAGCGCGGTCGTGACGCCGAGTGCCGTGAGCGTCCGCGCGATCGCCCGCCCGATCGGCCCGGAGCCGACCACGCAGGCGCGCGTTCCGGCCACCCGCAGCGACTCGCGGTGCCGCCAGGTCCGCTCCCCCTGCAACCGCAGGGTCGTGGGCAGATCCTTGGCCATCGCCAGGACGAGCGCGGCGACGTACTCGGCGATCGGCTGGTCGAAAACGCCGCGCGCGTTCGTCACCACCGTGTCCGACCCGGCCAGTTCCGGGCACATCAGGTGGTCCACCCCGGCGCTCGCCGTGTGCACCCAGCGCGGCCGGGGGCCGTCGCCGGGCCACGCCTCGCGCACCGCGTGCGACGTGAAGTCCCACACGAGCAGCACGTCGGCGTGCGGCAGCCGCTCGGCGAGGGTCGTCCCGTCGGCGTGCACGATCCGGGCCCGGCCGGTCAGCCGGCCGAGACGGGGAAGGGGCTCGGCGTCCAGGACGAGGAGGGTGGGCGTGCTCATCGGCAGGCGTGTCTCCGGGGCTCGCGCGCGGGGCGCTTCGGCGGGTGCTTCGGGTGGCGGGTGGCGGGCGTTTCGGGTGGCGGGCGTTTCGGACGGTGGGCGGAGGGCGCTCCGGGCGGTGCGCGACGAGTGCTTCGAGCGGCGGTGAGCGGACGCCTCGGTGGGTGGTGGGTGGCGAACGCTTCGGGTGGGGACGGGGGGTGCTTCGGGTGGCGGGCGACAGAGTTGACCGGCTGTTGACCCGGAGGTGACACGGGCGGATTGACCACGCTCGCACCGGAACCTACCTTCGTCAACACGGCCGTGCGTACGGTGCGTTGTCCTCCCCTCTCCCAGCGTGAGGTCGGTGCGTGCCATGGACATCTCCTTTCTCGGCGGACCAGCTCCGCAACGCGGGGTCGGCGTGGTCGCCCCGTTCGACTTCGCGCTCGACCGCGAGCTGTGGCGGTGGGTGCCCGACGAGATATCGCTGCACATGACGCGGACCCCCTTCGTGCCCGTCGAGGTCAGTCTGGACCTCGCCCGGCTGGTCAGCGAGCACGAGACGCTGGGCGAGGCGGTGCGCACCCTCAACGTCATCGCGCCCGAGGTCGTCGCCTACGCCTGCACCTCGGGCAGTTTCGTCGGCGGCGTCGCCGGCGAACGCGCGATGTGCGAGGCGATGACCTGGGCGGGCGCGGTCCCGTCCGTGACCACCTCCGGCGCACTGCTGGACGCGCTGGCCGAGCTGGGCGTACGCCGGGTCGCGCTGGTGACGCCGTACACCGTGTCCGTGACCCGGGCGCTGGAGGAGTACGTCGCCGAGGCCGGCGTCACCGTCACCGGCTGCGCCTTCATGGGGCTGACCCGGCACATCTGGAAGGTCCCGTACCGCGACGTGGCCGCCATGGCGCGCCAGGCCGTTCCGCGCCAGGGGGCGGCGGACGCCCTGTTCATCTCCTGCACCAACCTCCCGACCTACGACGTCATCCCGCAGCTGGAGGCCGAGCTGCGCATCCCGGTGATCTCGGCCAACCAAGTGACGATGTGGGCGGCGCTGCGCCGACTGGGTACCCGTGCGGTGGGGCCGTACCAGGCGCTGACCGACCTGTCCGCGCGCACCGGCCCCGTGGTCCCGGGGCCGGCCGGTCCCGCGGTGGCGGACTTACCGGGCGTCGGCGACGGCCCGGACACGGAACAGCAGCAGGAAGGGTGGACATGACAGCACTGGGATTCCTGTACCCGGGCCACTCCGGCGAGGACGACTACCCACGCATCGAGCAGCTCCTGGGCAGCGACATCCGGGTGGACCTGGTGCACACGGACATCGGTGAGGACGCGCACCGGGTGGACGCGCTGCGCGAGATGGGCTCGGCGCAGCGGCTCGCGGCGGGGGTGGCGGAACTGCGGCTGGCCGGCGCCGACGCCGTGGTGTGGGCCTGCACCAGCGGGAGCTTCGTGCACGGCTGGGAGGGCGCCCACGACCAGGTGCGCGCCCTGGCCCGGGCGGCGGGCCTGCCGGCCTCCTCCACCTCCTTCGCCTTCGTGCACGCGGCGCAGGAGATCGGGGTGCGGAGGGTCGCGATCGGGGCGACCTACCCGCAGGACGTGGCGGGCCTCTTCGCGGACTTCCTCCGCGCCGCCGGCGTCGAGCCGGTCGACGTCGTCGGCTCCGGCGTCATCACGGCGGCGGAGGTCGGCACCTGGACCGAGTCGCAGGTGCTGGCCCTGGCCCGGGCCGCCGACCGCCCGGACGCGCAGGCGGTCCTGCTGCCGGACACCGCCCTGCACACGGCGGCCCACATCCCGGCCCTGGAGAGGGAGCTGGGCAAGCCGGTCCTCACGGCCAACCAGGTCACCGTCTGGGAAGGCCTGCGCCTGGCCGACCGCCGGGCCAACGCGCCCGAACTGGGGGCGCTGTTCACACGGGAGCCGGTGGTACAGGCCTGACCCGGCCCCGTACTGCCCGGCCGCGCCTGGCCCCGTACTGCCCGGCCCGGGCGCGCGGCCTCACGGTGGCCGGGCCGTCGAGGGCCCGGCCACACGGAAGAACCCCGGTCCCGCTGGAGCGGGGCCGGGGTTCTCGTCGAGCGCTGGGCAGGCCTTGCACCTGCATTTCCCCACGGGAAGTGGGGCGTCTTTCCTTGGACCACCAACGCACTGCCGTTTCCCGGGGGTTGCCCCCGTGAGCTGGCAGGATGATCGTACCGCAGTCCCGCCCCAGGTGCACATCGGCGCCGCGTCCGAGGGGGCGACGGTTCTCCCGGTGTTCATGAATATGCACTCCGTTCGCCACAATGAACTTGTGACGACTCTTGTCAGCCCCTGAGGGGGCCCCTATTCTCACGCCGAGAAAGCGCTTTCCCGCCTGGTCGTGTTGACATGATCAGGACAAGGTGTTCGTTCCGGCATGTGAAGGCGAATGGGGAGACTGAGGATGAGACGACCAGTCGCGCTGCGACTCAACGCGGCGCTGGCCACGCTGGCCATCGCGGCCGCGACCGGCGTGGTGCTGTCGATGCCCGAGGCCGCGGCGGCGGCCGGGGGTGCCACCGGCTACGCGACCCAGAACGGCGGTACGACCGGAGGGGCGGGCGGGCGGACCGTCCGGGCCACCACCGGCACCGCGATCCACCAGGCCCTGTGCGGCCGGGCCGACAGCAGCACGCCGATCACCATCGAGGTCGAGGGGACCATCAACCACGGCAACACCACCAAGGTGTCGGGCGGCAGCTGCAACACCGCCGCCGACAAGATCGAGCTCAAGCAGATCAGCAACGTCACGATCGTCGGGGTCGGCGGCGGAGCGGTCTTCGACCAACTGGGCATCCACATCCGCGAGGCCAGCAACATCATCATCCAGAACGTGACGGTCCGGAACGTCAAGAAGTCGGGCTCGCCCCTCTCCAACGGCGGTGACGCCATCGGCATGGAGAGCGGCGTCCGCAACGTCTGGGTCGACCACACCACCCTCGAGGCGTCCGGCGGTGAGTCGGAGGGCTACGACGGCCTCTTCGACATGAAGAACGACACCAAGTACGTGACCCTGTCGTACAGCGTCCTGCGCAACTCCGGCCGCGGCGGCCTGATCGGCTCCAGCGAGAGCGACGTGTCGAACGGCTACGTCACGTTCCACCACAACAAGTACGAGAACATCGACTCCCGCGCGCCCCTGCTGCGCGGCGGCATCGCCCACATCTACAACAACCACTACGTGCGCCTCAACGAGTCGGGCATCAACTCCCGGGCGGGCGCCAAGGCGAAGGTCGACAACAACTACTTCGAGGACTCCAAGAACGTCCTCGGCACCTTCTACACCGACCAGGCCGGCTACTGGCAGGTCGGCGGCAACATCTTCGACAACGTGACCTGGTCCCCGCGCGAGGGCGACACCAACCCCGCCGGGCCCGACCCGCGGTCCAACACCAGCGTGAGCATCCCGTACTCCTACGCCCTCGACGCGGCCGACTGCGTGCCGGACGTCGTGAGCCGGACGGCGGGCGCCAACAAGGGCCTGAAGGTCTCGGACGGCTCCTGCACACCGCAGAACCCGGACCCGACCGACCCGGGCCCGACCGACCCGGGCCCGACCGACCCGGGCCCGACCGACCCCGGCCCCACCGACCCGCCCACCGGCACCAACCTCAGCCTCGGGGCAGGCGCCGACGGTTCCTCCAAGGCTGCCGGAACGAGCTACGGCAACGTCCGCGACGGTGACCCGGGCACCTATTGGTCCCCGGCCGGACCGACCGGTTCCGTCTCCGTGAAGTGGGGCACCGCCACCACGGTCTCCAAGGCCGGCATCCGCGAGGCGGCGGGCTCCGCGGGCACCATCACCTCCTGGCGGCTCGTCAACCACGACACGGGCTCCGTGCTGGCCTCCGGCAGCGGAGCGGGCGTCAGCAGCTTCGCCCCGACCTCGCTGAAGAAGATCACCTTCGAGATCACCGGCTCCAGCGGTACGCCGAAGGTCGCCGAGTTCGAGACCTACGCCGGCTAGCGAGCGGCGCCGTCCTTCCCCGCGTCCGGCCCGGCACCCGCCGGGCCGGACGCCCACTTGCGCGGGCGCGGGACAATGGACGGTGGCCCACCCCGCCGGGGACGCCCCTGCCCGTGCGGGGAGGGCCGTCGCGCACGTACGAGGAGGAGAAGACATGGCGGAGCCCACGCCGCGTCGGAACGAACCGCGGCTACGCCCCGCGCCCCTGCTCTTCGAGCCGGCGGAGGCGTCCGCCGATCCGGAGCACTTCTTCGACCTCGAATCGATCGACGATCCCCGGAACCTGCTGGACCGGGCGACCGAACTGACCCAGGCCTTCCGCGCGGCGGCCGACCGGGCGATGGAGTACCAGGCGATGGCCGCCGCCCAGCTCGCCGATCCGCGCCGCTTCGACCGGCTGACGGCCGCGGACATCGCCGAGCGGGCGCAGTGGACCGAGGACTATGCCAAGAAGATGGTCGAGTTCGGGCGGGACCTGATGCACGGCGGCGAGGGCCGCGGACCCGCCGACTAGCCCCCTCGCATATGCCACACGGGTGGGCAAGATACTCCCTGCCCCTGCACCCTGTCCCGGTTTCCGGCAACCCAGCGGAGTGGAACCCTCACACCCGGTAGATGTGGGCGGCATGAGCAGCACACGCCACGACACCCGCAACGCCCCCTTCCACGCCTGGGACGTCACCTCCGGGGGCGCCGCCTGGCTGGCCTCGGCCGGCGCGTACCCGCGCAGCACGCTCGCGTTCTGGGAGGAGCGGCCCGAGGCGCCGGTCGTCCTGCCCTGTGGTTCCGCCTTCGACGTGGTGAGCGCCCCGACGGTCTTCGGGCGCCGGATGCTGGACCGGATGTGGGACGAAGGTTCGGGGTCGGGTCCGGTGGCGGAGGCCCGGGGCCGGATGCTGCTGTTCGCCGCGCCGGGCACGGCCCAGCGGCTGCCGTCGCTGCTGGAGTGGGAGGAGTGGGGCACGCGCGGCCGGCCGGGCGGACGTACCGGCGCGGTGCCGCCGCTGCTGTGCCACGGCGCCGGGGACGCGGTGACCGTGCCGCCCCCGGCCGGGACGCCCGCCCGCTCCGGTTCCCGCTGGCTGGTGGCTCCGGACACCCGGCAGCCGTGGCTGCCGGGTCCCGAAACCCTGCTCTGGGCGGTGGTGCGGGCGGCCCGCACCACCGCCCGTATTTCGATTTTTCCCTCCGCCGACCAGGGTGCTAAGGTCTACGACGTCAGCAGGCGCCGCTAGCTCAGTTGGTTAGAGCAGCTGACTCTTAATCAGCGGGTCCGGGGTTCGAGTCCCTGGCGGCGCACGTTGTCGATGGCGAGGCGGGTTCGCGCACAGCGCGAACGGGCCTCGCCATCGTTGTTTCCGCGGCCCCGCCTCGCCGCCCCCGCCCCCGCCCCGCCGGGCGCGCGCTTCACCCCGGCGTGATCTGTACCGTCCACGCCCCCGACACCGTCCGTCCCTCCACCTCCACCCGCACGCCCTCGCCCGGCACCGTGAAGCTCTCGCCGAGGCCCACCGGGGCGTCGGCCAGCGGCGGGTAGACCGAGTCCTCCCAGCAGGCCTCGGTGTCCGGGTGGGCGTCGACCACCTCGATCGGCCCGCTCCCGGACTCCGTCCCGCTGCGCACCCGGTACACCAGCACCCCCGCCCGGCAGGCGGCGGCGTCGTTGCCGACCGGTCCCCGCGCCTCGAAGGCGAGCGCGCTGTCGGCACCCGTGCGGACCACCGCCAGCTTGGTGCCCCGGCCGAGCCCGAAGGCCGGCGCCCCGGCGGCACCCGCCACCGCCACGCCCGGCCCCGCGCCCAGCGGCTCCAGCGTCAGCCGGGTCGGCCCGTCGCCCCGCACGCAGGCCACCTGCCGGGGTTCCAGCCAGCCCAGCTTCCACTTGTGCCAGCCGAAGAGATCGGGGGCCAGTCCGAACTGGCTGCCCATGAGATCCCAGTCGCCGACGTGCGTGTCCCAGTCGCCCTGCCCGCCGACCGGCCGGTGGTACAGGTCGGGCAGGTCGAAGACGTGCCCCGTCTCGTGGGCCAGGACCAGCCGGTCCGGCGGATGGTTCTCGAAGACCGTGACCACCCGCCTGATGTCGGTGCCGTCGGCCCGCATCGGGGTGTTCAGGTTGACGACCTTCGTGGCGTCGGAGTCCACGCCGGGCGCGTCCGGATCGGCGACGAAGTAGACGATGTCGTAGCGGGAGAAGTCGACGTGCCGGTCGGCGGCCGCCAGCGCGTCGCGCAGGTACGCGGCCCGGTGCCCGGGGTTCCAGTCGCGCCGTATGGCGTACGCCGTCGAGGGACGCGGCATCGGAATCCAGCCGCCCAGCAGGTGCGGTCGCAGCGTGAACGTGCCGTAGGAGGCGCGCTGGAAGAAGCGGGTGGTGGCCGGGAAGTGGTCGGCGGCGAGTTCGGCCGGCGCGGTCAGCGGCTGGGAGTCGGGAAAGGACAGGAACACCATCACCGCGTCCAGCGCGCGGGCCGGCCTCGGATAGGCGGCGTTCCAGGTGTCCAGGCCCTCGGAGTGGTGCACCTCGGTGCGCTGCAGGGCGCAGGGCCGCGGCGAGAAGGGATCGGCGACCGAGGGGGCCGTGACCAGGGACGTCGCGGCGAGCGCCGACATGGTGGTGCACACCGCCGCCGTGCTGCGCAGAAGGGGCCGGGCCCCCGCCGCCCGGCGGGCCGCACCGAGCCCCTTGAGGGCCTCCCGGGGAAGTCTCCTCAGGGGGAGCTGGCGCGGCACATGGACCTCCGGACGCGGTTGACGGGACACCGCACCCAGCTTGTGTGTGATCGTCGTACTACGCCCTGTTTGCCTGCACCGGACGGGTGAGCCGTGCGGGAAATCGGCGGAAGCCGCCGGATCGACACCCCGAGTCACTTACAGAACGTCACAACTGGTCGGGGGCGTGAAGAACCCGTCCAGGGGTGAGCAGAAACGATCTGTCGGTGGGGGCGGACGGCCGGGAAGATGGGGCGGCGGCTGGTGGGGGTTCGTGGCAGCCTCTATGATCGGCACACTTTCCTGCACGAACAGAGCACGAACAGAGATCGAGGCACTGCGGGAGCGAGCGGTGAACGGAACCTCCGAAGGGCCGGCGCCCGTGGCAGACCTCGACCGGTCGCCCGTCACGGACAGTGATGACGAACTGGCTCCTCGTGCGCCGTGTACGGGACCCCCGGCCTACCGCTCGGCGTTCACGGCGGCTCCGCTCGCCATGGCCGTCGTCGACCCCGAGGGCCTGGTCGTCAGCGCCAACGACACGCTGGGCAGCCTGCTCGGCACCGATCCGGCCGCCCTGGCCGGCCGTGCGGCGGCCGACCTCGTCGACCTCGCCTCCGACGCCGGCACCTGGCACGCGTACCGGGAGGTGCTGCGGGGGGACCGGCCCCGGCTGCGCTGCACCCGGCGGCTGAAGGGCCCCGACGGGCGCTCCCTGTGGGCCCAGGTGACGGTCGAGCCCCTGGCCGGGCCCGGGGACCCGCCGGGGCTGCTCCTGTCGGTCACCGACATCAGCGCCCGCCGCGAACTCCAGGCCCGGCTGCGCCACCTCCAGATGCACGACCCGGTGACCAGGCTGCCCAACCGCGCCCTGTTCTTCGAACGTCTGACGACCGCGCTGGAGGCGGAGTCGTACGAGCACGGCGGCACCGGCCGGATCGGCGTGTGCTACCTGGACCTGGACGGCTTCAAGGCCGTCAACGACACCCTCGGCCACCGCGTCGGCGACCGGCTGCTGGCCGCCGTGGCCGAACGCCTCACGCGCTGCGCCGAGGAGGCCGCTCACGCCCGGTCCGGCGCCCCGCTGGTCGCCCGGCTCGGCGGCGACGAGTTCGCGCTCCTCGTGGAGGACTCCACGGGCACCGATCAGCTCGCCGACCTGGCCGAGTCGGTCCTGGCGGCCCTCCAGGCGCCCTTCGAGGTGTCCGACCGCCGCCTCTCGGTCACCGCGTCCGTCGGCGTCGTCGAACGCCACACGGCCGGCACCACCCCCACCGCCCTGATGCAGGCCGCCGACACGACCCTGTACTGGGCCAAGGCCGACGGCAGGGCCCGCTGGACGCTCTTCGACCCCGAGCGCAACGCCAGCCGCATGACCCGCCAGGCCCTCGCCGCCACCCTCCGCCCCGCCATCGAACGCGGTGAGTTCGCCCTCGAGTACCAGCCGCTGGTCGGCATGGAGGACGGCCGGGTGCGGGGCGTCGAGGCGCTCATCCGGTGGAACCATCCCCAGTTCGGCGTACTGGCGCCGAATCGGTTCATCGCACTGGCGGAGGAGGACGGTTCGATCGTTCCCCTCGGCCGCTGGATCCTGCGCACGGCCTGCCACCAGGCCCGTCGCTGGCAGCTGGCCCACCCGGACGACCCGCCGATCTTCGTCAGCGTCAACGTGGCGGTCCGTCAGGTCTGGGACTCCGACCTGGTGGCGGACGTGGCGGCGACCCTGGAGGAGACCGGCCTGGCCCCCCACCTGCTCCAGCTGGAGCTGACGGAGTCCGCGGTGATGGGCTCGGCGGGCCGCCCCCTCCAGGCGCTCAAGGCACTCAGCGACATGGGCGTCCGCATCGCCATCGACGACTTCGGCACGGGCTACTCCAACCTCGCCTACCTCAGCCGGCTGCCGGTGTCGGTCCTGAAGCTGGACGGCGCCTTCGTACGGGGATTCCAGTACGAAGGCGCCGAGGGCACCGCGGTCCAGGACACCGGCGTGGCCGCGACGGCGGCCAGCCCGGCCGACGAGGTGATCGTCGAGGCGATGGTCCAGCTCGCCCACCGGCTCGGCCTCACCGTCACCGCCGAGTGCGTGGAGACCTCCGACCAGGCGACCCGCCTGCGCCGCATCGGCTGCGACACCGGTCAGGGGTGGCTGTACTCCCGGCCGGTGGCGCCGGACCGCATCTCCGCGCTGCTGGGCTCCGCCGGGCCCGGGGCGGCCGGGGCTCAGGCCGGCGCCGGCAGACCGTAGGCGTCGGCGATCAGCTCGTAGGAGCGCAGGCGTACGTCACCGCCGTGGGCGTTGGCGGTCAGCATCAGCTCGTCGGCGCCGGTGCGCTTGTGGAGGTCGTCGAGCCCGGACCGGACCTCGTCGGCGGTCCCGTGGATGACGTTGGCGTTCCAGGACTGCACGAACTCCCGCTCCATCGGGCTGAAGTCGTACGCCTCCGCCTCCTCGGGCGTCGGCACGAGCCCGGGGCGCCCGGTGCGCAGCCGGACCATGTTCAGCGCGGCGGCCAGCACCTGCCGGCGGGCCTCCTTCTCGTCGTCGGTCGCGAGCGCGGAGACGCCGATGAGGGCGTAGGGCGCGTCGAGGACGGCGGACGGCCGGAAGGACTCCCGGTACAGGTCCAGCGCCGGGACGGTGTTCTGGGCCGAGAAGTGGTGCGCGAAGGCGAACGGCAGGCCGAGGGTGCCGGCCAGCCGGGCACTGAAGCCGGAGGAGCCGAGCAGCCAGACCGGCGGCCGGTGGACCGACTGGACGCCCCCGGGGGACGTGGCCTGCACGGGGCCCGGCACGGCGTGGATGCGGCGGTAGGGGTGCCCGTCCGGGAAGTCGTCGTCCAGGAAGCGGACCAGCTCCGCGAGCTGCTGCGGGAAGTCGTCGGCGCCCTCGTTCAGCCGGTCGGTGCGGCGCAGGGCGGCGGCGGTGGCACCGTCGGTGCCGGGGGCGCGGCCGAGCCCGAGGTCGACCCGGCCGGGGGCCATCGCCTCCAGCGTGCCGAACTGCTCCGCGATGACCAGGGGTGCGTGGTTGGGCAGCATGACGCCGCCCGAGCCCAGGCGGATGCGGTCGGTGTGGGCCGCCAGGTGGGCGAGGATCACCGCGGGCGAGGACGAGGCGACACCGGGCATGGAGTGGTGTTCGGCGACCCAGTACCGGTGGAAGCCACGGCTCTCCGCCAGGCGGGCGATGTCCACGCTGGTGCGCAGGGCGTCGGTGGCGGTGCGGCCGGCGCCGACGGTCACCAGGTCCAGCACGGAGAGGGGTACGGGCGCGGTGCCGTGGGCCGTGCCCCGGATCTCCTCTGCGGCGTCTGCGGCCATGGTGGGGTGCCTCCTGTGTCGTGACAATCGCGCGGTTCGCTGCGCTGCGTAACAGGAGGGGGTCTCCGGTTATTCCCCGGTGGTGGTCCTGAGGGTGCGGAGGAAGGCGGTGAAGGCGGGGGCGGCGAAGGTGAGCGTGGCCCGGTCCGGGGTCTTGGAGTCGCGGACGGCTATGTGGGGGTGGCGGTGGGCGACCTCTACGCAGTCGTTGCCCTCACCGCCGCCGGAGTAGGACGACTTCTGCCACTGGGTGGGGGTGGTCATGGGATTTCCTCACAGCTCCTTGGCCAGGTCGTGGATGAGGTCGCGTGACCGCTCCGGGGAGAGTGACTCGTCCCTCACCCTACGAAAGAGCTTCCGGAAGTGACCCAGTTGGGCTTCGGAATCGAGAAAGGCCGTGCCGTGCGGTGCGTCGCGCACCACGGTGTCCAGGCGAGGCACAGCTGCGCCCACGTGCACCATGGCGCTGCCGGCTCCCGCGAAGTCGTCCAGTGCGAACGGAATGACGCGAACAGTGACGTGCTCGGCCTCGGACATCTCCGCGATGCGTGCGAGCTGCATCCGGGTCGCGGCCCGCCCGGCCACCTTGATCCGGAGCGCTGCTTCGTGGATCAACGTCTCGTAGGGAATCGGATCAGGCCCCTCGACGATGACCTTCCGCTTCATCCTGTGGTGCACCCGGTGCTCCACCTCGCGGTCGGGGAACTCCGGGTTCATGTAGGTGAAGAGAGAGCGCGCGTAGTCCTCCGTCTGGAACAGACCTGGCACGTGGATGACCGCCACATCGCGCCGGAACGTCGCGTGATGGTCCAACTCGGCGAGATCCTGATAGGCGGCGGGAAGCACGCCGCGATAATCGTCCCACCAGCCCCGGACCCGGACCGTCGCCATGGCTACCAGAGCATCGATCAACTCGCCGTCGGGACAGGCGTAGTTGGCTGCGAGACGGCGTAGCCGCTCCTCGCTCACTCCGGCGATTCCGGACTCGATCTGACTGATCTGGACGGAGTTCACGCCGAGAAGGGCTGCCGCCTCGGTTGCCTTGAGTCCTGCTGCTTCCCGCATCCTTCTCAGTTCAGCCCCCAGGCGCTCCTGACGTGCTGTGGGCGTGCGTCTCGGCGGCACAACTTCCTCCTCGCTCAACGGGCGCCCTCGGGCGGCTCGTTCGGGGCAAGAATACGCGACAGGCTTGCCGAGTAATAAATCTATGACCTACCTTCGGTGATGCGACGAACACTCTTTGCGATCGCGGGATGTTGGAAGCGCACCGCTCCGTCCTGCCACGACGGCTGCGGCAATGCCACCGCACCCCACTCCTCTCCACGTCTCCGAAGGAGTCCGCGTGCCCGAAAACGATCCGTGGGAGTACTCCCTCTACATTCCGAACGACCTCCGCGCCGTCACCGTCTGCCGACGCACCCTCCGGCTGATCCTGACGATGCACGGGCTGATCCGGCTGGTCGACGTCGCGGAGCTGCTGGCGGCGGAGCTGGTCGGCAACGCCGTGCGGCACACCAAGGGGCCCGCCGCCCTGCGGTTGCGCTGGGCGGCGGGCGTGCTGCGGATCGGGGCGTGGGACGCGGACCCGTCCCCGCCGGAGCCACCGCTCCCCTTCGACCGGGGCCCGGACGCCGAGGCGGGGCGGGGTCTGGCCCTGGTGCGGGCCTGCGCAGACGTGTGGGGATGGCAGCCGCTGGCCCGTGAGGGCAACCGGGGCAAGTACGTGTGGTGCGAGCTGGGGCCGGAGCCCGCGGCCGCGAGACGGCCGGCGTGAGCCCCGGCCGGTCGTACCGACCCGTGAGGTCGGGTGCGGACAGGGAGGTCGGAGTCGGTCGCGGCAGCCCTCCGCCACCACGCCCTCCGCCAACCGTGAGCACTTCCCACCGAACCGCTCACCCCCCTCTCATCCGAGCGCCCCAAGGACAGACCCACCCCGACTGCCCTCGCCGTGGCGGGCACCCATGGTGCTGCGGCATCCGACCACGCCGCCTCTCGACGCCCACGCCGCGCACCACGCCCGGTCCGCGACCGGCCGAGGACCGCGTCACTCACGTAATGCACCCCCGTGCGCGGAGCCCCGGGACGGGTCCGCCGCCGGAGCAACCGGTGCCGCCGCGTCCGGGCCCGGCGGCGGCCAGGACAGCACCGCCGCCCTCCCGTGCCCCGGAAGAAATGCGCGTCCGGCGCGCACCGGACGCCGGCAGCACGCCCCGGACGGGCCGGGGGCGCCGGTGGCCCGTCCGGGGGTGCCGGCGGAGGTGGTCAGGCGGTCAGTGGTGGTCAGGCGGCCACGGGCGGTCAGGGACGCCAGGCCACCCGGTGCTCCGCGAGGTGCGCGAGGACGGAATGGTTCGCCTCCCAGCCGTCCGGGAACTTCACCGGCGTGCCCAGCTGGACCGGCTCCGTGGACGGATAGTCGTCCAGCAGGTCGCCCACCCCCTCCCGGCAGACCACGATGCACGCGTGCCGGTGCCGGGAGGCCAGGACGCACAGGCGGCCCGTCTCCAGGTGGAAGGCGGTGGCGTCGGGGCGGCCGGAGAGCGGGTGCAGGACGACCGTGACGTCGTACTCGCGGCCCTGGAGGCGGTTGGCCGTGTCGACGGTCACCTCGGTCACCCCGAGGTCGGCCAGCGCGGCCCGGACCGCCGCCGCCTGGTCGCGGTGCGCCGTGCCGACGGCGATGCGGCCGGCGGTCAGCGGGACCGGGTCGGGCGAGCGTTCGGACGTCGCCGCGCCCTCCCGGTCGAGGAGCCGCCGGACCACCGCCGCCACCGCCCGCACCGCCTCCGGATCGGTGCGCGGGGTGTGCCGTGCGGGCAGCTCCAGCAGCCCCCAGCCCGAGCGGGCGGCCTCGTCGATCACCTCGTCGGGGCCCGACCCGTCCGACGCCGCCGCGAAGGCCAGGCTCCGGTCGCCGTGGGCCGTGCCGCTGCGGAACGGCGTGTACGGGTAGAACGCGTCCGAGACCAGCGGCGCCGCCGACGCGGGGAGCCGCCACGACACCGGCAGCCGGTGCTGCGGCAGGGACGGGTTGTGGGCCAGCAGCGTCGTCACGGCGGAGGCGGACGGGTCGTACGACAGGCCCGCCCACTGCTCGCTGCCCACCGTCGCGAACGGGTCCAGCTGGCCCGGGTCGCCCACGAACAGGGCCCGCTCGAAGAGCCCGGCGACCGCCAGCAGGGAGTCCGAGCGCATCTGGTACGCCTCGTCGACGATCGCGTGCCGCCACGGCTCCTCCACCGTGACGTGCGCCCACTTCGCGGCGGTCGACAGGACGACGGCCTGCCCGGCCAGGTCGGCGGCCTTCGCCGACTTGCGAACGTTCGCCAGGTCGTCGAGCGCCTTGTCGTACGGGTCGGCGTCACTGCTGTGCAGGCGTCCCACCGGCAGCTCGGGGTTCTTCTCGGCGAGGCGCAGGACCAGGTCGTCGACCTGGGCGTTGGTCTGCGCCACGACCATCAGCGGGCGGCCGGCCTCGGCCAGTTCCAGCGCCGCCCGCACGACGAGCGTGGACTTGCCGGCGCCGGGCGGAGAATCGACGACGACACCGCGCTCGGTGCCGTGCAGCGTGTCGTGGAGGATCGCGGCGGTGGCGCGGGCGGCCTCGGCACCGGGATCGAAGGCCCGGCCGACGGAGTGGCCGACAGCCCGGCCGGCGGCCGGAGCGGTGGCCGGAGCGGTGGCCGGGCCGGTGGCCGGGCCGATGGCTGGAGCGGCGGCCCGGTCGACGGGGGCCGTGGGGGACTCGGCGGTCACAGGACGTCCTCCTCCGTCTGCGCGTCGGCCGCCTCCGGTACGGCGGCCGTCTCCCCGGGCGGCCCACCGTGCGTCCACGGGGTCTGCTCCGGATCGGGCAGCTTCGCCCCGCCCCGCTGTTCGTGCTCGAAAAGGGTGAAGCAGACCCGGTCGCCCTTCTCGGGAACCGACCCGGCCTCGGGCTCCTTGCCGCGGCCCATTTTGTCCACGATCCGCAGGACGAACACCCCCTCGTCCTCCTGCCCGACGAACTCGGCCGCCTGCGGCTTGCCGCCCAGCGACCGGTACACCTTCACGCGCGCGTCCAGCTGCGGCCGGTCGTCCGTGCACACCGTGACCAGCGGGCGCGGACTGGGCCGCTTGCTCTCGCTGTACGCCATCACGACATCGGTGACCTCGCCCGCGAACGCCTCCCCGGCCAGCCGCCGCCCGGCCATCACCAGCGGATCGTCCAAGGCCTCCTGCGCCTCCAGCCGGGCCTGCTCGCGCTCGCGCGTGGCGAGCTTGTTCGCCGCGGTCACCGCGTCGTCGCGGCGCGGCTGCGGGGGCTCGCCGGCCAGGACGCGGTCGCGGTGGGACGTGAACGACCAGCGGTCCCGGGTCCAGCGCTCCTCCACGTGCGCGCCGGCCGGCAGCTGCCGCAGCAGGTCCAGGCCCCGCCACACCGTGTCCCAGGTGGGGCGCGTACGGCTCTCGACCAGGACGCGGATCTCCCGCTCGGCGGCGGTGAGCGCGCCGAGCCGTTCGTCGGCCTCCACCCCGTCCTCGGCGGCGGCGAGCGCGGTGCGGGCACGGTCGTAGCGGTCGATGGCGGGGGCGAGCAGCTTGTTGTCGAACGCCGGGTCGGTCGCCGGGCCCGCGGGCGGGCACAGCAACTGGCCGTCGGCGTCACGGGCCAGCTCGGCCCGCCGCGCGGCCTCCGCGCCGGTCGGCCCCTCGTCGCCCGGGTCGATCCACGCGAGCAGCGCGCCCAGGTGCTGGTCCTCCAGCGTGGACTGGCCGGTCGCCCAGTGCCGGCCCAGCAGGTCGGTCATGGCGAGGAGGAGGGAGGAGCCCGGGACCCGGGCCCGCTCGCCGTAGTGGGTCAGCCACCGGCCGAGCAGCGGCACCCTCGGCGGTGCGGGGTGCGGCGTCTCCGGGTCCTGCTCCGCGGTCCGCCTGAACCGCATCGACCGGCCCAGCAGCCGTACGAAGTCGACACCCGCCCGGCTCGGCACGATCAGCTGCGCGGCGTCCGCGCACAGGTCGACCTCGACCTTGACCCGCTTGCCCGTCTCCGGATCGGTCTCGGCGCGCTCGGCCGCCTCGACATCGTCGGCGTACGCCTCGACGTGCGGCAGCACGATGCCGGCCAGTTCGGCCAGGAACGCGAAGCGCAGGTCCCGGTCGCGGGGCTGCGGGACCACCAGCAGCCGGGGAGCGTCCCGGTCGGTGCCGACCAGGGCACCGAGCGGGGCACCGGCCTCACCGGCGGTGATCAGCGGGACGAAGACCAGCGGACGGTCGGACAGGTGCCGGTGCCGGACGGTGGCGGCGGGCTCGGCGCGGCCCGTGCGCACGGCCTCCAGCCGGGCGAGCGTGGTGATCAGCGACACCCGGCCACCCCGCCCGTCCCCGCACCGGCCGCCGCGAGGGCCTCCGCCCGCAGCAGTGCCGCCCTGCGCAGGGCCGCCACCGCCGGGTCGTCCGGATCGCCGGCCTCCCCGCGGGCCGCCGCCAGCACGTCCTCGACCGTCGACAGACCGCCCAGCTCGGCCCGCACCGGGCGGCCCAGCGACGTCACCGCACCGGCCTCGCGGGACCGGGCACGGCAGTGGAAGGCCAGCTCGCAGGCGGACAGGCACTCCGGCGCGTACGTCGCCGGGACCGCCTCGACGGAGGCCGTCAGCTCCTCGGCCGGCAGCTCGGGGGAGAAGCCGACGCCCTCGGGGAGCGCGTCGGCGATGTCCTCGATCCGGGTCAGCCGGGCCAGCTGGCGGTCGGTCACCGCGCGCTGCTTGCGCACGTCGACGGCGGAGGCGGCGGGCAGGTTGGAGAAGTCCTCGGGACAGACCAGGAGAATGCGGTGACGCACCCGCGGGACGGGGACCAGCCGGGCGGCGACCCGCTCCAGGGCCAGCACGTACACCGCGGCCTGCCGGGCGGCGGCACCGACCTTCGCCGGATCGGCGGAGCCGTCCAGCAGGGGGAAGGACTTGATCTCGACGACCGTCCAGCTCCCGTCCGGGTGCACCACCACCGCGTCCGGCTCCAGGAACGCGGGGGAACCGGCGACGTCGAGGGCGAGCATCGGGTGGTCGAGCAGTGTCCACGCGCCGGGTGCGCCGGTGGCCTCCCGCAGCGCCAGCGACGTCCGCGCCGCGCGGCCCTCGGGACCGGACGCCGACAGGTCGGGCACCCGCGCGCCGGCGGGCGGCTCGGCGCCCCGGTCGAGCTTCTCGTGCACGAGCCGCAGCAGTTCGGCGCCGCCGTCGGCCTTGACCCGCGCCTCGAAGGCGTTGCCCCGCATGAACGCGAACTGCGACTGTCCGAAGACCGCCGGCGAGCCCAGCGCGTCGGCGAGCGACGCCTTGTCCACCCCGGCCCCGTCGAGGAGCGCGCGCCGCCGACAGCCCGGGTTGGCGGCGAGGGCGGCCAGGGCCCGCGCGTCCAGCGCCTTGGCCGGTACGTCGGGACCGCGCAGCTCAGCGAGCCGGTGCCGGAGTCTCGTCCCCCGCGTCCGAGGGGGAGGGGTCCGGCTCGGCTCCTGCTCCGAACCGCTGCTCGCGCTGACGTGGAAATCGGTCACCCGCGGAAGTCTGGCATCCACCACTGACAATCGGGGAACCAGCGCCGTCCGGGACCGGTGCGGCCGGTGCGGAACGCGGGGTGAAACAGGCCGCGATCCAGGCCTGCGCCCGGTCCGCCGTCCGCAGCACGAACGGCGTCAGCAGCAGCCCCGCGCCCATCACGGCCGCGCCCGCGACCGCGTCGAGGAAGTAGTGGTTCGCCGTGCCCATCACCACGATCACGGTCACCAGCGGATAGACGACGCCGGCCGCCTTCGCCGTGCGCGTGCCGCCGTGGCGCCACAGCATCACCCCGCACCACAGCGCCCAGCCCACGTGCAGGCTCGGCATGGCCGCGTACTGGTTGGTCATCCCGCCCAGTCCGCGCGGCGCGCTCGCCTCGCCGCCCCACCAGCCGTACGAGCTGTACTGGGCCATCGTGTCGACGAAGCCGTGGCTCGCGTCCAGCAGCCGGGGCGGGCAGGTGGGCAGCAGGGTGAAGCCGACGAGGCCGATGAACGTGGACGTCATCAGCCAGGTGCGGGCGGCCCGGTAACGGGCGCTGCGGCAGCGGAAGACCCAGATCAGGATCGCGGGGGTGACCAGGTAGTGCAGCGACGCGTACCAGAAGTCGGCCGGTACGCCGAGCCAGGGCTCACGGGTGAAGAGGCGGTTGAGCGGGTGCTCGGCGTTGAGGAAGAGCGCCTTCTCGATCCGCAGGATCGCCAGGCCGTGGCCGACCGCGTCCGAGACGTCGCCCCGGACCAGCAGACGGCCCGCGGAGTAGCACGCGTACACGAGGACGATGATCGGCAGCTCGGTCCACCAGCGCGGTCGGGATCGCGGGATCGCCCCGGTGCCCGGTGTCTTGGTGTGCGGCAATCCGATCGCCCTCCCCCTTCGTCCTCGCGCGCGCCTGGACCGACACGGACGTGCCACTCTACGGCCTTGACGGGGCCGCTTCACGGAGCGTCCTCGGCCCGGATAGACGCCGGGATCGCCCCCGGGGTTGCCCGCCCGGGGCGTGCGCGATGATGGAGGTGCCCCATGACATTCCTCCCGGAAAGGCCCCTTCATGGCACCGCGCATCCTGCTGGCCCGGCACGGACAGACCGAGTGGTCGCTGTCCGGCAAGCACACCGGCAGGACCGATGTGCCGCTCCTGGAGGAGGGCCGGCGCGGCGCCAAGCTGCTCGGCGAGCGGCTGCACCGGGCGCCGCTCGACGGGCTGCCCGGCGTCGAGGTGCGCACCAGCCCGCTCTCCCGCGCGCGCGAGACCTGTGAACTCGCCGGCTTCGGCGAGCGCGCCCGGACCTGGGACACGCTGATGGAGTGGGACTACGGCGCGTACGAGGGCATGACGCCGGACGAGATCCGGGCCGCCCGGCCCGGCTGGCTGATCTGGCGGGACGGGGTCCCCGAGGGGGAGAGCCTGGCGGACGTCACCGCGCGCGCGGACGAGGTCGTCGCCTGGGCGCGCGAGCGGGACCGCGACGTCCTGGTCTTCGCCCACGGGCACATCCTGCGGTCGATCGGCGCCCGGTGGCTGGGCCTGCCGATCGACTTCGCGGCCCGCATACGCCTGAACCCGACGTCGCTCTCGGTGCTGGGGTGGGCCTACGGGGAGCCGGCGGTGGAAAGCTGGAACGACCAGGGCCACCTGGCGAGCTGACCACCCCGCCCCCGCCCCCGCGCGCGCCCGCCTCGGTGACCGAGGCGCCTGCCTCCGGGCCGCGCCCGCCTGCGGGTCCGGGCCAGCTTCGATGACCGCCTGCGGGTCCGCCCCCGCGCCCGCCTCGATCACCGAGGCGGGCGCCCGCCTGCGGGGCCGCCTCCGGGGCCGCGCCCGCGTCGCAGGCGTCGGGGCGGGCGCGGCGCCGGTGCCGAGCGAGCGCTTCCGCTCCCAGGCACCGCCCGCGAGCGCCGGACCCCGTCACCCCGCGCCCGCCGCTCCCGCGGGCCCGTCTCAAGCCCCTCCGGTACGGGGCTCAAGCCCTCGCGGTACGGAGGCTCAAGCCCTTCTCGTACGGGTCTCGGGTCCGGCGGGTACGAGGGCTCAGGCCTCACCCGGCACCGGGTGGGGTGAGGAGCGTCTCCCGGTGACTGCCCGCTGCGGGCACCCCTCCGCCTCCGCAGCGCCCCCCGGCGGCAGCCGCCGAAGGGACGGCCCGACCTCCGTCGGCGCACAGCGGTGACGGAAGGTCAGGCCGTCCGCGGCAGGGACGCGTGGCGTTCCAGGAAGGCCGACACCCCCGACGCCCGCCGGTGCGGCAGCAGGACCCGGGCCGTGCCCGCCAGCATCGTGTGGATGCGCGAGGACTGGACCTCGCCCAGCAGGTCCAGCACCCGCAGGCCCGCCCCGGCCGCCGCGTCGGGGCGACCGCCGCGGGCCAGGTCGTCCGCCAGTTCCGCCGAGTACAGCGCGAGGTTGCGGGTGAAGTGCGGGTCCTGCGACTCGGCCGCCCGGCGCGCGTGCCGGGCCGCGCGGGGCCAGTCGCCGAGGGTGGACCAGCACTGGGCCTCCAGCCCCTGCAGTTCGGCCTCGCCGTAGAAGCTCATCCACTCGGGGTCGGCGTCCGAGGTGCCCCGCCCGAAGAAGGCCTGGGCGCGGGCCAGCGCCTGCTCGCAGCCGACACGGTCGGCGAGCCCCGCCCAGCCGCCCGCCTCACGCAGCGCGAGCAGGGACATCAGCCGCGCCGAGCCCAGCGGGCGGGCGATGCGCTGCGCGGCCTGGGCGGCCCGTACCGCCTCGCGCGGACGCCCGGCGTCGCGGGCGAGGAACGCCATGTTGCAGAAGGCGTGCGCCTCCAGCCCCGGGTCGCCGGTCATACGGGCGATGGCGAGGGCCTCGGCGTAGTGGGAGCGCGCATCGTCGAAGCGTCCGGAGTCGTGCGCCAGCCAGCCGACGGAGATCGCCAGTTCACCGGCGCCCGCGTAGAGCCGGTCGGCCGTCGCCTGCCGGGTGGCGCCGGCGTCCAGCAGCGCGTAGGCCGTGCGCAGCGGGGCCGCCGCCCGCCGGTAGAGGCCGTCCGCGCCGTGCCGGTCGTCGAGCAGCCGGATCCGGCGGACGGCTTCCTCCAGCGCGCCCGCGTCGCCCGCCCCCGCCCGGCGCACGGGCCGCCCCGCCGCCGCGGCGTCCAGGGCGAGCCCCACGGGGCCCAGCGAGGCGGCGGCCACCGTGGCACCGCTCGTCATGAATGCGCGACGCAGCACGTCGCTCTCCTCAGTCTCGTCGTCCAAGCCGTACGGGTGGTGCCGGTGGTACGCGTGGTGCCGGTGGTGCGGCCCCCGCACGTCGTACGGAGTGCCGTACGACGTGTCGTGCGGGGCTGCGTACGGCGCGTCGTGCGGAGTGCCGTACGGCTCGTCCGTCCCTCGTGTCTCACTCGTGGCGCGCGGCGCCCGCCCGGCGCGCGCCGGAGGCGTGTCCTCGGCGGTGCGCGTCCGCCGCCCGCGCACCGACGAGCGGGGCGCGAACCCCAGGTCGGTGAGCGTGCGGCCGGGGAACATGTGGAGGAACACCCGCTCGTACGCGTAGTTGGGGCAACGGATCTCACCCGCCTCGACCCGGCCGACGTAGCGCGCGTCGCAGCTGACCCGCTCGCCGATCTCGCGCGCGGCCCGGCGCACCGCCGCCGCGAACTCGGCCGGCGAACGCTTCCCGCGCAACCGCCGGAAGGCGAGGTTGGGCCGCGGGGGCCGGTCGGGCTGGGCGGAGGTCACCGTCGACGACGCCATGGCCGGGTCCTCTCGTGCGAACCGTCGAACCATGCCGGAGACGGGACGAGTTGTCCGGACACCTCCGTCCGCCGCCCTGCTTCCGGCGAGCAAGAACGTACCTGTTGTGACGGAGTCGCTACGCAGTGTTTGACTACAAATCGGATATTCCCTCCACGATCTGCCATGAAGTGCCATCCTTTGCGGCTGATTTCCGCCGTAGCCGTTGACCGTCCGGCGCGTTGAACCCCGTGGACCGGGAGGCCCCCGACTCCCGATCCGCTCGCTCGAGGAGGAGTTCCGTGGTGGAGGCCGGGATGGATACCAGACCAGTCAGCGATCCCCCCTGTGACGGCTGCGACGTCGTGACCGTGCCCACCCGGCAGGGTCTGGAGGCGGTCGACATCCTCAGGCGGGCCACCGGTGAGGGAGTGGGACCGGTGATCCACGACGACGGCTGCGACACCCTGGGGTTCCTGGTGCCCTCCGGCACGGCCGCCGCCTGGGACGTGCCGGGAAGCACCTGCACGGAGACGGACGGCCGCGGCCTGAGCCTGGACCCGGGCCCCGAGCCCCCCGTCGAGGGGTCGGACTGGCTGCTGCCGCCCGGCGGGGCGGACCTCGCGACCGATCCGGCCGTCCTGCGGGCAGCGCTGGGCGAGGCGGCCCGGCTGATCGAGGCCGCGGACAGCTGCCGCTGAGCCGCCCCGCCGTCCGGTGAGCGAACTGGTCCGATAATGGCCCGATGGGAAAGTCCAGGAACGCCCGCCGCGGGCGCGCAGCCGCCGAGGCCGTCACCGAGAACGTCGACGGCGGGCTCGCCGAGCTGGTCCCCGACCGGGAGCGGACCCGGGCCTGGACGCTGCTGATCGACGGCGCCCCGCAGTCCCACGTCGACCTCGACGACCCCGCGTTCCTGTCCTTCGAGTACCAGCGCCGCCTCGGTCACGTCATCGACCTGGCCGCGCCCCCCGGCAAGCCGGTCCAGGCCGTCCACCTCGGCGGAGGCGCCTTCACCCTCGCCCGCTACACCGCCGCCACCCGGCCCCGCTCCACGCAGCAGGTCGTCGAACGCGACGCGGGCCTGGTGCGGCTGGTGCGCCGGGAGCTTCCCCCGGACCCCGGCGCGCGTATCAGGGTGCGTTCCACCGACGCCCGCGCCGGGCTGGCCAAGGTGCCCGACGGCTGGGCGCACCTGGTCGTCGCGGACGTGTTCAGCGGAGCCCGGACACCCGCCCACCTGACGTCCACCGAGTTCCTCGACGAGGTCCGGCGCGCCCTCGCGCCCGGCGGGGTCTACGCCGCCAACATCGCCGACGGCCCGCCCCTCGCCCACCTGCGCGGCCAGATCGCCACCGCCGCCGACCGCTTCCCGGAAGTCGCCCTCGTCGCCGACCCGGCTGTGCTGCGCGGCAAGCGCTTCGGCAACGCGGTCCTCGTCGCCTCGGACCACCCGCTGCCGGTCGCCGAACTCACCCGCCGCGCCGCCTGCGACCCGCACCCGGCGCGCGTGGAGCACGGCCGCGCGCTGACCGACTTCACCGGTGGCGCCGCACCCGTGACGGACGCGGCGGCGGTGGCCTCGCCCGCCCCGCCGGCCTCCGTCTTCCAGTGACTCAGTAGCTCCCGATCTCCACCCGCGGCGGGCCGTCGTGCCAGGTGCAGAACACCGACACCCGGTCCGTGCCCGAGGTGAACTCCACCCGGATCCACGACTCCGTCTTCCACACCTGCATCGACCAGCCCGCGCCCGGCGTCGCCGACACCAGGGACGCGGAGGACGTACCGAGGTCGAAGACCGCGCGACCGCCGTCGGTGTCGTAACTCCTGACACGGCCGGAGGCGGCGGGGGAGCGGTCGGGAGCGGCGGGAGCGCCGGCCGTCGCGGTCCGCGACGGCGTGGGACCCGGCTGCCGGGGCGTCCCGCTCGGGGACGGCGACGGACTGCCCGACGGCGTCGGCGACGGTGACGCCGACGCCGACGCCGACGACGGCGACGGCGACGGCCGTCGGGTGGAGGAGACCGACGGCTCCGAGTCCCCGGCGCCGTCCGCCTCGTGGGAGTCCCGCCCGGACGCGTCGGCCGCCGTGATGGGCAGCGCGCGGGGCGCGTCGTAGGCCGTGCCCGCCATCACCGTGTGCACGCCCCACCACGACAGCGTGACCGCCGCGCCGGTGGCGAGCAGCCAGGCCAGTACGTGTACGAGTCCTCTGCGCATCGCGGCCATACTGCCCCACGCGTCCCACGCGTGTCGCCCCCACGGGGGCGGGCCGCGGTCGTCCACAGGCCCGCACCGGGTTCGCCCGCATGGCGTACGGTGCCGCCCATGGCAAGTGTGCTCGTGGTCGAGGACGACCAGTTCGTACGCTCGGCGCTCATCCGGCACCTGACCGACGCCTCACACACCGTGCGCAGCGTCGGTACGGCACTGGAGGCGCTGCGCGAGGTCGCCCACTTCCGCTTCGACGTGGTGGTCCTGGACCTCGGACTGCCCGACCTGGACGGCTCCGAGGCGCTGAAGATGCTGCGCGGCATCACCGACGTGCCCGTGATCGTCGCCACCGCCCGGGACGACGAGACGGAGGTCGTACGGCTGTTGAACGCGGGCGCGGACGACTACCTCACCAAGCCGTTCTCCGTCGAGCACCTGTCGGCCCGGATGGCGGCCGTCCTGCGCCGCGCCCGGTCCGGCCCCGCGGAGGCGGCGCCGTCGACCGTCCTGCGGGTCGGCGGCCTCACCGTGGACCCGCTGCGTCGCCAGGTCGAACTGGACGGTGCCCGGCTCGACCTGACCCGCCGTGAGTTCGACCTGCTCGCCTTCCTGGCCGGACGGCCGGGAGTCGTCGTCCCCCGCAAGGAGCTGCTCGCCGAGGTCTGGCAGCAGTCCTACGGCGACGACCAGACCATCGACGTCCATCTGTCCTGGCTGCGGCGCAAACTGGGCGAGACCGCGGCCCGGCCCCGCTACCTGCACACCCTGCGCGGTGTCGGCGTGAAGCTGGAGCCGCCCACGGGGCCGGCCGCCGGGCCGCTCGCGGGGCCCGGCGGGGCGGTGCCGCCGCGATGAGATGGGCGCTGGTCAAGGTGTCCCTGGCGGTCACCGCGATGGTCGTGGTCGCCTTCGCGGTCCCGCTCGGCCTCGTCATCCGCGAGATGGCCCGGGACCGCGCCTTCGCGGGCGCCGAGCGGGAGGCCGCCGCCGTCGCGCCGGCGCTGTCCATCACCACCGACCGGGACGAGTTGGAACGCGTCGTCGCCTCCGCCGGCTCCGACGCCGGGATGGCCGTGCACCTGCCGGCCTCCGGCGCGCGGGCCGACGGCACGGACGCCACGGACGCCACGGACGGCGGCGCGAACGGCGCCACGGGTGGCGGCACGGATGACGCGGCCGACGGTACGGACGGCGCGAACGGTGGCGCGAACGGTGGCAAGGACGACGCCACAGGCGGCGGCACGGACGACGCGGCCGACGGTACGGGCGGCGGCACGGGTGGCGCGGACGACGGCGCGGCCCCCGGCGCCGGGATCGGACGGCAGCGCGCCGAGGACGAGGACATCGCCGCCGTCCGCGAGATGGGCCGGGCCTCCACCGCCGAGGTCCCCGGCGGGTTCACGCTGCTCCAGCCGGTCGCGCTCAGCTCCGGCGAGATCGCCGTCGTCGAGGTGTACGTCCCCGAGTCCGCGGTCACCAACGGCGTCGGCACGGCCTGGGCGGTGCTCGCCGGGGTCGGCGCCGCCCTGATCGTCGGCTCGGTCGCGGTCGCCGACCGGCTCGGTGTACGGATGGTGCGGCCCGCGCAGCGCCTGGTGGAGGGCGCGCACGAACTGGGGGAGGGGAAGCTGGGGGCACGGGTGCCGGAGGAGGGGCCGAACGAACTGCGGCTCGCGGCGGTCGCGTTCAACTCCATGGCCGACCAGGTGGTCCAGCTCCTGGCCAACGAACGGGAACTGGCCGCCGACCTGTCCCACCGCCTCCGTACCCCGCTGACCGTACTGCGGCTCAACGCGGCCTCGCTGGGCGACGGGCCGGCCGCCGACCAGACCCGGGCCGCCGTCGAACAACTGGAGCGCGAGGTCGACACGATCATCCGCACCGCCCGGGACGCCAAGCCGCAGACGGCCGCGGCCGGTCCCGGCGCCGGGTGCGACGCGGCCGAGGTCGTCCGGGAGCGGATGGGGTTCTGGTCGGCGCTCGCCGAGGACGAGGGCCGCAAGTGGCGAGTGGCCGGCGCCGACCGGCCGGTGCGCATACCCGTGGCCCGCACCGACCTGGCCGCCTCCCTCGACGCTCTGCTCGGCAACGTCTTCCGGCACACCGCCGAGGGCACGGCCTTCGCGGTCGACCTGCACAACGGCGAGGACGCGGTGATCGTGCTGGTCTCGGACGCGGGCCCCGGCATACCCGACCCCGAGGCCGCGATGGCCCGCGGCCGGGGTTCGGGCACCGACGGGTCGACCGGGCTCGGCCTGGACATCGTGCGCCGGCTGGCGGAGTCGACGGGCGGCGACGTCCGGATCGGCTCCTCCGTGCTCGGCGGCACCGAGGTGCGCATCTGGATACAGCTCGACGGCCGGGCGGCGCCGGCCCGGCGCGGGCACCGGGGGACCGTGCGGCGCCGCCGCGGCCCCCGGGCCGGCCCCACCTTTAATCGGTCCCGATCCCTCCCTTAAGCGCACCCTAAGACCGCCAAGCTCCGTCCGGATCAAGCCCTTTGCCCGATTCCGGCTCGCTAGCGTGCTGCCGCACCCCATCCCGCGTGGCCCTCCCCCCCCGGCGGGACCCGTGAACAGCGAAGGCAGGCACGTGATGAGCACCCACCGGCGCAGGATCAGTGGCAGGAACAAGGCGATCGGCGCTCTCGTCGCGGCGGCCGTCGCCGGCGGTGGCGCGCTGATGTTCACCAGCACCGCGCAAGCCGCCGGAGCGGGGGCGGCGTACACGAGGACCAGCGAGTGGCCGACCGGCTACACCGCCCAGTACGTCGTCACCAACAACAGCGGGCAGCCGAAGACGGACTGGACGCTGGAGTTCGACCTGCCGTCCGGGTCGAAGCTCGGGTCGCTGTGGAACGCCGGCTCGACCGTCAGCGGCCGGCACGTCACCGTGACCCCGCCCGTGTGGGACACGGACGGCCTGAGGGCCGGCGAGTCCGTCACGGTCGGCTTCGTCGTCAACGGCACGGGCGATCCCACCGCCTGCCGGATCGACGGCGCCACCTGCTCCACGGACGAGGACGCCACCCCGGAGCCCAGCGGCCGCCCGACCGAACCCCCGGCGTCCTCGGCACCCACCCCGGCCCCCACGGCCACCGCCACCGCGCAGCCGACACCGACCGAAGCACCCACCACCCCGGCCCCCACCGAGGCCCCCGGCACCGGCACCGGCGGCGACGCCGGCTTCGCGCCCTACGTCGACACCTCCCTCTACCCGGCCTTCGACCTGATCGCGCACGCCGAGGCGACCGGCGTGACGGACTACCACCTCGCCTTCGTCACGGACGGCGGCGGCTGCACCCCCAAGTGGGGCGGCGTCACCGACCTGGCGAGCGACGCGGTGGCCGGCCAGATAGGCGCGCTGCGCGCCGAGGGCGGTGACGTCCGCGTCTCCTTCGGCGGAGCGACCGGCTCCGAACTCGCCACCACGTGCACGTCGGCGAACGCGCTGGCGGCGGCGTACGGCAAGGTCGTGGACACCTACGGCCTCACGAAGGTCGACTTCGACGTCGAGGGCGGCGCACTGCCCGACCGGGCCGCCAACACCCGCCGCGCGCAGGCCGTCGCGGCCCTGCAGGAGCAGCACCCGGACCTGGACGTCTCCTTCACCCTCCCCGTCATGCCCGAAGGCCTGACCCAGGCGGGCGTCGACCTCCTCGCCGACGCGAAGGCGAACGGCGTGCGGATCGGCCACGTCAACATCATGGCGATGGACTACGGCCCCGCCTACAGCGGCGACATGGGCACCTACGCCGAGCAGGCCGCCACCGCCACCCAGGCCCAGATCAAGGGAGTGCTCGGCCTGTCCGACAGCGCGGCCTGGAAGACGGTCGCCGTCACCCCGATGATCGGCGTCAACGACGTCGTGTCCGAGGTCTTCCGGGTCGACGACGCCACCCAGTTGGTGCGGTTCGCCCAGTCCAAGGGCCTCGGCCCGCTGTCGATGTGGTCCGCGACCCGCGACAAGGCCTGCCCGGGCGGCCCCAAGCCCGCGGCCGACGCGACGTGCAGCTCGATCGCCCAGGAGGAGGGCGCCTTCACGAAGGCCTTCGCCGCCTACCGGTGACCGTCCCGCCCACCCGTGACCGCCCCACCGGCGACCGGTGACCGCTCCACCGGCGACCGGTGACCGCTCCACCGGTGACCGGTGACCGCCCCACCGGTCACCGGGGAACCGGGACGGCGGGGCGCGGCACCCCCCGTAGGCTGCCGCGCCCCGCCCCCGCCCCCCCTCGGACCGGGGTCTACCGGACCGAATCCACCGGCGGCAGCGTCCCCGTGCGGGCGGCCTGCCCGTACCACAGGGCGCTCGACTTCGGCGTGCGCTGCTGGGAGACGTAGTCGACGTACACCGCGCCGAACCGCTTCTCGTAGCCGTACGCCCACTCGAAGTTGTCCAGCAGGGACCACAGGTAGTAACCGCGCACGTCGGCGCCGTCGGCGATGGCCCGGCGGACCGCCTTCAGGTGGCCGTCCAGGTAGGCGACCCGCTCGGGGTCGTGCACCGTGCCGTCCGCGCCGGGCTTGTCGTCGTAGGCGGCACCGTTCTCGCTGATGTACAGCGGCAGGCCCGGGGCCTCGCGGTTGTACCGCATGATCAGCTCGTGCAGGCCGGTCGGGTCGACGCTCCAGCCCATCTCCGTGCGCTCGCCCGGCGGCTGGTGGAAGGCCACGTCGTCCGCGGCGGGCCACGGCGAGTGGTCGCTCGAACCGTGGCCGTCGGCGCGCGGGGCGCGCGAGTCGGCGTCGGCCGCCGACACCACGGTGGGCGTGTAGTAGTTGAGGCAGATCGCGTCCAGCGGCTGGCGGATCAGACCCAGGTCGCCGTCCTCCACGAACGACCAGTCGGTGACCGGCGCCGTCGCCTCCAGCAGCGTCTGCGGATAGGCGCCGTGCAGGATCGGGCCGTGGAAGATGCCGCCGGACAGGTCGTCGATCTTCCGGGCCGCCGCCAGGTCCGCCGGCTGCTGCGACAGCGGCCGCACGACGGAGGTGTTGAGGCTGATCGCCACCGAGTTGCGCGCCGGCATCACCGAACGCAGGGCCACCGTGCCCAGGCCGTGCGCCAGGTTCAGGTGGTGCGCGGCGCGCAGCGAGGCGGCCGGGTCGGTACGGCCGGGGGCGTGCACCCCGGAGGCGTAGCCCAGGAACGCCGCGCACCACGGCTCGTTGAGCGTGATCCACTGCTCCACCCGGTCGCCGAGCGCCTCGCCGACGATCTGCGCGTACTCGGCGAACCGGTACGCCGTGTCCCGCGCGGGCCAGCCGCCCGCGTCCTCCAGTTCCTGCGGCAGGTCCCAGTGGTAGAGGGTGACGGCCGGCCTGATCCCCGCGGCCAGCAGCTCGTCGACCAGGCGGCGGTAGAAGTCCAGGCCGCGCTGGACGGCGGGACCGCGGCCGGTCGGCTGCACCCGGGACCAGGAGACGGAGAAGCGGTACGCGCCCAGGCCCAGCTCCGACATCAGCGCCACGTCGTCGCGGTAGCGGTGGTAGTGGTCGACAGCGATGTCACCGGTGTCCCCGCCGGCCGTCTTGCCGGGCGTATGGCTGAAGGTGTCCCAGATCGAGGGGGTACGGCCGTCCTCCCGCACCGCGCCCTCGATCTGGTACGCCGAGGTGGCGGCGCCCCAGAGGAAGGCAGGGGGGAAGGTCACCGGGGTCACCGGCGTTGCGGACTCAAGCATGGAAGCGCTCCCATAGCAGCTCGGGGCGGGTCGTGGAAGACCGTCGGGTGGGAAGGACGAGGGGGGAGGACGGGGCCGGGGCGGCGGTGACCCGGCCCCCGTGGTGGGGTGTCAGCCCTTGACGGCGCCCTGCATGATGCCGCCCACGATCTGCTTGCCGAAGATCGCGAAGACCAGCAGCAGGGGCAGCGTGCCGAGCAGCGCGCCGCCCATGATCAGGGCCTGGTCCGGGGTGAAGCCCCGGCCGAGGCCCGCCACCGCGACCTGCACGGTCGGGTTGCCGTTCTGCGTCAGCACCAGGAAGGGCCACAGGAAGTCGTTCCAGACCTGTACGAAGATCAGCATGCCCAGCACCGCCATCGCGGGCCGCGCCGCCGGGAACACCACGTGCCAGACCACGCGCCAGCTGCTCGCGCCGTCCACCCGGGCGGCCTCGATGATCTCGTCCGGCAGCGCCTGGAGCAGGTACTGCCGCATGAAGAACACGCCGAACGCGCTGACCAGGGAAGGGAAGATCACCGCCTGGAGCTGGTCGGTCCAGTCCAGCTTGGCCACCATCATGTACAGCGGGATGATGCTGAGCTGCGGCGGCACCATCATCGTGCCGACCACGATCAGCATCAGCGCGTTGCGGCCCCGGAACCTCAGCTTGGCGAAGGCGAAACCGGCGATCGTCGACAGGAAGACGACGGTGACCGCCGAAATCCCCGCCACGATCGTGGTGTTGAGGATGGCCTCGCCCATGTTGGCGTCGGTCCAGGCGATCTCGATCTTGTCGAAGAGGTTGCCGCCGAACCAGAACGGCGGCGGCGTCTGGGCCAGGCGCTGGTTGTCCCGCGACGCGGCGATCGCCGTCCACACCAGTGGGAACAGCGAACCGACGGTGAACAGGACGAGGATGACGTACGCGATCGGGCCGGCGTGCATCTGCCCGCCGGCGCGGGCCGACTTGGACCGGAGCCGCTGACGCCGGGGCGGGTCGGGCACCGGGTCGGCCGGGGGTTTGGTCAGGGTCGTCGTCACGGCCGGTTCTCCTTAACTACTGGCGCGCAGCCGGCGCGAGATGACGTAGTTGACGATCCCGATCACGATGAGGATCAGGAACATCGTCCAGGCGATCGCGGAGGCGCGGCCCAGGTGCTGGTTGATCCAGCCCTGCTCGTACAGGTACAGGCCGAGCGTCTGGAACTGGTGCTGGGAGCCGCCGGAGGCACCCTTGTTGGCGTCGAACAGCAGCGGCTCGCCGAACAGCTGGGAGGCGCCGATGGTCGACACGACGACCGTGAACAGGATCGTCGGACGCAGCTGGGGCAGCGTGACGTGGAGGAACTGCCGCCACCGGCTGGCGCCGTCCAGCGCCGCCGACTCGTACAGCTCCTGCGGAATCGCCTGCATCGCCGCCAGGTAGATCAGCGCGTTGTAGCCGGTCCAGCGCCAGATGACGATCGACGAGACGGCGAACTGGGACGGCCACGTGTCGTTCTGCCAGTCGACCTTGTCGAGGCCGATCACGTCCAGGGTCCAGTTGATCATGCCGTAGTCGCGGCCGAAGAGCAGCACGAAGACCAGCGAGGCGGCGGCGATCGACGTCGCGTACGGGGCGAGCATCACGACGCGGTAGAAGGTGGAGCCGCGCAGCTTGTAGTTGAGGATGTGCGCGATGCCCATCGCCATCAGCAGCTGGGGCACCGTGGAGATGATGCCGATGGTCAGCGTGTTCTGCGCCGCGTTCCAGAAGAACTCGTCGTCGAAGATCCTGGTGAAGTTGTCCAGGCCCGCCCACTCCATGTCGGTGGGCGCGGTCAGCTCCACCGTGTGCAGCGAGGCCCAGCCGGTGTAGATCAGCGGGAACAGGCCGAACGCGGCGAAGAGCAGGAAGAACGGCGAGACGAACGCGTACGGGCTCCAGCGCAGGTCCCGCTGCCAGCGGCGGGAGAGCCGGGCCCGCTTCTTCGACGCCTCGGGAGAGACCGCGTCACCGGGCGGTCGGCCCGGGGCCGCGCCCCCCTCGGAGGGGGGCGCGGCGGTGTCGTGCCGGGTGGTCATTCCGGTCACTTCTCCAGGTTGTTGTCGATGGTCTTGGTGGCGTTCTCCCAGGCCTCCTCGGGCGACTTGCCCTGGGTGACGAGGATGACGCCGTTGTCGGTCAGACCCTGCTGGATGATCTGGTCCTTCGGGCCGATCACCTGGGCCGGGATCGACTCGGCGGCCTTGGCGAACAGCTCACCGATCGGCGCGTCACCGGTCATGTCGTTCTTGGCGCCGGTCACCTCGGCCGACTCGTAGGCCCCCGGGGCGCTCGGGAAGCTGCCCTGCACGGCGAAGAGCTTGGCCTGCTGCTCCGGCGCGGTCAGCCACGCGACCAGCTTCTGCGCGGCCTCCACGTTCTTGCCGCTCTTGGGCACGCCCAGGAAGGTGCCGCCCCAGTTGCCGGACTTCGGCGCCGCGGCCACATCCCACTTGCCGGCCGCCTCGGGCTGGGACTTGCCCTTGATGTAACCGAGCATCCACGGCGGGCAGGCGACGGTGGCGAACTTGTTGTTGGCGATGGTCTGGTCCCAGGACGGCTGGAACTGGGTCTGCGACTGGACCAGGCCCGCCTCGGCGGCCTTCGCGGTCAGGTCGAAGGCGTCCTTGACGGCCGGGTTGGTCTTGTAGACGACCTCGCCGGAGGCGTCGTAGAACTTCTCCTCCTCACCGCTGAGGACGGCGTTGATCAGTCCGCCGGGGGAGTCCATGAAGTAGGTGTCCTTGCCGGCACCCTTCTTGTACTTCTCGCCGGCCGCGACGAACTTCTGCCAGTCGCCGGCCCACAGCGCGCTGACCTCGTCGCGGTCGGTCGGCAGGCCCGCCTTCTCGAAGAGGTCCTTGCGGTAGCAGATCGCCATCGGGCCGATGTCGGTGCCGAGGCCGACCGCCTGGCCGTCCTTGGTGACGCCCTGCTTCCACTTCCAGTCCAGCCAGCTGCTCGCCTGCACGCCCTCGGCCTTGGACATGTCCACGAACTTGTCCGCCTGGGTCTCGACGACCTCGGCGATGTTGCCCACCTCGATGGCCTGGACGTCCTGGAGGCCGCTTTCGGTGGTGAGGTGGTTGACCAGAGCGGGGTAGTAGTTCTCGTTCCGCTCGGTGACGTTCTCCTCGATGTTGACGTCCGGGTTGAGCTTCTCGTACTCCTCGTAGAGCCCGGCCTCCTTGAAGCCCATGGTGCCGAACAGGCCGAGGGTGATGGTGGTCTTGCCGCTGCTGTCGCCCGACGACGAGTTGTCCTCGTCCTTGCCGTCGTCGGCACAGCCGGCCAGCAGCCCGGCGCCCAGCGACGCGACGGCCGCGATGACCATCGCCTTGCGGGCGGATCGATTACGTGCTGCTCGCATGGGGTCCTCCTGTTGCCCTGACGTGCCGACCCCCCGGCCAACTACTCGGTTGGACCCGCTGCTTCATGTGGTTCGTTCGTCGCTGCGGCTCGGGCGGGGAACGTGCGGGATGTGTAAGTGCCAGGTAGTGTGGGAGCGCTCCCACAGGTGATGTGTTGAAGAGTCGTCGGTCCGGGCGGGGGTGTCAAGGGAGCGGACGCGACGAAGTGCGTTCAGTTATCGGCCTGTTAACTGGACGTCGCGAGCGGCGCTGCGACACCTCCCCGTAACGGGTGGCGGGCCCGGAGCCGGTCATTACACCCGACCGGCCTGTTAAATTCCAGGCCAGCCGCAGAGTGCGGGGTCACGACAGGAGGCGGAGCCGATGGCAGGCCACGGAGCGCGTGGGCGGAGCGGTGGCCGGCCCACCCTCGAAGAGGTGGCCGCACGGGCGGGCGTCGGCCGCGGCACGGTCTCCCGGGTGATCAACGGCTCGCCCCGCGTCAGCGACGCCACCCGGGCGGCCGTCGAGGCGGCGGTCGCGGAACTCGGCTACGTCCCGAACACGGCGGCCCGTGCCCTGGCCGCCAACCGCACGGACGCGATCGCGCTGGTCGTCCCCGAGCCGGAGACCCGCTTCTTCGCCGAGCCGTACTTCTCGGACATGCTGAAGGGCGTCGGTTCCGAGCTGTCCGACACCGAGATGCAGCTGCTGCTGATCTTCGCGGGCAGCGACCGGGAGCGGCAGCGGCTCGCCCAGTACCTGGCCGCGCACCGGGTGGACGGCGTGCTGCTGGTCTCGGTGCACGCCGACGACCCGCTGCCCGACCTGCTGGCCCAGCTGGAGATCCCCGCGGTGATCAGCGGCCCGCGCTCGGCCGCGGAGTCGCTGGCGTCGGTGGACTCGGACAACTACGGCGGCGCCCGTTCGGCCGTCGAGCACCTGCTGTCCCGAGGGCGGCGCCGCATAGCGCACATCACCGGCCGCCTGGACGTCTACGGCGCCCAGCGACGCGTCGACGGCTATCGCGCGGCCCTGCGCGACGCGGGCCACGAGCCGGACGAGCGGCTGATCGAGGCGGGGGACTTCACCGAGGAGGGCGGGCGCCGCGCCATGGCGGAGCTGCTGCGCCGCCGCCCCGACGTGGACGCGGTCTTCGCCGCCTCGGACGTCACGGCGGCCGGCGCCGGCCAGGTCCTGCGCGAGGCGGGCCGGCGCATCCCGGACGACGTGGCGCTGGTCGGCTACGACGACTCGGCCATCGCCCGCCACATGGAGCCGCCGCTGACCAGCGTGCGCCAGCCCATCGAGGAGATGGGCCGCGCGATGATCGACCTGCTGCTGACCGAGATCGCGGACCGCCGGCCGGCGGTCTCGCGGGGGCTGGAGCGGCATCAGGTGGTGCTGGCGACGGAACTGGTGGAGCGCAGGTCGTCGTGAGGGACGGCCGGACGGGGCCGCGCGGTCCCGCCCGGCCGGGCCGGAGGCAGCCGCTGCGCCGGGGTCTGTCGTTCCCGCAGACGCTGGGAGTGAGGTGCGGCACTGCCAAGGGCTCGTAACGAGATCAAGGGCTGACCCGTTTTACCAGGTCAGCCCTTGATCATTCAGGGTGAGTGACGGGACTTGAACCCGCGGCATCCTGGACCACAACCAGGTGCTCTACCAGCTGAGCTACACCCACCAAGGCCGGCTGTCGAACTCCCGCGTGGCGGGGTTCCCCGACCGGCTGAGAAAAAGTGTACAGGGTCCGAAGGGGTGCTCGCGCCGGCCTTTCGCGACGCCGCCGCCCGCCGGACCGGCGCCCCTACGAGGCGGGCAGGACGTGCTTGGCGGCGATCGCCTTCGCGGTGTCGGAGTCCGGGCCCGGCTGCGGCACGAAGACGGCCTCCCGGTAGTAGCGCAGTTCGGCGATGGACTCGCGGATGTCGGCGAGCGCGCGGTGGTTGCCGTTCTTCTCGGGGCTGTTGAAGTACGCCCGCGGGTACCAGCGGCGGGCCAGCTCCTTGACCGAGGAGACGTCGACGATCCGGTAGTGGAGGTAGCCCTCCAGCGCGGGCATGTCCCTCAGCAGGAAGCCGCGGTCGGTACCGACGGAGTTCCCGCACAGGGGGGCCTTGCCCGGCTCCTTCACGTGTTCCCGCACGTAGGCGAGGACCTGCGCCTCGGCGTCCGCGAGGGTCGTGCCGCCGTCGAGCTCGGCGAGCAGGCCGGACGCGGTGTGCATCTGGCGCACCACCTCCGGCATCGTCTCCAGCGCCCGCTCCGGCGGACGGACGACGATGTCGACGCCCTCGCCGAGGACGTTCAGCTCCGAGTCGGTGACGAGGGCGGCAACCTCGATGAGCGCGTCGTCGGACAGCGAGAGGCCGGTCATCTCGCAGTCGATCCACACCATGCGATCGTTCATGCGGACACCCTACGGCCGACGTCGGTTCTCCGGTCCCCCGGTGTCGCCGTCGGTCCCGCCGCCCCCGGGCCCCGCCCGGCCCGGACGGCCTCGCCCCCGCACGCCGGACGGGGCGGGTGCGCCCGTCCGGCGTGCGGGGCGCCGGCTCACGGCGCGCTGCGTTGCCCCGGCAGGCTCGCCGCCGGTATCGGGGCCGGCGTGCGGCGGGTCTGGTACGGGACCGCGTTCTCCGGCGGCAGGGCGGCGGTCTCGGGCAGAACGGGTGCCCGGGAGACCGACTCGACGCCGGACTCCGTGTCCACCGGACGCTCCCCCTGGGGGCGGCGTGCCCGGTAGGCGGCCCGGTAGGCGGCCGGGGAGGAGCCGAGCTGGCGCCGGAAGTGGCCGCGCAGGGCGACCGGCGAGCGGAAGCCGCAGCGGCCCGCGACCTCGTCCACCGAGTAGTCCGACGTCTCCAGCAGCCGCTGCGCCTGCAGCACCCGCTGGGTGATCAGCCACTGCAGCGGCGCACTCCCGGTCAGTGAGCGGAAGCGGCGGTCGAAGGTGCGGCGGCTCATGTACGCGCGGGCCGCCAGGGTCTCCACGTCGAACTGCTCGTGGAGGTGCTCCAGCGCCCAGGCGACGACCTCGGCGAGCGGGTCGGCGCCGATCTCCTCCGGTAAAGACCTGTCGAGGTAGCGCTCCTGACCGCCCGCGCGGCGCGGCGGAACCACCAGGCGGCGGGCCAGCGCGCCGGCCGCTTCGTTGCCGTGGTCCGTGCGCACGATGTGCAGGCAGAGGTCGATGCCCGCGGCCGTGCCCGCCGACGTCAGCACGTCACCGTCGTCCACGAACAGCTCGCGCGGATCGACGTGCACCGACGGATAGCGCTTGGCCAGCGTCGGCGCGTACATCCAGTGCGTGGTGGCGGGGCGGCCGTCGAGCAGGCCCGCCGCCGCCAGTACGAACGCGCCGGTGCACAGCCCGACGATGCGGGCGCCCTCCTCGTGCGCGCGGCGCAGGGCGTCGAGCGCTTCGTCCGGTGGTGGCGAGGTGATCGACCGCCAGGCGGGCACCACGACGGTGCCGGCCCGGGCGATCGCCTCCAAGCCCTGCGGCGCGGTGAGTTCCAGGCCCCCCGTGGTCCGCAGCGGGCCCTCCTCGCCGGCGCACACCAGGAGGCGGTAGCGCGGCACGCCGGCGTCCTGGCGGTCGATCCCGAACACCGACAGCGGTATGGAACTCTCGAAGATGGGGCCGCCGCTGAACAGCAGCACCGCGACGATCTCCTTGCGGCGTCGCCCGGAGAGCTTCCGGACCGCGACTTCCGGCGCGGCAGTGGAGTCGTGGCTCATACTGCTAAGCCCCCCTCGGTGGTCGCGGCGCCCTCAACCTTTCGGGTCTGTCGCTCCAACACGTTTCCCCTCGGTCCTGCACGAGTCCCCCGCCGTAGACAGTCAAGATCGAATCTACTGCGTCCCATCGCGCCGAAGTGGCCGGTTCGGCACTTGGGACATTGTCGACATGGCAACTTGGCGTGAAGCAGTCGATCACGAAGCGTTGCACTCCGGGGCGCCACAGGGAAGTGCGCCTTGTGGCGGTGGCCAATCCCCGTGGGGTGCGCGGGGTCCCCGAGACCCTGTCCGTGCAGGTGGAACGGGGGTTGGGGGGTGGTGGGGGGCAGGGATGAGCCACCTTCGGAAGTTGGCTGAAAAGGAGCGGACGAGTGCGCGGAAACCGGTCAGCCGACCGGTGTGTTTTGCCTTGTGTGCCGTCCGCCCCCGCGTGCCCGGCGCCCCGCCCGGTGCCGGCGTCCGGCCCGCACCCCGCGCCCCCTGCCCGGCGGCCGGGCCGCGACGCGCTCGGAGCGGCGCAGCAGGAGGCGGCAGGTGCCGGTGACGGCGGCCAGGCCGAGGGCCGTGCCGGCGGTGCCGGCGAAGGAGGTGCCGCACCACAGGAGTACGACCGGGACGAGGAGGCAGCTGAAGGCCGCCCAGCGGACGAGACCGGTGACCGGGTCCCGGGAAGGTGCCGCCGGGCCGGGAACGGGGGCGCCGGACGGCGGCTCGGCGGGCTGGCGCGGTCCGGACACGAGTGCTCCCTCGGGGTGGCGGCACGGAGATCAACGCTCGGGCGGCGCGCCGGTCACGGCGGGGCACGGACAGTTGAATCCTGTGCAAACCGCCTGTACAGCGCAGCAACCATTGCGTTACGGGCGCCCTCTCGTGCATGCTCCGGTGAACCCGCGGCGGACCACACGCGGGATCCGGGCGAAGGAGGCGTGCCGCCGTACCCTTGCGGGTATGGGGTTGAGAAGACCGTTCCCGGACACAGCTCCGTCGCTCACAGTTGTCCCCCATAGAGGATAAAAACGCCGAGACAGCCATGGCCGGTCACTCTTTCTTCGAACCCGCGGACCGCAAACGGCCCGTCGCCGAGCCGACGGCGGCCGAGCCCCTGGCGGCCGAAGAGCCACGCCAGACCTGCGACCCCGCCTTCAAGCACGGTGTCGTCGTCGGCTTCGACGGCTCCACGTCCAGTGAGCGCGCCCTCGCCTACGCCATCGGCATGGCCTGCCGGCTCGGCTCGGGCCTGGTCATCGTGCACGTCGCCAACCGGCTGCCCACCACGGTGTGGGCGGGCTGCGAGCCACCCGTCTTCGTCGACGTGCCGGACCACCGCACCGAGGTACTGGGACTGGAGCTGGCCTGCGCGGACTACCTCGCCGAGGTCCCCTGGATCCTGGTCGAGCGCGGCGGCGACATCTGCCACGAACTCGAAGAGGTGGGCCGCGAGTACGAGGCGGACGCCATCGTCGTCGGCTCCAGCCACGGCCTGTTGGGCCGGCTCTTCGGCTCCGTGGCCGGGCGGCTCGCCAAGCGGGCGCAGCGGCCCGTGGTGGTCATCCCCTGAACGCCTCGGGGGCGGGGCGATCCCTCCCGCCCCGCCCCCGACGAACCGCCGGCGGGGTGCTACTCCACCGTCACCGACTTGGCCAGGTTCCGCGGCTTGTCGATGTCCCGGCCCAGGGCCAGGGCCGTGTGGTAGGCGAGGAGCTGCAGGGGGATGCCCATGAGGATGGGGTCGAGTTCGTCCTCGTTCTTCGGGACGACGATGGTGTGGTCGGCCTTCTCCTGCTCCTGGTGGGCGACGGCGAGAATCTGACCGCTGCGGGCCTTGATCTCCTCCATGGCCGCACGGTTCTTCTCCAGCAGGTCGTCGTCCGGCACGATCGCGACCGTCGGCAGGGCGGGCTCGATCAGGGCGAGCGGACCGTGCTTCAGCTCGGAGGCCGGGTAGGCCTCGGCGTGGATGTAGGAGACCTCCTTGAGCTTCAGGGAGGCCTCGCGCGCGACCGGGTAGCCGCGGACACGGCCGATGAAGAGCATCGAGCGGGCGTCGGCGTACTGCGCGGCGAGCTTCTTGACGTCCTCCTCCCGCTCCAGCATCTCGGCGATCTGCCGCGGCAGTTTGCGCAGGCCCTCGATGATCCGCTTGCCGTCGCGGACCGAGAGGTCGCGGGTGCGGCCCAGGTGCAGGGCGAGCAGCGCGAAGGCGACGCAGGTGTTGGTGAAGCACTTGGTGGAGACGACGCAGACCTCGGGGCCGGCGTGCACGTACATGCCGCCGTCGGCCTCGCGGGCGATCGCCGAGCCGACGACGTTGACGATGCCGAGGACGCGGGCGCCCTTGCGCTTCAGTTCCTGCACGGCGGCCAGCACGTCGTACGTCTCACCGGACTGGGAGACGGCGATGTACAGGGTGTCGGGGTCGACGACCGCGTTGCGGTAGCGGAACTCGGAGGCGGGCTCGGCGTCCGCGGGGATGCGGGCCAGCTCCTCGATCATCTGGGCGCCGATCTGGCCCGCGTGGTACGAGGTGCCGCAGCCCAGGATCTTCACGCGGCGCACGGCGCGCGCGTCGCGGGCGTCCAGGTTGAGGCCGCCGAGGTGCACGGTGGAGAAGCGGTCGTCGATCCGGCCGCGCAGCACGCGGTCCACGGCCTCGGCCTGCTCGTGGATCTCCTTGTGCATGTACGTGTCGTGGCCGCCCATGTCGTAGGAGGCCGCCTCCCACTCCACGGTGGTCGGCTCGGCGGTGGTGCGGGTGCCCTCGGTGGTGTAGGTGCGGAAGTCGTCGGCCTTGAGGGTGGCCATCTCGCCGTCGTCGAGGGTGACTATCTGCCGGGTGTGGGCGACCAGCGCGGCGATGTCCGAGGCGACGAACATCTCCTTCTCGCCGATGCCGAGGACGACCGGCGAGCCGTTGCGGGCGACCACGATGCGCTCGGGGAAGTCGGCGTGCATCACGGCGATGCCGTAGGTGCCCTCGATGACCCGGAGGGTCTCGCGGACCTTGTCCTCCAGCTTCTCGGCCTCGGAGCGGGCGATGAGGTGGACGAGGACCTCGGTGTCGGTCTCGGAGAGGAACGCGACGCCGTCCGCCTCCAGCTTGCGGCGCAGGTCACCGGCGTTGTCGATGATGCCGTTGTGCACGACGGCGACCTTCTGGTCGGCCGACATGTGCGGGTGGGCGTTCACGTCGGACGGGGCGCCGTGGGTGGCCCAGCGGGTGTGGGCGATGCCGGTGGTGCCCTTGAAGCGCGCCGGGACCTTGGCCTCCAGGTCGCGGACCCGGCCCTTGGCCTTGACCATCTTCAGGCCGGCCGCCTTCGGGGAGGTGACGACGATGCCCGCCGAGTCGTAGCCGCGGTACTCCAGGCGCTGGAGGCCCTCGAGGAGCAGGGGCGCGACGTCACGCTTGCCGATGTATCCGACGATTCCGCACATGTATCCGTAAACCTCGTGTCCCTCTTCGGCTTCTCAGCCGTAGACGATGCGGCGCAGCTGGCGGAGCGACAGCTCCGGCGGTGCGACCGCCCGGTATTTCAGGTCCGCCTCGATCCGTTCGAAGATCGTCGCGTTCACCAGGCCCTGGGCCTGGAGCTCGCGGTGGCGGCGACGGACGTACTCCTCGGTCGTCTCGTCGAAGTAGGCGAGCACGTCCTGGATCACGCGCAGCGCCTCGCCCCGGTTGAGGGGCGTGGACCGCGTCAGGTGATCAACGAGTTCGTCGTGCACCCGGTAGATCCTGGGGTACCGGTGGAGGTTTCGCAAGAATCCTGCCCGGTTTCGGGCACGCGAAGCCAGTGGGCGGGTGCTGCGCACCCCTACATGCGCTTCAGCACCGCCTGCTTGGCGACGGCGAACTCCTCGTCCGTCAGCACCCCGGAGCGGTGCAGTTCGCCCAGCTCCCGCAACCGTCGCAGCAGCGCGTCGTGGTCGTCCCCGGCGGCGCCGGCCGGGACAGGCGCCTCCCCGGCCGGCCGGGCGTCCTCCGGAACGGCGGGGGCGGCCGGGTGCGGGAGGCGGGCCTGCACGGCGGCGGCCACCAGGGCCATCAGGGGGTCCTTCCGGAAACCCCACAGCTCCACGGCGTTGGGGTCGTACTTGGGCGGCACCTTGCTCGGCGCGGCGCGCACGGTGAAGCGCAGATGGCCGTTCTCCAGGCCGACCGACGGCCGCCACTCCACCGCGACGATGTCGTCGAGGGGCAGGACGCGCGGCCCGGCGGCCGACTTGGCCTCCTCCGCCTGCCACTTCCACTCCAGGCGCACGCACTCGCCGTCGAAGCTCGCGACGCCGTCCCCGGCGGACACCGACAGCGGGACGGCGGGCCCGGGCAGCAGGTAGGCGTCCACCGGCCCGGACGGAACCCGGTCGAGGAGCAGGGCGTTGCGCACCTCGTCCGCGACGTACTCGGCGACGCCGTACCGGTCGGCTTCCACGGCCAGTTGATACGGGTCGTGCGGCTCGGTCAGCCGGCCGCCCGTGGCGTGCAGCAGCGGGTCGGCCCCGTCGCGCAGGCGCAGCCGCAGCCGCCCGGACTTCTTGCCCTGCTCGAACGATATGCCCGCCAACGCCGTGAGCGGGACGGCCAGTTCACCCAGCTCCCGGCGGAGCAGCCCGACGTTCCTGTCCCGTCCGGGAGTCAGGCGCAGTGTGTCGCCGTCGAAGACCCACGTGCCGTCCTTCTGGATGATTTCCGCCATGCGGGGATTGTCCCATCGCCCCTGCGCGGGGTGGTGGTGCGGGAGTGTGGTCCCTACCCTCTGGCTCACATCTCTGTACGCCTCACAAGGGAGCGCATGTGAGACCCCGTCGACGGCACCACCGGACGACTCCCCGCCTGGCCCGTCTCCTCAGCTCGCTGCTGCTGGTCGCGGTGGCCTGCGCCGTCACCACCGGCGCGGCACCGACGACCGGAGCGGCGGCGACCCCGCTGGACCGGGTGGTCCCCGCCCCCGCCTCCGTCGACCCGGGCGGTGCCCCGTACCGCGTCACCGGCGGCACCCGCATCCGCGTCGACGACGCGCGCGGGGCGCGGCAGGTCGGCGACTACCTCGCGGACCTCCTGCGGCCCGCCACCGGCTACCGGCTGCCCGTCACCACCCACGGGCACGGCGGCATCCGGCTCCGCCTGGCGAACGGCCCGTACGGCGACGAGGGATACCGCCTCGACAGCGGCCGCGACGGCGTCACCATCACCGCCCGCGGGACGGCGGGCCTCTTCCACGGCGTCCAGACCCTCCGTCAGCTCCTGCCCGCCGCCGTGGAGAAGGACTCCGCGCAGCCCGGCCCCTGGCTGGTCGCGGGCGGCACCATCGAGGACACCCCGCGCTACGCCTGGCGCGGTGCCATGCTGGACGTCTCCCGGCACTTCTTCACCGTCGACGAGGTCAAGCGCTACATCGACCGGATCGCGCTCTACAAGTACAACAAGCTCCACCTGCACCTCAGCGACGACCAGGGCTGGCGCATCGCCGTCGACTCCTGGCCGCGCCTGGCGACGTACGGCGGCTCCACCGAGGTGGGCGGCGGCCCCGGCGGCCACTACACCAAGGCCGACTACCGGGAGATCGTCCGCTACGCCGCCTCCCGCCACCTGGAGGTCGTCCCCGAGATCGACATGCCGGGCCACACCAACGCGGCCCTCGCCTCCTACGCAGAGCTGAACTGCGACGGCGTGGCACCCCCGCCGTACACCGGCACCGAGGTCGGCTTCAGCTCGCTGTGCGTGGACAAGGAGGTCACGTACGACTTCGTGGAGGACGTGGTGCGGGAACTGGCCGCGCTCACCCCGGGCCGCCACCTCCACATCGGCGGCGACGAGGCGCACTCCACCCCGCACGAGGACTTCGTGGCCTTCATGGACCGGGTGCAGCCGATCGTCGCCGAGTACGGCAAGACGGTCGTCGGCTGGCACCAGCTGGCCTCCGCCCGTCCGGCCGAGGGCGCGCTGGTGCAGTACTGGGGTCTGGACCGGACGAGCGACGCGGAGAAGGCACGGGTCGCCGAGGCCGCGCGCAACGGCACCGGCCTGATCCTGTCCCCGGCCGACCGGGCCTACCTGGACATGAAGTACACCGAGGACACCCCGCTGGGCCTGTCCTGGGCGGGCTACGTGGAGGTGCGGCGGTCCTACGACTGGGACCCGGCCGCCTATCTGCCGGGAGTCCCGGCCTCCGCGGTCCGCGGCGTCGAGGCGCCGATGTGGACGGAGACCCTGGAGGACCCGGACCAGCTCGACTTCATGGCCTTCCCGAGGCTGCCGGGCGTCGCCGAGCTGGGCTGGTCCCCGGCCTCGACCCACGACTGGGACACCTACAAGGTGCGCCTCGCCGCGCAGGCCCCGCGCTGGGAGGCGCTGGGGATCGGCTACTACCGGTCGCCGCAGGTGCCCTGGCCCGCCCGGGGGTGAGAGGCCGGGCACCCCGCAGGACCGTCTCCGGGGTGCCCGCCCGTCCGTGCGGGGGTCTGCGCTAGCGGCCCGCGATCGGGTTCTTCAGGGTGCCGACGAGCTGGAGCGCGCCGGACGGGTCCGCGAGGTCCACCATCTGCCGGTTGTTCCGCAGCTGGAGCCGGTTGAGGCAGGACAGCGCGAACTCGGGCGCGAACAGGTCGTACCGGGCGAACTTGTCGGCCAGCTCCGGCACCGACTCCTGGTACGCGCGGGTGACCTCGGCGACCGTCCGCCAGAAGGCGTCCTCCTCCACGATCCCCTCGCCGGCCAGGTTCGCGGCGAGGAAGCGGAAGAAGCAGTCGAAGACGTCGGTGAAGACCGACAGGAGCTTCTGGTCGTCCGGGACCTCCACGGCGATGCGGGACACCTCCGGCGGCAGCACCGCGTCGGGGTCCAGCACCGCGATCTCCTCGGCGATGTCCTTGTAGACGGCCCGCTGCACGATCCCGTCCTTCAGGACCAGGATCACGTTCTCGCCGTGCGGCATGTAGACCAGGTCGTAGGCGTAGAAGCTGTGCAGCAGCGGCACGAAGTAGGCCCGCAGGTAGTGCCGCAGCCACTCGGTGGGGGCGAGCCCCGACCGCTCGATCAGCGCGCCCGCGAAGGACGCGCCCTCGTGGTCGACGTGGACGAGGGAGGCCATGGTGGCCAGGGACTCGCCCTCCCGCAGGGACGGCACCGGGCTCTCCCGCCACAGCGCCGCCAGCATCTTGCGGTACGGCGAGTGGCGGTCGGTGGCCCGCTCGTACTCCAGGTGCCGGTAGCCGACGGCCGCCCGCTCCCGGATGATGCTCAGCCCCGTCGACCTCAGCACCGGATCGCCCTCGATCAGCTGCGCCAGCCAGTCGTTGATGGCCGGCGTCGCCTCCATGTACGCCGCCGACAGGCCGCGCATGAAGCCCATGTTGAGGACGGACAGCGCCGTCTTCACGTAGTGCTTCCCGGGGTGCGAGGTGTTGAAGAAGGTCCGGATGGACTGCTGGGCCAGGTACTCGTCGTCGCCCTCGCCGAGGCAGACCAGGTGCCCGCGGGCGATCTCGGCGGCGAAGGTGACGGCGAGCTTGTTCCACCACTGCCAGGGGTGGACCGGGATGAAGAGGTAGTCGGCCGGGTCCAGGCCCCGCTCGCGCAGCACCTCGTGGAAGCGGTCGACGGCCGCCCCGCCCAGCTCGTCGCGGACGAAGGACTCGTACGCGATGCCCACGCCCGCCGTGAACGCCGCCCGTGAGCGGTGCGCGGCCAGCCACACCAGCCGCACCGGGCTCGCGGTCTCCGGGGCGTACGACAGGTACTCGTGGACGCCGAAGCCGAGCCGTCCGTTGTTGGCGACGAAGCAGGGGTGGCCCTCGGTCATGCCGGTCTCGATCGCCTGGAAGCCGCTGCGCACCAGCTCGGCGGAGGTGAGCCTCGGCTTGGTGAGCTTGTAGCAGGTGCCGGAGAGGGTGGAGGAGACCTCCTCCAGGTAGACGGGCAGGATCTCGTCGCTCAGCCCCAGGGACTCCTTCAGCTCGATGAAGAAGTCCAGTGCGGCGAGGGGCGGTTCGGTGCCGTCGCGGTGGCGGGTGATCGAGTCGGCGTCCACCTGCCAGTGGTCCAGGGCGCGGACCGTGGCGGTGAAGCGGTACTCGGTCCTCCCGTCGTCGCTGCGCACCACGTACGCGTCGGCCGCGGAGCGCTCCGGCGTGAGCAGCCGCTCGTGGGCGAACTCGGCCAGCGCCTTGCGGATCAGGAGGCGGTTGGCCTGCTCCCAGCGCTCGGGCGAGAGGTGGGCCACGGCGTCGGCGAGGCTCATGCGGACACCGCCCTCTCGAACTGCTCGCGGGTGCAGAAGCTCAGCAGGGCCTTCTTCTCCGGCTTCTGGATCTCGCGCTCGGGCACGAACCCGACGGCCGCGTTCAGGGCGTGGACGGCCGTGTTGCCGACGTCCGGCTCGACGACGACCCGGGCGGTCGCGGGGTCGGCGAACAGCTCGGCCATGACGGCGGTGATGACGGCGCGGGTGAAGCCGTGCACGGGCCGGTCGGTGGGGGCGACCAGGAAGTGCATGCCGACGTCGCCCGGCTCGGGCTCGTACAGACCGGTCAGCTCGCGGTGGGCCGGGTCGTACCTCTCCATCAGGAAGGCGGGGACGCCGTCGTGCAGGCCGAGGTGGGCGTGGTGGTGCTCGTCGGCGGCTATCTCCATGTACGCGCGCTCGACGTCCACCAGTTTCGCGTCCTGCATCATCCAGTACGCGGACTTCGGGTGCGTGACCCAGCTGTGCAGGAGGCCCGCGTCCCGCATCGGGTCGAGGGGGCGGATGGTCAGGGCGCCGATGCCGGCGGCCGTGGTGGGGGTGGTCATGCGCTGAACTCCTGGAACGCGATCGACTTCTCGACCGGGTAGTACTCGGTGCCGAGCAGCTCTCGGATGATGTAGCTGTTGCGATACGCACCCATGCCCAGATCGGGGCTGGTGATGCTGTGCGTGTGGACCCCCGCGTTCTGCAGGAACACGCCCTGGCCGGTGACGTCGACGGAGTAGTTGCGGGCGACGTCGAGGTTGCCCCGGGAGTCGTGGCGCAGCCGGTCCCGGACGGGCTTGAGGAACTCCGGCTCGGCGTACCGGTAGCCGGTGGCCAGGATCAGGCCCTGGGTGTCGATCTCGAAGTCCCGGCCCTGTTCCTCCTGGCGGAAGCCCAGGGTGTACGTGCCGTCCGCGTACCGGGCCTCGGTCAGCGCCGAGTTGGTGAGCAGGCGGGTGGGGACGTGGCCGCCGAGCCGCTTCTGGTAGAGCAGGTCGAAGATCTCGTTGATCAGGTCGCCGTCGATGCCCTTGAACAGGCCCTTCTGCTCGGCCGTGAGGCGGTAGCGGGTGTCCTCGGGCAGCCCGTGGTAGTAGTCCACGTACTCCGGGGAGGTCATCTCCAGGGTGAGCTTGGTGTACTCCAGCGGGAAGAAGCGCGGGGAGCGGGTGACCCAGTTCAGCTGGTAGCCGTGGACGTCGATCTCGCCCAGCAGGTCGTGGTAGATCTCGGCGGCGGACTGGCCGCTGCCCACCAGCGTGATCGAGTCCTTCTTCACCAGCTCCGCCCGGTGCCGCACGTAGCGGGAGTTGTGGATGAAGTCCCCGGCCAGGCCCCGGCAGGCGTCGGGGACGTGCGGCGGGGTGCCGGTGCCGAGGACGAGGCGGCGGGCGCGGTAGGTGTCGCCTCCCGTGGTCGCCACGGCGTACAGCTCCTCCCGCTCGTCGTACGTCACCTCGGTGACCGTCGTGGAGAAGCGGACGCTGCTCAGTCTGTTCGCGGCCCAGCGGCAGTAGTCGTCGTACTCGACGCGCAGCGGGTAGAAGTTCTCCCGGATGTAGAAGGAGTAGAGCCGGCCCTTCTCCTTCAGGTAGTTGAGGAAGGAGTACGGGGACGTCGGGTCGGCGAGCGTGACCAGGTCCGACATGAACGGGGTCTGGAGATGGGCGCCGTCCAGGAACATGCCGGCGTGCCACTCGAAGTCCGGCTTGGACTCCAGGAAGACGCCGTTCAGTCCGGCGATGGGCTCGGTGAGGCAGGCCAGGCCGAGGTTGAAGGGGCCGAGGCCGATCCCCACGAAGTCGTACGTCGTGGCGGACTCAGGAAGCGCGGTCAAGGGACTCTCCCAGGTACTGCTCGGCGTGGCCGGCGATCAGGTCGAGGACGGCGGCGATGTCGGCCGTGGTCGTCTCGGGATTGAGCAGGGTGAACTTCAGGTAGTGGCGTCCGGCCACCTTGGTGCCCGCGACCACCGCGTCGCCGGAGGCGAACAGGGCCTTGCGGGCGTAGAGGTTGGCGCGGTCGATCTCGGCGGGGTCGGTGACGGACGCCGGTATGCAGCGGAAGACCAGGGTGGACAGGCTCGGCTCGACGACGACGTCGAAGCGGGGGTCGGCGGCGAGCAGTTTCCAGCCCTCGGCGGCCAGGTCGCACACCTCGTCGAAGAGCTGTCCGACGCCGTCGGCGCCCATCACGCGCAGCGTCATCCACAGCTTGAGCGCGTCGAAGCGGCGGGTGGTCTGCAGGGACTTGTCCACCTGGTTGGGGATACGTTCCTGCACCGTGCGGCGCGGGTTCAGGTACTCCGCGTGGTAGGTGACGTGGCGCAGGGTGGCCGTGTCCCGGACCAGCACGGCCGAGGAACTCACCGGCTGGAAGAAGGACTTGTGGTAGTCCACGGTGACCGAGTCGGCCCGCTCGATGCCGTTGATGCGGTCCCGGTACTTCAGCGAGGCGAGCAGTCCGCAACCGTAGGCCGCGTCCACGTGCATCCACACGCCGTACTGCTCGCACAGGGCGGCGATCTCCGGCAGCGGGTCGATGGAGCCGAAGTCGGTGGTGCCGCCGGTGGCGACGACGGCCATGGGGACGAGGCCGTCCCGCGCGCACCGCTCCAGCTCCCGCGCGAGGGCGACGGTCTGCATGCGCTTGTCGTGGTCGACGGGGATCGACACGACGGCGTCGGGACCGAGGCCGAGCAGCTTCGCGGACTTCGTCACGCTGAAGTGGCCGGCCTCGGAGACGAAGACGCGCAGGTCGGCGAGGTTCTCGGTCTTCGCCTCCTCACGGGCCAGCAGCAGCGCCTGGAGGTTCGACTGGGTGCCGCCGGAGGTGAACACGCCGTCGGCCGCCGGGCCGAGGCCGATGCGGGCGGTCGTCCAGTCGATGAGTTTGCGCTCGATGAGCGTGCCCCCGGCCGACTGGTCCCAGGTGTCCAGCGAGGAGTTGACGGCGGACATCACGGCCTCGCCGAGCACGGCCGGGATGACGACCGGGCAGTTGAGGTGGGCGAGGTAGCGGGGGTGGTGGAAGTAGACGGCGTCGCGGAGGTAGACGTCCTCCAGCTCGTCGAGGACCGCGGCCGTGTCGTGCAGCGGCTTGTCGAGGTCGATCCCGTCGACGCGGGGGGAGAGGGCGTCGGCCGTGACGCCGGTGAACGGGCGTTCGGTGGTGGCGAGTTTGGCGGCCACCCGCTCGACTCCCTCGGTCACGGAGCGGCGGTACTGCTCCGCGGTGGCGTCGTTGAGCAGGTGCGAGCGCATGGGGGGTCCTCCGGTGGGGACGGTCCGAGAGGGGCGGGAGAGGGCGGAACCCTCGCTTCAACTTAGGTTAGCCTAACCTAAACTTTGCCGGTCCCGTGCATGCCTGTACGTGACTGGCGTCACTCACGACTCAACCGTGCGACACGGGCGGTGAGCTGAGACGGTGAGTGAGGGCGTCCGGCGGTGCCGGCGGGGCTTCGGGGAGGTGCCGAACGGGCTCCGGGTCGGCACCGGTCGGCGGTCCGGCCACGACTTCGGGTCGGTGCCCGTCGGCGGTCCGGCCGGGGCTCCCGGCGGTGCCGGTCGTCAGCCCTGTTCGCGCAGTTGTTCCTCCGTCAGGCCCTGGCGCCAGTAGCCGACGAAGGTGACGCGGCGGCGGTCGACGCCGCGTTCGTCCACGAAGTGCCGGCGCAGCCGCTTGACGCGACCGGACTCGCCGGCGATCCAGACGTAGGGGCGGGCGGCGGCCGGCAGCCGGGCGTCGCGGACGGTGGTGAGGGCCGGGTCCGCGGGCCGGCCGGTGCCGTCCCGGACCAGCCAGGTGACCTCGGCGTCCGCCGCCGTCGCCAGGTCCTGGACGTCCTCGGCGTGCGGGACCTCCAGCCAGACCCGGGCGCGGGTGCCGGCCGGCAGCGACTCGACGATGGCGCAGGCGGCCGGTACGGCGGTCTCGTCGCCCCAGATCACCACCAGGTCGGTGTCCTCCGGCGGGCGGAAGCGGATCGCCCGGTTGTCGGCGACCGCCGGGCCGAGCAGCAGGACCCGGTCGCCGGCCGAGGCGCCGACGGCCCAGCGGGAGGCGGGGCCCGCCCGCAGGGCCGTTTCGGGGCCGACGCCGTGCAGCACGAAGTCGACGTCGATCTCGGCGGTGTCCCCGTGGGCGTCCCGGCGCAGGCCGCGCAGCGTGTACGAGCGCATCACCGCCCGCACGTCGTCGGGCAGTTCGCGCCACCCCTGCCACCAGCCGTCGCCCAGTTCCACGGGGACCGCCGGTTCCGTCTGGCCCGGGTGCGGCAGGAACAGCGACAGGGACTGGTCCTGTCCGTCGGACCGGAAGGCGCGCAGGTCGGGCCCCGCGAAGGTGACCCGGGCCAGGGACGGACCGAGCCGCCTCGTCCGTACGACCCGGAGGGAGAAGAAACGGAACGGGGCGGCCACGGCCGTCGTCATGGAGGGCTCCGGGGGGAGGGGGAGGGTCAGCCGACCTTCTTGGCGTTCTCGATCGCCTCGGCCAGGTTGTCGAGGAGCGGGGTGCACTTGTCGTAGGACAGGATCGGCTCGGGGGAGCGGGCGATGACCTGGCCGGCCTTGACCGCGGGGAGCTGCTTCCAGGTGCCCTCGGTGATGTCCGCGGGCTGGATGGTGGAGGCGCGGTCGTCCATGATGATGACGTCGGCCGGGTACTTGTCGACGTTCTCCCAGCTCAGGCTCTCGAACCAGCCGCCGGTCGCCTTCTTGTCCTCCTCCGAGGGCTCGACGAAGTTCACGCCGAGGGCCTTGAAGTACTCCAGGTCTACGGAGAGGTTGGTGCCGGAGACGTAGAAGAGCTGGTCGCTCGCGGAGCCGGCCAGCACCCTGATCTCGGGCTTGGCCTTGGCGGCGGCGCGCAGCCGGGCCGCGGCCTTCTCGAAGGCGGCCTTGGCCTCGGTGGCCTGCTCGGCCTTCATGTCGGCGCCGAGCGACTCGGCCAGCTCCCACATGCGCTGCAGCGGCTGGGTGAGCTGGCGGTCGAAGACGGAGATCGCGACGCTCGGGGCGAGCTGGGCGATCTTGTCCTTGGACTCCTCCGGGACGGACCACAGGGTGCCGGCGGTGTCGAAGGTCGTGGTGATGAGCACCTCGGGGGCGAGGGCGGCGTACTTCTCGACGTTGAGCTTGCCCCACGCGTTGCCGAGCACGGTGACCTGGTCGACGTCGAGGTCGCCGGCCTGGACGTCGGGCTTGCCGTCCTTGGTCGTGGTGGGGCCGAACACGCCCTTGACCTGGATGCCGTAGTCGTGGAGGGCGGCGGCGACGCCGGTGAACGCGACGATGTTCGTGGGGACCTGATCCAGCTTCACGGTCGTGCCGCGGTCGTCCTCGAAGGTCCAGGGACCGGACGTGGCGGCGGCCGTCCCGTCGTCCGAGCCACCGCTTTTCGCGTCGTCGTCACCGCAGGCCGTGAGCACGGCGCCGAGGCCGAGGGCGCCGCCCGCGGCCAGGATTCCGCGGCGGGTCGGGTGGGTGGCTCTGGCGTTGGGCATGGTGTGGCTGCTTTCGAACGGTGCGGAGCATCCGCGGGACAAGTCGAAGGTAGGTTAGCCTAACCTCAGATCTTGTCCAGGGGTGGGGCCGCGGGCGGGGCCGCGCCGACCCCGCCCGGATGCCCGTACCTCAGCCCACCAGGCCCAACTCCCGGGCGATGAGCATCCGCTGGACCTCACTGGTGCCCTCGCCGATCTCCAGGATCTTGGAGTCGCGCCACATGCGGGCCACCGGGTACTCGTTCATGAAGCCGTAGCCGCCGTGGATCTGGGTGGCCTCCCGGGCGTTGTCCACCGCCACCGTCGACGAGTACAGCTTCGCGATGGCCGCCTCCTTCTTGAAGGGCTCGCCCGCCACCAGGCGGGACGCCGCGTCGCGCCAGGCGAGGCGGGCCGTGTGGGCCTTCATCTCCATGTCGGCGATCTTGAACTGGATGGCCTGGTGGGCGCCGATCGGCTTGCCGAAGGCGTGACGTTCCTTCGCGTACGCCACGGACTCGTCCACGCAGCCCTGGGCGAGACCCGTGCCCAGCGCGGCGATGGCGATCCGGCCCTCGTCCAGGATGCGCAGGAACTGGGCGTAACCGCGCCCCTGGTCGCCCAGCAGGTTCTCCGCCGGCACCCGGACGTCCGAGAAGGACAGCTCACGGGTGTCCGACGCGTTCCAGCCGACCTTCGAGTACGGGGCGGCCACCGTGAAGCCCGGGGTGCCGGACGGGACGATGATCGCCGAGATGAGCGGGCGGCCGTCGGGCTTGCGGCCCGTGACCGCCGTGACGGTCACCAGTCCCGTGATGTCCGTGCCCGAGTTGGTGATGAAGCACTTGGTGCCGTTGATCACCCACTCGTTCGTCGCCTCGTCCAGACGGGCCGTCGTCCGCGTCGCGCCCGCGTCCGAGCCGCCGTCCGGCTCGGTCAGGCCGAAGGCGCCGAGGATCTCGCCCGCGCACAGCCGGGGCAGCCAGGTCCGCTTCTGCTCCTCGGTGCCGAACAGGTGGACCGGCATCGCGCCGAGCGAGACGCCCGCCTCCAGCGTGATGGCCACCGACGAGTCGACGCGGGCCAGTTCCTCCAGGGCGATGCCGAGCGCCAGGTAGTCGCCGCCCATGCCGCCGTACTCCTCCGGGAACGGCAGGCCGAACAGGCCCATCCGGCCCATCTCCCGGACGATCTCGTACGGGAACTCGTGCCGCTCGTAGAAGTCGCCGATCTTCGGCGCCACGACCTCGTGGGCGAACTCCTCGACCGTACGGCGGAGTTCCTCCAGTTCGGGGGAGAGCTTGTGGTCCATGGCTGTCACTGCTCCTGGTGGGAGTCGTCGCCCGGGCCCGCGAGGGCCCGAACGGTGCGGGACGGGCTGGGTCGGCCCAGACGGGCGGCCATCCAGACGCTGGTGGCGACGAGAGAGCCGAGGTCGACCCCGGTGTCGATGCCGAGGCCGCGCAGCATCCACACGAGGTCTTCGGTGGCGAGGTTGCCGGTGGCGGACTTGGCGTAGGGGCAGCCGCCCAGCCCGCCGGCGGAGGCGTCGACGGTCGTCACGCCGTGCCGCAGGGCCGTGTACGTGTTGGACAGGGCCTGGCCGTAGGTGTCGTGGAAGTGCACGCCGAGCACGTCCACCGGGACACCGGTCCCGGTCAGCGCGGTGAGCAGGGCGCTCACGTGGCCCGGGGTCGCCACCCCGATCGTGTCGCCGAGGCTCAGCTCGTCGCAGCCCATCTCCCGAAGGGCCCGGCAGACCCGCACCACCTGCTCGACGGGGACCGCGCCCTCCCACGGGTCGCCGAAGCACATCGAGAGGTAACCCCTCACGTGGACGTCCGCCGCCTTCGCCCGCGCCACCACCGGCGCGAACATGGCCAGCGCCTCGTCCACCGTGCGGTTGAGGTTGGCCCTGGCGAAGGATTCCGTGGCGCTGGCGAAGACCGCCACGCGGCGCGCGCCGAGCGCCAGGGCCCGGTCCAGGCCGCGTTCGTTCGGCACCAGGACGGGCAGCTCGACCGGCAGGTCCGCGACCGCCGGGAACAGCTCCTCCGCGTCCGCCAGTTGCGGCACCCACCTGGGGTGCACGAAGCTCGTCGCCTCGATCGTGGTCAGGCCCGCGCCGGCCAGGCGGCGGACGAACTCCGCCTTCACCTCCACCGGCACCGTGGCCTTCTCGTTCTGCAGGCCGTCGCGCGCGCCCACCTCGTGGATGCGGACGCGGGCGGGCAGGCCCTGCTCCGGTACGGCCATGGGCAGGCCCGGTACGGGGGTGTTCACACCGTCTCCTGTTCGCCGTCGCCGGTGAGCTTGGGAATGTTCACGCGGTCTCCCGTTCGCCGTCGCCGGTGGGGCTGATGACCGCGAGCACCTGGTCCATCGCGACCGTCGTGCCCGGCGCCACGTCCAGTTCGGCGACGGTGCCCGCGTGCGGGGCGGAGATGACGTGCTCCATCTTCATCGCCTCCACCACCAGCAGGCTCTGCCCGGCGTTCACCTCGTCGCCGACGGCCACCTTCACCACCGTCACCGTGCCCGGCATGGGCGCGGTCAGCGAGTCGGCGCCCGCGTGGGCGGCACCCGTGAGGGAGGCGGCGACCGGATCGTGGTCGCGCACGTGCCAGGCGTCGCCGTCGCGGCCGAGCCAGTCGGCGGCGCGGTCGAAGGTGTGCCGGACGCCGTCCAGCGTCACCGACACGCGGTCCTCGGTGACGGTGTGGGTGCCGCGCGGCGTGTACTCCACCGGGTCGGTGACCCGCAGGTGGAAGCCGGCCGGTTTCGGTACGCCGCCCATGCGCCAGCCGTTCGGCACCGAGAACGGGTCCGTCCAGCCGTCCCCGCGCGGACGCAGCGCGTCCAGCCGTACGGCCGCCGCCGCCTCGTACACCTCCTCCGGTACGTCGGTGGCGACCAGGGCGTCGACCTCCCGCTCCACCAGCCCGGTGTCCAGCTCGCCCGCCACCACCGCCGGGTGCGCGAGCAGCCGCCGCAGGAACCCGGCGTTGGTCTGCACGCCCAGCGTCACCGTCCGGGCCAGGGCCGCGCGCAGCCTGCGCAGGGCGGTGGCGCGGTCGGGGCCGTACGCGATCACCTTGGACAGCATCGGGTCGTAGAGGCTGCCGACCTCGGTGCCCTCGCTGAGCCCGGAGTCGGTGCGCACGCCGTCGCCCTCGGGCTCGTGCAGCCGCAGCACCGTGCCGCCGGAGGGGAGGAAGCCGCGGGCGGGGTCCTCGGCGCACAGGCGGGCCTCGACGGCGTGCCCGGTCAGCCGGACGTCCTCCTGCGCGAGGCCGAGCGGCTCGCCCGCCGCCACCCGCAGCTGCCACTCCACCAGGTCCAGGCCCGTGACCAGCTCGGTCACCGGGTGCTCGACCTGGAGGCGGGTGTTCATCTCCATGAAGTAGTACTGCGCGGGGTCCTCGCCCGGCACGATGAACTCCACCGTGCCCGCGCCCCGGTAGCCGCAGGAGCGGGCCGCCTGCACGGCCGCCTCGCCCATCGCGGCGCGGGTCGCCTCGTCGAGGAGCACGCTGGGCGCCTCCTCGACGACCTTCTGGTGCCGGCGCTGCAGCGAGCACTCGCGCTCGCCGAGGTGCACGACGTTCCCGTGGCCGTCGGCCAGGACCTGGATCTCGATGTGCCGGGGCCGGTCGATCCACCGCTCCACCAGCAGCGTGTCGTCGCCGAAGGAGGCGCGGGCCTCGCGGCGGGCGGCGGCGATCTCGTCGGCGAGCACGGCCGCGTCCCGCACCAGCCGCATGCCCTTGCCGCCCCCGCCGGCCGACGGCTTGAGCAGCACCGGCGTCCCGACCTCCCGGGCGGCCTGCGCGAGCTGCGCGTCCGTCAGCCCGCTGCCGCTGGAGCCGGGCACCACCGGCACCCCGGCCGCCCGTACCGTCTCCTTGGCGCGGATCTTGTCGCCCATCAGGGCGATGGCGTCGGCGGGCGGCCCGATGAAGACCAGCCCGGCCTCCTCGCAGGCCCGCGCGAAGCCGGCGTTCTCCGCGAGGAAGCCGTACCCCGGGTGGACGGCCTGCGCCCCCGTCCGGGCCGCCGCCCGGAGCAGCCGGTCGACGGACAGATAGCTCTCCGCCGCCGGCGCCGGGCCGATCCGCACCGCCTCGTCGGCCTCCCGCACGTGCCGCGCGTCCGCGTCGGCGTCGGAGAAGACCGCCACCGAGCGCACACCCAGCGAGCGCAGGGTCCGTACGACCCGCACCGCGATCTCACCGCGGTTGGCCACCAGTACCGTGTCGAACATGGAGTCCCCTCCTCACATCCGGAAGACGCCGAACCGGGGCTCGCCCAGCGGCGCGTTGGCACACGCGGTCAGGGCCAGACCCAGCACCTGCCGGGTGTCGGCGGGCTCGATCACCCCGTCGTCCCACAGCCGGGCGGTCGCGTAGTAGGCGTTTCCCTGGTGCTCGTACTGGGCGCGGATCGGGGCCTTGAAGGACTCCTCCTCCTCGGCCGGCCAGTCCTCCCCGCGGGCCTCCAGCTGGTCCCGCTTGACCGTGGCCAGCACGGACGCCGCCTGCTCGCCGCCCATCACCGAGATCTTGGCGTTGGGCCACATCCACAGAAAGCGCGGTGAGTACGCCCGCCCGCACATCGAGTAGTTCCCCGCGCCGTACGACCCGCCGACCACGACCGTCAGCTTCGGCACGCGCGTGCACGCCACCGCCGTCACCATCTTGGCGCCGTGCTTGGCGATGCCCCCGGCCTCGTAGTCCCTGCCGACCATGAAGCCGGAGATGTTCTGCAGGAAGACCAGCGGGATGCCGCGCTGGTCGCACAGCTCGATGAAGTGGGCGCCCTTCTGGGCCGACTCGGCGAACAGGATGCCGTTGTTGGCGACGATCCCGACCGGGTGGCCGTGGACGCGGGCGAAGCCGGTGACCAGGGTCTGCCCGTACTCGGACTTGAACTCGGCGAACCGGGAGCCGTCCACCACCCGCGCGATGATCTCGCGCACGTCGTAGGGGGTGCGGGAGTCGACCGGTACCGCACCGGACATCTGCTCCGGGTCGGCCTTCGGCTCCACGGCGGGCTCCACGTCCCAGGGGAGCGGGCCGCGCCGGGGCAGCGTGGAGACGATCTGCCGCACGATCCGCAGCGCGTGCGCGTCGTCCTCGGCCAGGTGGTCGGTCACGCCGGACACCCGCGCGTGCACCTCGCCGCCGCCCAGCTCCTCCGCCGTGACCACCTCGCCGGTGGCCGCCTTCACCAGCGGCGGGCCGCCCAGGAAGATCGTGCCCTGACCGCGGACGATCACCGCCTCGTCGCTCATCGCCGGGACGTACGCGCCGCCCGCCGTGCAGGAGCCGAGGACGGCGGCGATCTGCGGGATGCCGGCGCCGGACATCCGCGCCTGGTTGTAGAAGATCCGCCCGAAGTGCTCGCGGTCCGGGAAGACCTCGTCCTGCATCGGCAGGAAGGCGCCCCCCGAGTCCACCAGGTACAGGCACGGCAGCCGGTTCTCCAGCGCCACCTCCTGCGCCCGCAGGTGCTTCTTCACCGTCATCGGGTAGTACGTGCCGCCCTTGACGGTGGCGTCGTTGGCGACGACCACGCACTCCCGGCCGCCGACCCGGCCGATCCCGGCGATCACGCCGGCGGCCGGCGCCTGTCCGTCGTAGAGCCCGTCGGCCGCCAGCGGCGCCAGCTCCAGGAACGGCGAGCCCGGATCGAGCAGCGTGTCCACGCGGTCGCGCGGCAGCAGCTTGCCGCGCGCGGTGTGCCGGGCCCGGGCCCGCTCCCCGCCGCCGAGCCGGGCCGCCGCGAGCTTGGCCCGCAGCTCCTCCACGAGGACGCGGTGCGCCTCCTCGTTGGCCCGAAAGGCCTCGGAGGCGGGATCCACCGCCGTCGTCAGCTCCGGTGCCTCGTGCATCCCGCGGTCCCCTCACCCGATGGTCGATCGGTCGATCGGTTAATGAGCGTTAACGCATTTCCCTTAGGTTAACGACCGCTAACCGCCCTGTCTAGAATTGATCCCATGGCCACCAGAACCGACGCCCCCACCCGCCGCGAGCAGATCCTCAAGGAGGCCGCCCGGCTCTTCGCCGAGCGCGGTTTCCACGGCGTCGGCGTCGACGAGATAGGTGCCGCGGTCGGCATCAGCGGCCCCGGCCTCTACCGGCACTTCGCCGGCAAGGACGCGATGCTCGCCGAGCTGCTGGTCGGGATCAGCGACTCGCTGCTGACCGGGGCGAAGCGGCGGCTGGCGGAGGCCGAGGGGGTGGCCGGCTCCGGAGCGGGTCCCGGCGCCGGGTCCGGCGCGGAGGCGGTCCTCGACTCGCTCATCGAGGGTCACATCGACTTCGCGCTCGACGACCGCCCGCTCATCACCCTGCACGACCGCGAGCTGGACCGCCTCCGGGACGCCGACCGCAAGATGGTGCGGCAGTTGCAGCGGCAGTACGTCGAGCTGTGGGTCGGGGTGCTGCGCGAGGTCTACCCGGCGGTCGCCGAGCCCGCCGCCCGCTCCGCCGTCCACTCGGTCTTCGGCCTCCTGAACTCCACCCCGCACCTCGGCCGCCCCGGCGCACTGCCCGGCCGTACGACGACCGCCTCGCTGCTGCACCGGATGGCGCGGGGGGCGTTCGCGGCGGTGGCCGCGCGGTGAGGAGCCGGGGAGGGGTGCGGTGAGGGGTGCGGTGAGGGGTGCGGTGAGGGGGTGCGCGGGAGAGGGGGAGTGACGAGGGTTACCCGCGTCCCGCTCTGGACGCCCCTCCCTACCCGCCGGTACCGTGAAGTCTGAGCAAGCGCTTAGATACGGATCCTGGAGGTGGCGCTGTGCGCCGTACGGTGTTCAACGAGGACCACGAGGCGTTCCGGGAGACCCTGCGCGCCTTCATCGAGGCCGAGGTCGTCCCCGTCTACGACGAGTGGTTCGCCGCCGGTCAGGCGCCGCGCGACTTCTACTACAAGCTCGGTGAGCTGGGCATCTTCGGCATCAACGTGCCCGAGGAGTACGGCGGCGCGGGCATGGACAGCCACAAGTTCGAGGCCGTCCACTACGAGGAGACCGCCCGCGCGGGCGTCACCTTCGGCGGCTCCGGCGTGCACGTGCTGCTCGCCCTGCCCTACATCAAGATGCTGGCCACCGACGAGCAGAAGAAGCGCTACCTGCCGAAGTTCGTCACCGGCGAGGAGATGTGGGCCATCGCGATGACCGAGCCGGGCACCGGCTCCGACCTCGCGGGCATGAAGACCACCGCCAAACTGAGCGAGGACGGCACCCACTACGTCCTCAACGGCTCCAAGACCTTCATCACCGGCGGCGTCCACGCCGACAAGGTGATCGTCTGCGCCCGCACCTCCGCGCCGACCGCCGAGGACCGCCGCTTCGGCATCTCCCTGTTCGCCGTGGACACCAAGTCCGAGGGCTACTCGGTGGGCCGCAAGCTGGACAAGCTGGGCCTGCGCACCTCCGACACCGCCGAGCTGGCCTTCGTCGACGTCAAGGTGCCCGTCGAGGACCTCCTCGGCGAGGAGAACAAGGGCTTCGCCTACCTCGGCCAGAACCTGGCCTCCGAGCGCTGGGGCATCGCCTTCGGCGCCTACGCCCAGGCCAAGGCCGCGGTCCGGTTCGCCAAGCAGTACGTGCAGGACCGCACGGTCTTCGGCAAGCCGGTCGCCCACTTCCAGAACACCAAGTTCGAGCTGGCCGCCTGCCAGGCCGAGGTGGACGCGGCGGAGGCCGTCGCCGACCGCGCCACCGAAGCCCTGGACGCCGGCGAGCTGACCCCCGCCGAGGCGGCCAGTGCCAAGCTGTTCTGCACCGAGGTCGCCCACCGCGTCATCGACCGCTGCCTCCAGCTGCACGGCGGCTACGGCTACATGAACGAGTACCCGATCGCCCGCCTGTACGCGGACAACCGCGTCAACCGCATCTACGGCGGCACCAGCGAGGTCATGAAGCTGATCATCGCTAAGGACATGGGTCTGTAGACCGGTCGGCGGACCGCGAAGCCACCGGACATGAGCGAAGCACTCCAGTCCCTCCTCGACCTGCTCGACCTGGAGCGGATCGAGGAGGACATCTACCGCGGCCACTCCCGCTCCGCCGTCGTCCCCCGGGTCTTCGGCGGGCAGGTGGCCGCGCAGGCACTGGTCGCCGCCGGGCGCACGGTCCCCGGGGACCGGCTCGCGCACTCCCTGCACGCCTACTTCCTGCGCCCCGGCGACCCGGACGCCCCGATCGTCTACAACGTCGACCGCCTGCGCGACGGCCGCTCCTTCACCACCCGCCGCGTGGTCGCCGTCCAGCACGGCAAGCCGATCTTCGGCCTGTCGGCGTCCTTCCAGACGTACGAGGAGGGCCTCGACCACCAGGCCCCGATGCCGGCCGCGCCCGACCCGGCGGCCCTGCCCACCGGCGAGGAGCGGCTGCGCGGCTACCCGCACCTGCCCGCCGACACCGTGGAGCGCTTCCTGGAGGCCCGGGCCGCGGTCGACCTGCGCTACGCCGACGACCCGCCCTTCGGTGACTTCGGCACCCCGCGCGAGGCGCACTCCCAGGTGTGGTTCCGCACCAACGGCAAGCTCGCCGACGACCCCCTCCTGCACGTCGTCCTCGCCACCTACGTCTCCGACATGACCCTCCTCGACTCGGTCCTGCTCGCGCACGGCCGGGGCGGCTGGGCCGTCGGCGACGTCGTCGGGGCCTCGCTGGACCACGCGATGTGGTTCCACCGGCCGTTCCGCGCCGACGAGTGGCTCCTGTACGACCAGCAGTCGCCGTCCGCGTCCGGCGGACGGGGGCTCGGCCAGGCGCGCATCTACACGCAGGACGGGCGGCTCGCCGTCTCGGTCGTCCAGGAAGGTGTGGTGCGCGTCCCCCGGTAACCCTGAGGGCATGGCGTAACCCGCGCGCGACGCACGGAGGACGGACGGCGGCGGGAGGAGCCCCCCGTGGTGCGCCGGGTCCACCTGGTCCCGGCGCCCGGGTTCGCGCAGCGCCGCTCGGAGGGCCTGGGCCTCCGGCCGTGACGGCGGCCGTACGGGCTACCGGCCCAGTCCCGCCTCCGTCAGCAGGTAGGCCGTCATCGGGTCGTAGTGGCGCGGGCTGACCACGTGGTCGTCCAGCGGCACCGCGACCTGGAGGGTGCCCTCGGACTCGGCCAGGAAGAGCGCCGGGTCGTTGCAGTCGGCGTAGCCCACGGAGTCGACGCCGTGCTGGGCGGCGCAGCCGGCCCAGCCGTGGTCGGCGACCACCAGGTCGGGCAGCGGGCGGCCCGCCCGCTCCAGGCCGGTCAGGATCGCCTTCATCGGCTCGCCGGAGTGGGTGTGCCACAACGAGGCGCCGTGCTCCAGCACCGCCACGTCCGCGAACTGCTGGACGTACCCCTCCTCCGTCGTCAGCCCCTCCGGGATCACGACGATCTCGCAGCCGGCGGTGCGCAGCGCGTCGGCCGTGGCGCGGTGCACGTCGAGCAGGCCGCCCGGGTGGCCGGTCGCGAACAGCACGCGCTGCCCGCCGTCCGCCGCCTTGCGCAGCCGGCCGGCCATGCGCTCCAGCGCGGCCACCGTCAGCTCGGGGTCGATGGTGTCCTGGCCGTACCGGTACTCCGGATCGTCGTTGACACCGACCCGCTCCGCCATCACCGCGAGCACGTCCTGCTCGTCGGTCCAGCGGTCGCCCAGCTCCAGACCGAGCCAGAAGCCCCGGTCGCCGTTGGCCAGCTTGCGGTAGTGGGAGAGGTTGTTCTCGCGGGGCGTGGCGACGTCGCCCGCGATACGCGTCCTGACGAGATGCTCGGCGAGTTCGGCGCGGCTGGGTGTCCCGGGTATCGGCATGGCTCCATTGTGGGGCAGCCGCCGCCGCGAGTCCCCGGCGTACCGCCCGCTGGGACGCGCGTCACCTCCCCGGTTCCGGTCCCGTCCGCCGCAGCGCGAACCACAGCTCCATGCGGACGTCCGGGTCGTCGAGGTCGGCGCCCAGCAGCGCCGCACAGCGCGCGACGCGCTGCCGGACGGTGTTGCGGTGCACGGACAGGGCGACGGCGGTGCGGTCCCAGCTGCCGTGCAGGGAGAGCCACGCCCGCAGGGTCTCGGTGAGCGCCGGGACGGCCGCGACCGGTCCGAGCAGTGCACGGGCGTGCGCCTCGGCCTCGTCGTCCGGCACGAGGTCGGCGAGCGCGGGCCGGCCGGCGTGCCGGACCAGTGGCACCCGGGTGGCCCGGGCACGGGCCAGCGCGCGCGCCGCCTGGACGTCCGCGGCCGGCCACTCGTCCGGGGCCACGGCGGCGCTGACGCCGAGTGTCCAGCCGGTCTGGGGGAGGGGGCCGGTATCCGGCGGGGTGGCCCGGCCACCGGTATCCGGACGGGAGGCGCCGCCGGTATCCCGCCGGGTGGCGCCGCCGGCATCCGTCCGGGTGTCGCCGCCGGTATCCGGCCGGGTGGCGTCGCCGGTATCCGGCCGGGTGGCGTCGCCGGGCCCGGGCCGGGTGGTGCCGCCGGGCCCTGGTCGGGCGGCGGGGCCGGGCCCCGGTCCCGGGCCTGCCGGGGCTTCCCGGTCGGCGGCGACCGCGTGCCCGGCCGGGACGAGGACCCGTACGACGTCTCCCGCCGGGTCGACCAGGGGGGAGCCGAGGGCCGCGCCCAGGGCGGAAGCGGAGATCGGGTCGGGGGCGCCGGTGTTCGGACGCGCGTGCACGACGTGCCAGCGGGTGACGCCCTCACCGTCCCCTGCGCCGAGCAGGGGCGCGATCTCCTCGGGGCGGGCGCCCAGCAGCAGCCGTACCAGCGCCGAGGAGCGGGCCGCGCCCGTCCCGCTGCGGTGCTCGCCGGTGAGGAGGGAGAGCAGCACGGCGGCGACCGAGGCGATGGTGTGGTCCCCGGCCTCCCGCTGCGGGGCCGCCACCCCGAGCACGAAACCCTGCCCGGTGCCGAGGGCGTACGCGGCCAGACGGGTGCCCGCGACCGTGTCCGTGGCGGTGCTGGAGGCGTGGCCGGTGACGTACCGGGCCAGCTCCGCCAGCGCCCGCCCCGCCTCACCCCCGGGCTCCCGCCCCGCCGCCGCGATCTCCGCGCCCTCCGGCCCGTACAGCACCGCCCGCCCGTCGAGCCGGGTCGCCAGCCGGCGCAGCACCGACGGCACCGGGTCCGGACGGGAGGCCGCGGCGGCCAGAGCCCGCTGGGCCTCGGAGACCCGGCGCAGCTCGGCCAGCCGGGCCTGCGCCATCAGCTGCCACACCGCGCGCGCCACACCCGAGAACGTCGTCCGCGGCGGTACCTCCACCAGCGGCAGCCCGTACGCCTCGCAGGCCGCGACCAGCGCCCCGGGCACGGTGTCGTGCACCGGCGCCACCCCGAAACCGAGCGCCGCGCCGCCGGCCGCCACGATCCGCGAGACGTAGTCGTCGAAGTACGTCCCCGAGTCCGCCCCCACCGGGATGTGCACGCCCGCCGTCAGCAGCAGCTCACCGCCCAGCAGGTACGGGAAGGGGTCGGACATCTCCGAGGTGTGCGCCCAGTGGACCGTCACGTCCGCCGCCGAGGGTCCGGCCAGCAGGCGCAGGCCCAGGTCGGCACGGGCCAGCAGGGCCGCGAGCGACACCGGGGGAGTGGGAGGCGTGGGCGGCACGGCCGATTCCTGCATGATGGACGTTCCCTCCATCCGAGTGCTGCCGACTGGATGAAACGTACACTTCGCAGTCGCTCTTCAGCCGCCTAGTGTCAACCTCGGAGAGTCGGACAGCAGTAGTACATACGCGACGAAGCGTAAGAAGGAAGGCAGTACATGAGCAGCAACGAGACGCCCCGCGGCCCCGTCGACTCCTCCCGCGTCCCGCGGTACGCCGGACCCGCGACCTTCGCCCGGCTGCCCCGCCTCGACGAGGTCGCCGCCGCCGACGTCGCCGTGGTGGGCGTGCCGTTCGACTCGGGCGTCTCCTACCGGCCGGGAGCCCGCTTCGGCGGCAACGCCATCCGCGAGGCCTCCCGCCTGCTGCGCCCGTACAACCCGGCCCAGGACGCCGCCCCCTTCGCCCTCGCCCAGGTCGCGGACGGCGGCGACATCGCCGTCAACCCCTTCAACATCAACGAGGCCGTGGAGACCGTCGAGGCCGCCGCCGACGACCTCCTCGGCACCGGCGCCCGTCTGATGACCCTGGGCGGCGACCACACCATCGCCCTCCCGTTGCTCCGCTCGGTCGCCAAGAAGCACGGCCCGGTCGCCCTGCTCCACTTCGACGCCCACCTGGACACCTGGGACACGTACTTCGGCGCCGAGTACACCCACGGCACCCCGTTCCGCCGCGCCGTCGAGGAGGGCGTCCTCGACACCTCCGCGCTCTCCCACGTCGGCACCCGTGGCCCCCTGTACGGCAAGCAGGACCTCACCGACGACGAGAAGATGGGCTTCGGCATCGTCACCTCCGCCGACGTCTACCGCCGCGGCGCCGACGAGGTCGCCGACCAGCTCCGCCAGCGCATCGGCGACCGGCCCCTGTACATCTCCATCGACATCGACTGCCTGGACCCCGCCCACGCCCCGGGCACCGGCACCCCCGAGGCCGGCGGCATGACCTCCCGCGAACTGCTGGAGATCCTGCGCGGCCTGGCATCCTGCAACCTGGTGTCCGCCGACGTCGTCGAGGTGGCCCCCGCGTACGACCACGCGGAGATCACGTCCGTGGCGGCCTCCCACACCGCGTACGAACTGACCACGATCATGTCCCGCCAGATCGCCCGGGAGAAGGCCGCGAAGTGACCCACGACCACGACCTGGTGCTCCGTCCGACCGCCGCCCAGACGGAGGCCGCGCTCAACCCTCCCCCCGGCCGCAACGGCGGAGACCTGGTCGTGGAGACCCTGGCCGGGCTCGGCGCGACCACCGTCTTCGGCCTGCCCGGCCAGCACGCCCTCGGCATGTTCGACGCGTTGCGCCGCTCGGACCTGCGCTACATCGGCCTGCGGGTGGAGAACAACGCCGGTTTCGCGGCGGACGCGTACGGCCGGATCACCGGGGAGGCGGCCCCGCTGCTGCTGTCCACCGGCCCGGGGGCCCTCACCTCCCTCGCCGCGCTCCAGGAGGCACGCGCGGCCTCCGCCCCCGTGCTGGCGATCGGCAGCCAGGTCCCGGCGGCCGGCCTGGGCGGCGGACGCCACGGCTACCTGCACGAACTCCCCGACCAGGCGGCCTCCTTCCGGGGCGTGGTGAAGTCCGTCCACACCGTCCGCACCCAGTCCCAGATCCCGTCCGCGATCGCGGAGGCGTGGACGTCCGCGCTGACCGTCCCGCACGGACCGGTGTGGGTGGAGATCCCGCAGGACGTCCTCCTGGCCGAGACGCCGATCCCGGTGGTGACGGGCGGCGACACCTTCCCCGAGGAGCTGCCCCCGCGCCCAGAACTGACGGCGCTCGCGGCCGAGCTGCTCTCGCGCGCGCAGCGCCCCGCGATCATCGCGGGCGGCGGAGTCGTACGGGCCGATGCCGCGAAGAAGCTCCGGCAACTCGCGGAACGCCTCCAGGCCCCCGTCGTCACGACCTTCGGCGGCAAGGGCGCCTTCCCGTGGACGCACCCGCTCTCCCTCCAGTCCTGGCTGGAGGACCGCCACACCACGGACTTCCTGGAGGATGCCGACGTGCTCCTGGTCGTCGGCTCGGGCCTCGGCGAACTCTCCTCGAACCACCACACGTTCACGCCGCGCGGCCGGGTCGTCCAGATCGAGGCCGACCTCGGCAAACTGGAGTCCAACCACCCGGCCCTCGGCATCCACGCCGACGCCCGCCTCGCCCTCCAGGCGCTGCTGGAGACGGTGGAGGAGCGCACCGACCCCGCCGCCCCGGAGCGGGTACGGGCCGTGCTGGACCAGGTCCGCGAGCGCATCGCGTCCCAGGAACTCACCCTGGAGCAGGACGTACTGGCGGCCGTCCGCAGGGCCCTGCCGGCCGGCGCGCCGTCCTTCTGGGACATGACCATCCTCGCCTACTGGGCCTGGTCGGCCTTCGACGCCAAGGCCCCCAACACCATGCACTCGGCCCAGGGCGCGGGTGGCCTCGGCTACGGTTTCCCGGCGGCGCTGGGCGCCGCGGCCGCCGACCCCACCCACCCCGTGCTGGCGGTGTCCGGCGACGGCGGCGCCCTGTACTCCATCGCCGAACTGGCCACCGCCCGCCAGTACGACCTGAACGTCACCTGGCTGATCGTCGACGACGGCGGCTACGGCATCCTGCGCGAGTACATGACGGACGCCTTCGGGGAACCGACGGTGACGGAACTGACCCGCCCCGACTACGTGGCGCTGGCCGCGTCCTTCGGTGTGCCGGGCGTGCGCACGTCCCCGCAGACCCTGGAGACGGACCTGGCGAAGGCGCTCGCGTCACCGGGTCCGTCCGTGGTCGTGCTGCCGGCCGTCCTGCGGATGTTCGCGCCGACGCACCTGGGCTGAGCGGCCGGGGGCGCTACCAGATCGCCTCGACCCACTCCGGGTGGTCGACGAACGGGTTGCGGTTGTGCTGGTAGGAGTCGTGGATGACCTGGTTGCGGCGTTCCTCGAAGGCGTCCGGCGGGTCCTCGTCGTTCCACTCCTTCAGGACGGCGAGCCTGCCGATGTACGGGTTGCTGCCGTTGCCGACGCTGCTGTTGACCTCCAGGTCGGCCCAGCCGTCGCCGCCCTCGTAGCGGACCGCCATGTAGAAGATCATGCGGGCCACGTCACCCTTGACGGCGTCCCGGGGCTCGAACGAGTCGGAGTCGGTGAGGCTGCCGCCGCTGTCGGTGAAGCCGCTGCCGCCGTTGTCGAAGTCCTTGTTGCCCCGGACGCCGTTGACCCGGACGTCCTCGGGACGCAGGTGGTGCAGGTCGGTGCCGGGGCCGGTCGAGGTGCCGAAGTCGCCGTGGGACTTGGCCCACACGTGCTCGCGGTTCCAGTCGCCGGTGTTGCCGCCGTTGAGCGACTTGCTGCGGGAGGCACCCGAGTAGAGCAGGATCACCTTTCCGCTGTCCGCGGGGTCCTGGTCGGTGTTCTTCAGGGCGTCCCAGACCGCCGAGTACGAGAGCTTGGTCTGGTTGCTGATGATCGTGTGCAGTGAGGACTTGAGCGCGGTCCCCGTCTTGCCGACCGCGTTCTTGTAGTACGTCGAGTCGTAGTCGGCGCTCGTGGCCGTGGCCGCGGTCGTGGCGGTCGCCGTGGCCGGGGAGGCGGTCAGGGAGGGGGTGACGAGGCCGGCGAGGACGGCGGCCGTGGCCAGGGCCACCGCTTTCCGGCGCCGCGTGCGTATCGCGATCATGTGGGGTGTCCGATCTACGCGGGTGGAGTGGAATGGTGGTTCGAGCTTGGCATGGACATGTTGGAGGCGGGGTGTACGGAGCGTGGCGATTGCGTGACGAGGGCCCCGACCGTGGTGGTCGGGGCCCTCGTACGGGGGCGGGGACGGGTCAGTCCAGGTCCGCGGGATCCAGTCGGTAGACGCTCGACGTGCTGTCGTCCACGGACGCGGCGCCGTACGCGCTCGCCTCGACGGCCGTGCCGTGCTCCTGCACCCACTGGGTCACCTCGGAGCTGACCCCGGAGCCGCCGTCCATACCGCCGCCCATGCCTTGGCCGCCGACCTGGACGTAGTGCACCTCGCCCTTCCCCACCAGCTCCTTGAGCCGGGCGAGGGTCATGGCGTTGTCGCTGCCGGACCAGCCCCACATGGAGATGACCGGTTCGCCGCTGGCGAGGATGAGCTGTGCGGCGCTCTGCGAGCTGGAGACCGCCAGCAGCCACTTGGCGCCGTCCTGGTGCTCCTTCAGGTAGGCGATCAGCTCGGTGCTCGCGCCACCGCCCATGCCGCCACCGCCGAGGCCGCCGGCGCCGCCCGGCCGTTCAGCCGTGCCGCCGTCCGTGCTCGTGCCGCCGTCCGTGGCCGTGCCGCCGTCCGTGGCCGTGCCGCCGTCCGTGGCCGTGCCGCCGTCCGTGGCCGTGCCGCCGTCCGTGGCCGTGCCGCCGTCCGTGGCCGTGCCGCCGTCCGCGTTCGTGTCGGTGTCGGCGTCCGTGCCGCCCTCGGGAGGTGTGCCGTTCGGGGGCGTCCCGCCCGGCCCTCCGGCGCCCTCGGGCGCCTGGCCGTTCCCGGCGCCGTCCGGGAGAGTGCCGCCGGCCGAGCCGTTCGGGCCGTCCTGCGGCTGCCCGCCGGGGCCCTCGCCGCTTCCGCCGCCCGGGAACCCGCCCCCGAGGCCGCCGCCCGGGCCGCCCGTCCCGTTGCCCGTCGACGGGCCGGCGGTCGGATTGGTCCCGCCCATGCCGCCGCCCGAACCGGACGGCACCGACCAGGCGTACGCCGCCGGCCCCGCGACCCCGGCGACGAGGGCCGCCGCCACGGACACCGCCAGCAGCCGCACCCGGCGCCCCGAACGGAAGACGAGCAGTCCCGCGACCGCCAGCGCCATCACCACCGCGATCGACGGCCACAGCCAGGTGTTCCAGCCGGTGGCACGACGCAGCAGCACGATCGCCCAGACACCGGTGACACCGAGGGCGAGCGGCAGCACCCACACCCACCGCCGGTCGGTGCGGAAGGCGCGCAGCAGCATGGCGCCGCCGCCCCCGCACAGCGCCGCGATGCCCGGTGCCAGCGCCGTCGTGTAGTACGGGTGCATGGTGCCCTCGGCCATGGCGAAGGTCAGGTAGTGCAGGACCGTCCAGCCGCCCCACAGGACCAGCGCGGCGCGCGTGAGGTCGGTGCGGGGTGCCCGGCCGCACCGCACCAGACCGCCCACGAGCGCGATGCCCGCGAAGGGGAGCAGCCAGGAGATCTGGCCGCCGAGGACGTCGTTGAACATCCTGCCGATGCCCGCGGCGCCCGCGAAGCCGCCCCCGCCGCCGCCCCCGCCCATATTGCCGTCACCGCCGAGGATCCGGCCGAATCCGTTGTAGCCCAGGATGAGGTCCCAGGCCGTGCCGTCCGTCGAACCGCCGATGTACGGCCGCTCGGAGGCGGGCACCAGGGACACCGCCGCGGCCCACCAGAAGCTGGCGACGGCCAGTGCGACGGCGGCGAGCACCAGGTTCCGGACGCGCTTCGCCCAGCCGAGGTCCGTCGCGTACAGGTAGGCGGCGAAGACCGCCGGCAGTGCGATGTAGCCCTGGAGCATCTTCGTGTTGAACGCGAGCCCGAAGCAGACCGCCGCACCCAGCAGGGGCAGCAGCCGCCCGTCGCGGACCGCGCGCAGACCGAGGGCCGCCCCGCCCACCATCAGGAACACCAGCAGCGTGTCGGGGTTGTTGTCCCGGTTGATGGCGACCGTGATCGGGGTCAGCGCCAGCACGAGGGCGGCGACGGCCGCCGCGCCGTGGCCCCAGACCTGCTTCACGGAGCTGTGCAGGATCCAGATCGTCGCCAGCGCGGCCACGATCAGCGGCAGCATCATCTGCCAGGTCCCGTAGCCGAAGAGGCGGCACGACAGGCCCATGACCATCAGGGCGAAGGGCGGCTTGTCGACGGTCAGGAAGTTCCCCGCGTCCAGCGAACCGAAGAACCACGCCTTCCAGCTCTCGGTGCCGCTGAGCACGGCGGCGCTGTAGAAGCTGTTCAGGCCGGCCCCGGACAGGTTCCAGGAGTACAGCCCCGCCGCGAGGGCGAGGATCGCCAGCAGGACCGGCAGCGACCAGCGTGGCGCACCGGGCGCGGGGGACGACGGTGAGGGCGGCTCGGCGGCCGCCTGCAGTGGAGCGGTGGCAGATGTCACCACGCCACCGTGGCCACGGCCGATGGGCAGGGGCTGTGCTCGGCCTGGGGGCGGGCTGTGAATCAATCCCGGCGGCCCGGGTTCACCCGGGCGGGGCCCACGGGGCGAGCAGGTCGCGCAGCAGCTCGGCGAAGGCCCCGTCCAGGGTGTCCTCCCACTCCTGGTCGCCGACGGCCTCGGGACAGAGGGCGGCGGGGCGGGCGATCCACAGGATCTTCCAGGGTCTGGAGTGCAACGCGGCGTCGCTCCACACCCCGCCGTGCGGGGCGAGGGGGTGCAGCAGATCGCTGACGCGTTCCGTCACCACCCGTACCAGGGGGCCGTCCGTCGCCGTGTGCGCCCGGACCAACGCCGTGGGGGAGGTCCGGGCGACCGCCGCCGTCACCGGGTGGCGCCGTACGACGCGTACGACCTGCGTCAGGTGCTCGACGATGCCGCGGACGGTGCCGTCGACGGGGTGCGTGCGGTGCGCGACGTCGAAGGCCTGCGCGAGTTCGATCGTCAGCGCGCGCAGGTGCAGCGCGGAGGCGGTCTTCCAGTTGGCGTAGAGGAAGTTGCGCGAGGTCCCGCAGGCGCGGGCGATCGCGGTCATCGACACGTCGAGGCCGTCGGTGCGCAGGAGTGTGCACACCGTGCTGAGCACGTTTCCGGTGCTCAGAGGGTCGCGGTCGTGCCAGGGGGCCGGGCTCATGGGGACCATGGTGGGGAAAAGCGTGAGCAGTCGGAAGGTTTTCGTCCTCTGGGCACTCGGATGAGCGAACGGAGGACGGATCGGGCCGAATCGTTCACGCGTGGAGGAGAGGGGCCCCGCTCGACGGCGACGGACCGCCGCTCCGGCACGCGCAGGGCCGGGGCACGCGGCTGCGCCCGACGCGGGCGTCACGTGAGCAGCTTGGGCAGAGCCTCCTTGAGCGTCGTGAGCTGGGCCCGGTATCCCGCGTTGAACTCGGCCAGTTCGGGCCGGCCGAGGTTGTCCTTGAGGGCACCCTGCTTCAGCGGCACCACGGCGGGCATCGCGGCGAACACCTCGGCCATCGCCTGCGCGTGCCGGCCCTTCTGGACAGCGGTCACCAGATCCTCGAAGAGGTCGAGTTTCAGGGCCTGGATCCGTTGCCGCGGACTGTCCTTGTCCTTGAACTCGTCTTGGACGCTCGGCTGGGGACTGCCGGGGTCCGCGATGAACTTGAGCACCCGCAGCGTCGCGTACAGCCGCCCGGCCAGCTTCTGGCCGCTTTCCTTCTGCTCTGGCATGGCTCATTACTTGCCACCGGAAGGCCTTTGCATCCCACCCTTCGAGAAGCGGCCAACTTCCGTCCACCCCTGCGCCCTAGGGTGACGGCCATGCGCTCGAGAACCCTCCGTACCGCCCTGGCCCTCCTCACCGCGGGTCTCGCGGCGGCCGGCACGCTGACCGCCGCCGGACCGGCCACCGCACAGGTGAAGCCGCCGGGGAACGACTGCTCGCCCGCCGTCTCCCTCACCGGCTTCTGGGACGGCCTGGACGAGACGACGTACGAGGACACCTACGTCGGCAACCTCTCCGCCCTCGCCCCCGACCGCCGCGGCGGCCTCGCCGCGCTCTCCGACCGGTCCTCCCTGTTCCGGCTGGACGCGCGCAGCCTGAAGCCGCGGGACGTCGTCCCCCTCGCCGACGAGAACGGCGCCGCCCTCGACGCCGAGGGGCTGGTCGTCGCCCACGACGGCACATACCTCGTCTCCTCCGAGACCGAGCCGTCCATCCGCCGCTACACGCGCGACGGCGAGATCCTCGACCGTCTCCCCGTACCGGACGACCTCCGGACCGCCCCGGAGGGCCGCGCCCGGGTCAACGGCAGCTTCGAAGGGCTCACGCTCCTCCCCGGCGGCCGGACCCTGCTCGCCGCCATGGAGTACCCGCTCGCCGGCGACCCGGACGACCTGGTCCGCGTCCAGACCTGGCAGCGGACGCCGCGCGGGGACTTCCGGCTCGGCACCCGGTACGCCTACCGGACCGACACCGGTCTCGGCGTCTCCGAGATCACCGCGACCCCCGACGGGCGCCTCCTCGTCCTGGAACGCGGCTTCACCTCCGGCGTCGGCAACACCGTCCGCCTGTACCTGGCCGACCGGCGCGGCACCACGTTCGACAAGACCCTCCTCGCCGACCTCGCCGACTGCCCCTCGCTCGGCGCCACCGCCAAGCAGCCCCAGCCCAACCCGCTGCTCGACAACTTCGAGGGCATGACCGTCACCGGCCGGAGCAAGGGCCGCCTGGAACTCCTGATCGTCAGCGACGACAACCAGAACACCGCACAGACGACCCGCTTCCTCCGGCTCCGGGTCCACACCTGATCCGTCGCGGCGAAACGGCACCGGCCCTCCGGTGGATCAGGTGAGCGACCCGCAGGGACGGACACCGCCCCCCGGGGGCGCTCCCCGGTGGCGAGCCGCGAGCGGTGAGCGATGAGCGGCGCCGGATCGTTGCTCGCCGGGGCGGCACGGGGCGGCACGGGGCGGCACGGGGCGGCACGGGGCGGCACGGGGGCGGCGGACCCGCTGCTCCCGTGCCCCGGTAGCCGCGGCGGGATGAAATCCCCGCTCGCCCGTGTTGGTGCCTTCCGGTAGATCAGGTGAGCAGGACGACCGACCGGAGGGCACGGCGTGGACGCGCAACGGGGATGGGCACGACGACTGGCGGAGTACGCCTGGCGCTATCCCAAGGACGTCGTCCTCGCCCTCGGCGCCTCCCTGGGCGGCATGGCCGTCATGGCCCTGGTCCCGCTGATCACCAAGGTGATCATCGACGACGTGATCGGCGACAAGACCAGGGACATGGCCGTCTGGGCCGGTCTCCTGATCGGCGCCGCCGTGATCGTCTACGTCCTCACCTACATCCGCCGCTACTACGGTGGCCGGCTCGCCCTCGACGTCCAGCACGACCTGCGCACCGACATGTACGGGACGATCACCCGGCTCGACGGACGGCGGCAGGACGAGCTGTCCACGGGGCAGGTCGTCGGGCGTGCGACCAGCGACCTCCAGCTGATCCAGAGCCTGCTGTTCATGCTTCCGATGACCATCGGGAACATCCTGCTCTTCCTGATCTCCCTGGGGATCATGGCGTGGCTGTCCCCGCCGCTCACGCTGGTCGCGCTCGCCGTCGCTCCGGCGCTGTGGTTCATCGCCCGGCGCAGCCGCACCCGCCTGCACCCCGCCACCTGGTACGCCCAGGCCCAGGCCGCCGCCGTCGCGGGCGTGGTCGACGGCTCGGTGAGCGGCGTACGCGTGGTGAAGGGCTTCGGGCAGGAGGAGCAGGAGACCGGCAAGCTCAGGGACGTCGGACGCAGGCTCTTCGCCGGGCGGCTGCGGACGATCAGGCTGAACGCCACCTACACCCCCGCCCTGCAGGCCGTCCCCGCCCTCGGCCAGGTCGCCATGCTCGCCCTCGGCGGCTGGCTGGCCGTACGCGGGAACATCACGCTCGGTACCTTCGTCGCCTTCTCCACCTACCTCGCCCAGCTCGTCGGCCCGGTCCGCATGCTCGCCATGGTCCTCACCGTCGGCCAGCAGGCCCGCGCCGGCACCGAACGCGTCCTGGAGCTGATCGACACCGAGCCCGCGATCGAGGACGGCGCCAGGGAACTGCCCGCCGACGCGCCGGCGACCGTCGAGTTCGACGGGGTGTCCTTCGGCTACGCGTCGGCCGACGGGGAGGGCACCCCCGTCCTCGACGGTCTCTCCTTCGAGATCCGGGCCGGTGAGACCCTCGCCGTCGTCGGCTCCTCGGGATCCGGCAAGTCCACCGTCTCCCTGCTCCTGCCGCGCTTCTACGACGTGACCCGCGGAGCCGTCCTCGTCGGCGGCCACGACGTGCGCGAGCTGACCCTCGACTCGCTGCGGGCCGCCATCGGGCTCGTGCCCGAGGACTCCTTCCTCTTCTCGGACACCGTGCGCGCCAACATCGCCTACGGACGTCCGGACGCCACCGACGAGGAGATCGAGGCCGCGGCCCGGGCCGCGCAGGCGCACGGGTTCATCACCGAGCTGCCCGACGGCTACGGCACCACCGTCGGCGAGCACGGCCTGACCCTCTCCGGCGGCCAGCGCCAGCGCGTCGCCCTCGCCCGCGCGATCCTCACCGACCCCCGGCTGCTGGTCCTCGACGACGCCACCTCCGCCGTGGACGCCCGCGTCGAGCACGAGATCCACGAGGCGCTGAAGGAGGTCATGCGGGGCCGCACCACGCTCCTCATCGCCCACCGCCGCTCCACCCTGGGCCTCGCCGACCGCATCGCCGTCCTCGACCGGGGCCGCCTCGCCGACCTCGGCACCCACGAGGAGCTCCAGGAGCGGTCGGTCCTCTACCGGCGCCTGCTGACCGACCCCGACGAGCTGGGCGGAGTGTCGCCGGGGCACGCCCGGCCCGCGGCACCCGCCGAGGACACGTCGGTACGGGACGAGCTGGACGCCGAGTTCGACGCCGAGCGCGGGGTCACCCCACGGCTGTGGACCGGCGACCGCACGCCGAAGGACGCCGCCCTCGCCGGAACCCCGGCCACCCCGGAGCTGCTCGCCCAGGTCGACGCGCTGCCCCCGGCCGACGGCACCCCGGACGTCGACGAGACGCGGGCCGTGCGGCCCGAGGAGTCGTACGGCCTGCGCCGCCTGCTGCGCGGCTTCCGCGCACCGCTGCTGATCAGCCTCGCCCTCGTCGCCGTGGACGCCGGCATGGGACTGCTGCTGCCGGTGCTGATCCGGCACGGCATCGACGAGGGCGTCACGCAGGCCGCCCTCGGCGCGGTCTGGGCGGCGGCGCTGCTGGGGCTGCTCACCGTGTTCGCCCAGTGGACGGCGCAGACCGGCGAGATCCGGATGACCGGCCGGACGGGGGAGCGGATCCTGTACGCGCTCCGCCTGAAGATCTTCGCCCAGCTCCAGCGGCTCGGCCTCGATTACTACGAGCGCGAGCTGACCGGGCGGATCATGACCCGGATGACGACGGACGTCGACGCGCTGTCGACGTTCCTGCAGACGGGGCTCGTCACCGCCTTCGTCTCGATCGTCACCTTCTTCGGCATCATGGGCGCCCTGCTGGTGATCGACGTGCAGCTCGCGCTCGTCGTGTTCGCGACGCTGCCGCCGCTGGTCATCGCCACCTACTTCTTCCGCAGGGCCAGCGTGAAGGCGTACGAGCTGGCCCGCGAGCGGGTGTCCTCGGTCAACGCCGACCTGCAGGAGTCGGTGGCGGGACTGCGGATCGTGCAGGCCTTCCGGCGCGAGCACGACGGCGGGCGGCGGTTCGCCGAGCGCAGTGACGGCTACCGGCAGGCCCGCATCAGGGGGCAGTGGCTGATCTCGGTCTACTTCCCGTTCGTGCAGCTGCTGTCCTCCGCCGCCGCGGTCGCCGTGCTGGTCATCGGCGGCAGGCGGATCGACGAGGCGACGCTGACGACCGGCGCGCTGGTGGCGTACCTGCTCTACATCGACCTGTTCTTCGCACCCGTCCAGCAGCTCTCCCAGGTCTTCGACGGCTACCAGCAGGCGTCCGTCTCGCTCGGCCGCATCCAGGAACTGCTGCGGGAACCGGCCTCCACCCGGCCGCCGCGGAAGCCGGTCGACGTCACGTCGCTGCGCGGCGAGATCGCCTTCGAGGACGTGCACTTCCGGTACGGCGGCGGCGACGGGGCGGAGGCGGCGCTCACCGGCGTCGACCTGCGCATCCCGGCCGGGCAGACCGTCGCCTTCGTCGGTGAGACCGGCGCGGGCAAGTCGACGCTGGTCAAGCTGGTCGCCCGGTTCTACGACCCGACCGGCGGCCGGGTCACCGCCGACGGGCGGGACCTGCGCGACCTGGACCTCACCTCCTACCGGCACCGGCTCGGCGTCGTCCCGCAGGAGGCGTACCTCTTCCCCGGCACCGTCCGGGACGCCATCGCCTACGGCCGTCCGGACGCCACCGACGCCGAGGTGGAGGCCGCGGCGCGGGCGGTGGGCGCGCACGAGATGATCGCCGGGCTCACGGGCGGGTACCTCCACGAGGTCGCCGAGCGGGGCCGCAACCTCTCCGCCGGACAGCGGCAGCTGATCGCGCTGGCCCGCGCCGAACTCGTCGACCCCGACGTCCTGCTCCTCGACGAGGCGACCGCGGCCCTGGACCTCGCCACGGAGGCGCAGGTCAACCAGGCCACCGACCGCCTCGCGGGCCGCCGTACGACGCTCGTCGTCGCCCACCGGCTGACCACGGCCGCCCGCGCGGACCGCGTCGTCGTCATGGACGCCGGACGGGTCGCCGAGGACGGCACGCACGACGAACTGCTGGCGCTCGGCGGACGGTACGCGCGACTGTGGCGGACCTTCGTCGGGGCGGCCGAACCCGAGGAGCCGGTCAGCGCGCTGCACTGACGCCCGCGCAACCGTGCGACACACGCCGCGCGTCCGTACATCCGTACGTCGGCGAACGCCGTGAGGCGGGGACGGAGGGAAGCGCAGTGGGTCAGGGGGGTGCCGCGACACGCCGGCGGCTGGCGCTGGGCACGGCCGTGCTGACCGCGGCCGGGCTGCTCACCGTCGCGGTGCCGCAGGAGGCGCGGGCCGCCGTGGCGTGCCCGGGCCGCAAGGTGCGCACGCTGCCGTTCTCCACCGGGACGGTCCTCGTCCACAGGCGCGGCGGCTACGTCTGCGCCGTCACCGTCCCCAGGACGCCCGGCACCAAGCGGCAGATGTCCGTCGGCGTGCAGGCGCGCGGCGGCCGGCCGGTGGTCGACTCGGGGCGCTACGCCTACCGGGCCGGACCGGTGACCGTGCACGCCGGGAAGCGCTGCGTATGGGTGCGGGGCACGGTGTCCCGGGGGTCGGGCAGCTCCGGCTGGATCCTGTGCTGAACCGCCTCGTGGCGGCCATTTCCCGGTCTCCCCTGGTGCGCGGGTGACTTGCTCCGATAGCTTCCGGCGCACATCTGTTTCACAGGGAGGGTGCATGCGCAAGGCGCTCAGATGGCTGCTGGCGCTCGTGGTGCTCATAGGCACCGTCAGCACGGCGGGCGCGGCCACCGCCGCCGAGCCGAAGGCCGTCGACATCAAGGACCGGCTGCTGTCCGTACCGGGCATGAGCCTGATCGAGGAGAAGCCGTACACCGGTTACCGCTTCTTCGTCCTCAACTACACCCAGCCGGTCGACCACCGGCGCCCGTCCAAGGGCACGTTCCAGCAGCGGATCACCGTGCTGCACAAGGACGTGAACCGCCCGACGGTCTTCTACACCGGCGGATACAGCGTCTCCACCAACCCCAGCCGCCGCGAACCGACCCAGATCGTGGACGGCAACCAGGTCTCCATGGAGTACCGCTACTTCACGCCGTCCCGGCCCGAGCCGGCCGACTGGTCGAAGCTGGACATCTGGCAGGCGGCCAGTGACCAGCACCGCATCTTCGAGGCCCTCAAGCCGCTCTACTCCGAGAACTGGATCTCCACCGGCGGCTCCAAGGGCGGCATGACCGCCACCTATTACGAGCGCTTCTACCCGCGCGACATGGACGGCGTCGTCGCCTACGTCGCCCCCAACGACGTGGTGAACCACGAGGACCGGGCCTACGACCGCTTCTTCGCCCGGGTCGGCACCGAGGAGTGCCGCGACCGGCTGAACGGCGTGCAGCGCGAGGCGCTGGTGCGCCGGGCGCCGCTCAAGGAGAAGTACGAGGCGTACGCGGCCGAGAACGGCTACACCTTCGACACCATCGGCAGCCTGGACCGCGCCTACGAGGCCGTCGTCCTCGACTACGTCTGGGGCTTCTGGCAGTACAGCACCGTGAAGGACTGCGCCGGCATCCCGGCCGACGCGCGGAACGCCACGGACGAGGCGATCTGGGACTCGGTCGACACGATCTCCGGCTTCTCCTTCTACACGGACCAGGGCCTCGCCCCGTACACGCCGTACTACTACCAGGCCGGTACGCAGCTGGGCGCGCCGACGATCCACTTCCCGCACATCGAGAAGAAGTACATCCGCTACGGCTACCAGCCGCCGCGGAACTTCGTGCCCCGGTCGATCCCGATGAGGTTCGAGCCGTGGGCGATGCGGGACGTCGACCGCTGGGTGCGGCACAACGCCGACCAGATGCTGTTCGTGTACGGCGAGAACGACCCGTGGGGCGCCGAGCCCTTCCGCCTCGGCCACGGCGCGCGCGACTCCTACGTCCTCACCGCGCCCGGCATGAACCACGGTGCCAACGTCGCCGGTCTGGTGCCCGAGGAGAAGGCCCTCGCCACGGCCCGCATCCTGGACTGGGCCGGGGTCGCCTCCGCCGAGGTGCGGGACGACCCGACGGCGGCCGAGCCGCTGGCCGCGTTCGACGCCAGGCTGGACAAGCGGGACGTGCAGCGCGAGCCCGCGCTGCGCCCGTAGCAGGGAAGCACGGAAGGCTGCGCCCCGGCCGCCGCTGACAGGTTCCAGCGGTTCACAGCGGCCGGGCGCAGCCCACCGGGTGCGCCCCGCCGAGACGGACGTACAGGCCCGTCGAGGCGGGGCAGTCCGCCCGGTCGGCGACCGCGTCGACCACCTTGAACCGAGGTGTCCGCCCGTCCCCGCCGGCGCACGCGGTCTCGCGGACCGTGCCGCTCCCGGCGTCGCGGACGCAGTCACCGACGATGGTGTGCGGGCCGCCCCCGCCGCCGGGGTCACCGGGGTGCGGCGGCGACAGCTTGCGCATACAGGCGTAGCCCCGCGGCACGGCCCCGTCACCGTCCTCGTCGGCAGAGGGGCGCCGCTCGCTGATGTGCAGGACGAAGTCGGTGGTGGCGGGGCACGGCGGCCCGTCCTCCGCGCGGCCGTCCTCCCGGGCCACCACCCGCGCCGCGGCCCGCTCGCTGCCGCACGGGACCTCGGTGGAGCCGGCCGTTCCGAACGAGCCGCACTCGTCGACCGCGAGGAACACCGCCCCGTACCCGGACGGCCGGACGGCCGCCGGGGCCGACCCCGGCACCGTCCCCCCGCCGGGCGGCCCGCCCCCTCCCGCCGCTCCGGCGCCGTCGCCCGTGACGCTCCCGGCGGAGCCCGCCGGGCCCGACGGGCTCTGGCACCCCGTCAGCAGTACGGCACACAGCACCGACAGGGCGCAGAGCACCCTCGCGGCCCCTCTCCCTCGCATCGCCATCCCCCCGGGGTCCCGGTCCAGTGCGGCCCGCCGGTCCCCCGGTCCAGCGCGGCCCGCCGGGTCCCCGGACCAGCGTGGCCCGGGGCGGCGGGCGCACGCCAGCCGCGCGGGGGGCTTCGCGTCCGGGCACCGGGAGCGCCCCCGGCGCGTGGCGCAGGCCGCGCTGCGCCCCTAGGACCGGTTCGACCGGTTCGACCGGTACGACAAGCCGTGCCCGAGGGGGTACAGGACCGTCGCCGGATCGTCCGCCCGGACCACCGGCACCGGCAGCCTGCCGCGCGGCCGTACCCGGCCCGCGATCACCCGGGCCGCCGCCCGCACCTCGACGTCGGTCCACGAGTAGGCGGCGAGGCAGGCGGGGACGCCCGGCAGGTGGGCCACGTCGTACGGGTTGCGGACCGCGACCGCGACGACCGGCCTCCCGGTCTCCAGGAGCCGGGCGACCAGCGTGCGCTGGCCGCTGCCCGCCGTGACGTTGTACGTGGCGACCACCACCGCGTCGGCGTCCCCGGCCGCCGCGAGAGCGCGGTCGATGACGGCGGCGGAGGGAGCGGTGCCCGTGGACAGGGCGGTGGCCGTGAAGCCCAGCTCCGTGAGCGCGTCCGCGAGGACGCCGGTGGGCGGCCCGGTGGTGCCCGAGGGGGAGGCGGGGTCGGCGCCCACGACGAGCAGCCTGCGGTGCTCCCGGCGCGACAGCGGCAGCAGGCGCCCCTCGTTGACCAGCACCGTGGTGGTCCGCTCGGCGATCCGGTCGGCGGCGGCCCGGTGCGCCCGGGTGCCGACGGTGCGGTCGACGTCCCGCCGGCTGGTGGAGGCGTCCTGGAACAGCCCCAGCTTCGCCTTCAGCCGCAGCACGCGCAGGATCGATTCGTCGAGCCGTGCCTCGGTGAGTTCGCCGCCGCGTACGGCCGTCAGGACCGCGTTCCAGGCGAGGTCCAGGTCCGGCGGGTTGAGGAGCTGGTCGACGCCCGCCTTCAGCGCCAGCACCGGCACCCGTGCGTCGCCGTACTTGGTCCGTACGCCCTCCATGCCGAGGGAGTCGGTGACCACCACCCCGTCGTAGCCGAGTTCCCCGCGCAGGATGCCGGTGAGGATGGGGCGGGAGAGGGTGGCCGGGTCGCCGGAGTCGTCGAGCGCCGGGACCACGAGGTGGGCGGTCATGATCGAGTCGATGCCGGCGTCGATGGCCGCGCGGAAGGGCGGGGCGTCCAGTTCCTCCCACTGCTCGCGGCTGTGGGTGATGACCGGGAGGCCGGTGTGGCTGTCGGTGGCGGTGTCGCCGTGCCCGGGGAAGTGCTTGGCGCACGCCGCGACCCCGGACCGCTGGTACCCCGTCACCTCGGCGGCCACCAGCTCCGCCACCGCCTCCGGATCGGCGCCGAAGGACCGGACGCCGATCACGGGATTGGCCGGGTTGACGTTCACGTCGGCGACGGGGGAGTAGTCCTGACGGATGCCCATCGCGCGCAGCTCGGCGCCCGCGACCCGGCCGAGGGTACGGGCGTCGGAGCGCGACCCGCCCGCGCCGACGGCCATCGCGCCCGGGAAGAGGGCCGCCGGCTCGCCCACGCGGGCCACCGCCCCGTGCTCCTGGTCGGTGGAGATGAGCACCGGGAGGCCGCGCGGCAGCTCCAGGGAGGCCTTCTGGATGCCGTTGGACAGGTCGGCGATCTGGTGCGGGTCGCGGGTGTTGTGCGCCCAGGCGAAGTAGATGACGCCGCCGACCCGGTACCTGGCGACCAGTTCGGCCGCCGTGCGGACGCCGATCTCCTCGAGGTTGGCGTCGACGTCGGCCTGGTCGGGGTCGGTGGCGGAGTGGCCGTATACCCGCATCACGAAGAGCTGGCCGACCTTCTCCTCCAGCGTCATGCGGGAGACGAGGGCGCGGAGCTGGTCGTCGTCGGGCCTGCGGGAGCCGGCGTACGCGGTGCCGCCGCCGGCCGCCAGGGCGGCGGTGACGACCGCGGTGGCGGTGAGGACGGTACGTCTGGAGGGCTGCCCGCTGCTTCCCGTGCCGGCCGTGCTGCTGTGGTGCACGTGCGCTCCTTCCGGAGTGATCCGCTGGGGGATCGCTGGAGAGCTGCTGAAGGAAACTTCCAAGGAGTCACCAATATCCGGGAAGTTTCTGCCGGTCAAGGGAGCGCACAGGAGTCACTCCAAGCCACCGGGCATCGGCCGGCGGGGCCGGCGGGGGCCGCCGCCGGAGCCGGGGAGGAGGGCGCACCGGCGGCGGGCCGCCGGCCGCGGTGCGGCGGAGAGGACGGCGCCACCCGCAGCCGGCGACCGGGACCGCCGTTCCTCGGGACCCTCGGACCTGCCTCGGGCGCCTCGGGTCTGCCGCCCGCGGCCGGGGTCAGCCGGTCGGGCGGGGGGTGGGGTCAGCCGGTCGGGCGGGAGTGGGGTGCGGCCGTGCGGGCCGAGGCGTGCGGCCAGTGGGCCCGCAGCGTCCGCACCGTCTCCGCGATCGCCGGACGACGGGCCGCGCCCTCGCGCCACAGCGCGTACAGCCGCCGTACGGGCATCGGGTCGAGCGGCACCTCCACCACACCCGCGGGCAGCGGACCGCGCCCCAGCCGGGGGATCAGGGCGATGCCCAGCCCGGCCGCGACCAGGGCCACCAGCGTCGGGTTCTCGTCGGCCTGGTGGACGATGTCCGGCTCGTGACCGGCGCCGCGCAGGGTCCGCAGCAGCCAGGTGTGGCAGACCCGCCCGGGCGGCTGGCAGATCCACCGCTCCCCGCCCAGTTCCGCACGCCGTACGCCCGCCCGCCCCGCGAAGCGGTGCCCCTCCGGCACGAGCAGGTCGCACAGGTCCTCCCCGACGGCCGCCTGCTCCACCCCGGCCGGGGCGGGCAGCGGGGCGATGTCCCAGTCGTGCGCCACGACCAGGTCGACGGCGCCCTTCGCCACCAGGTCCACGGACAGATGCGGGTCCACCTCCGTCAGCCGTGTGTCCAGCGCCGGATGCCGTTTCGCCAGGTCCGCCAGTACGGCCGGCATCAGGCCGCGCGCCGCCGACGGGAACGCGGCCACGGTCAGCCGCCCCGACGGGACTCCGCGACGCTCCTCCAGCCGGGTCTCCGCCCGCTCGACGAGCGCCAGCAACTCACGTGCCGCGGCGGCCAGCTGCCACGCCTCGTCGGTGAGGCGCACCCCGCGCCCCTCCCGCTCCAGCAGCACGGTCCGGGTCTCCCGCTCCAGCTTGGCGATCTGCTGGGACACGGCGGACGGCGTGAAGCCGAGCGCGGCGGCGGCCGCGCCGACGGTGCCGTGCACGGAGACGGCGTGCAGGGCACGCAGTCGCTGGAGATCGAGCATGAGGCGGCTCCCGGCTCCCGGCTCGCAAGAACGCTTAGCAGTGCTTCACCCCATGATGCAGTAATCATCGCTGGTGCTACACGGTCCGCCCCACGATCCTCGACACATGCGACCTTCCCACCTCCTCCTCGCCGTGCTCGTCGCCGCCGTCTGGGGCGTCAACTTCACGGTCATCGAGACAGGCCTCGGCCACTTCCCGCCGCTGCTCTTCTCGGCGCTGCGCTTCCTGGCGGCGGCGCTGCCCGCGGTCTTCTTCGTCGGCCGCCCGAAGGTGGCGTGGAAGTGGATCGTGGCGGTGGGACTGGTGCTGGGGGTCGCGAAGTTCGGCCTGGTCTTCCAGGGCATGGACGCGGGCATGCCGGCCGGTCTGTCGTCCCTCGTCCTGCAGGTCCAGGCGGTGTTCACGGCGGTGCTCGCGGCGGCGGTCCTGGGCGAACGGCCCGCCGGCGTGCGGGCGCTGGGCATGGCGCTGGCCGTCGCCGGTATCGGCGTGGCGGCGGTCGACGAGGGTGCCTCCGGCCCGCTGGGCGCCTTCATGATGGTCGTCGGCGCCGCTGCGGCCTGGGGCGTGTCCAACGTCCTGACCCGCAAGGCCTCGCCGCCCGACGCGCTGAACTTCATGGTGTGGGTGTCCACCGTCCCGGTGCTCCCGCTGCTGGCCCTCTCCCTCCTGGCGGAGGGCCCGTCGCAGGACCTCGCGGCCCTGCGCGGTCTGGACTGGCAGGGCACCGGCACGATCCTCTTCGTCGCATGGGTCTCGACCGTCTTCGGCTTCGGCGCCTGGGGCTGGCTGCTGCACCGTCACCCCGCCTCGTCGGTCGCCCCGTTCTCCCTCCTGGTCCCCGTCTTCGGCATGTCCTCGGCGGCCGTCTTCCTCGGCGAGTCGGTGACCCCGCTGCGCTGGTGCGCGGCGGCGCTGCTGGTGGGCGGGGTGGCCCTGGCGACGCTCACCCCGCCCGCCTCCCGGCGCTCCCGCGTCCTCGTGCCGGACACGGAGGCGGTGGCCCGGCCGGGAGCGGCGGCCGGTCCGGGAGCGGCGGCCGGTCCGGGAGCGGCGGCCGGTCCGGAAACGGCGGCCGGCCCCGAAACGGCGGCCGGTCCGGAAACGGCTGGACGGTCCTGCGCCCCGGCGGAGGAATCCGTCCGATGACGTTCACACTGGTGGGTCCGGCCTTCGAAGGAACCCTGGTCCGGCTGGAACCCCTCGGCCCGCACCACGCGGCCGACCTCGCGGCGGCGGCCGAGGAGGGCCGGCTGCGGGACTCCGCGATCTACTCGGTGACGGCGGCGGAGTGGCCCGCGTGCCGGGAGCGGCTGGAACGCAGGGTGCGGTCCGCGGCGCCCGTCCTCACGCCGCGTCGCTGAGCAGCCGGGCGAGGTGCTCGCGGCCCCCGTCCAGCAGGTCGGGCAACGGGGCGGCCGATTCGTACCACCGCTTCTCGTACTCCCAGCACAGCCAGCCGTCCCAGCCGTGGCGGGAGAGGACGTCCACGACCTCGGTGAGCGGCAGCACGCCGGTGCCCAGCGGGAGCGGGGTGGTGTCGTCGGCGGAGGCGATGTCCTTGACCTGGACGTACCCGAGGTGCGGGGCGAGGGCCAGGTAGCTCTCCGAGGGCTGCTCGCCGCCGAGCCAGGTGTGCATCACGTCCCACAGCACGCCGACCTGGCGGTGCCCGACCAGCCCCAAAACGCGCATCGCGTCGGCGCCGGTGCGGTGCGAGTCGTGGGTCTCCAGCAGGATGCGTACGCCCAGGTCGGTCGCGTACTCGGCGGCCGTGCCCAGCCGCCGCGCGGCCGTCGCGTCGGCGTCGTCGGGGCTCTGCTCGGTGCCGCCGCCGGGGAAGACCCGGACGTACGGGGCGCCCAGGTCGCGGGCGAGTTCGAGCAGCCCGCGGATCTCGGCGAGGACGGCGTCGTCGGCACCGGGCGCGGCGACGCGCGCGTAGCCCGCCAGGCCCAGCAGTTCGACACCGGCCGTCTTGAACCGGGCGGCCACCGCGGCCCGTTCGTCGGGGGTCAGACCCGGATGCACCGGTTCTTCCGGGTGGGCGCGCAATTCGACACCGTGGTAGCCGTGCGCGGTGGCGAGCCCCAGTACGTCGCTCAGGGGCAGGCCGGGGACACCGAGGGTGGAGAACGCCAGCTTCATGAACCCGGAGCGTACCCGGCACCGCCGCGCCCACTCCTCGTCACCGCCCGGTGTCGCCTCCCCCCTTCCCACAGGCCACCGCCCCGGCCCGCCGCCCGTCCGAGCCCGCCGGCCGCCCACCCGCCCACCCGCGCACCCGGCCCGTCCGGCGTTCGGGCCCGAGACCCGTCGGGCCGGAGCGGGGCGCGGGAGCGACGACCCCCGGTGGCCCCGCCCCTCCGGACGGGTCACGCGGGGAACCGACGGCTCTCACCCCCGGGGAATCCCGGAGGACCCCCGCACCATCAACTCCCCCCGCACCGTAGCGATCCCCCCGGCCGGCGGCTCCTCCCGCCCCATCGCGATGCGCCCCGCCCGGGCCCCCGCCTCCGCGAGCGGCAGCCGGACCGTCGTCAGCGCGGGCACCGCGTCGATGCTGAACGGCAGGTCGTCGAACCCGGCCACCGACACGTCCTGCGGAATCCGCAGCCCGGAGTCCCGCAGCGCCGCGCACGCCCCCAGCGCGACGGAGTCGTTCGCCGCGACGACCGCCGTCAGGGACGGGTCCCTCCGCAGGAGTTCGAGCGTCGCCTCGTAGCCGGACTGCCGGTCGTAGCGGCCGTGGACCGTCCATCGGGGGTCCTCCCCGATGCCGTGCGCGGCGAGCGCGGCGCGGTGCCCCTCCAGCCGGTGCCGGGTCGTGGTCCGCTCCTCGGGGCCCGCGATGTAGCCGAGCCGCCGGTGCCCGATCCCGATCAGGTGCTCGGTCAGCTCCCGCCCGCCCCCGCGGTTGTCGAAGGTCAGCGCGATCGCCCCGGTCCGCGGTGCCGGCGGACGCCCGCACAGCACCACCCGCGTCCCCGCCTCCGTCAGCCTGCCCAGCTTCGCCGCCACGGCCGTCTGGTGCGCCGCGTCCTCCATCGCCCCGCCGGTCAGCACGACGGCCGCCGCCCGCTGCCGTTGCAGCAGCGTGAGATAGGTCAGTTCGCGCTCCGGGGTGCCGCCGGTGTTGCAGACCACGGCGAGTCTCTCGCCGCCCGCCCGGCCGCCCGGTCCCCCGATCTCGGACTGGATCGCACCGGCCATGATGCCGAAGAAGGGGTCCGCGATGTCGTTGACCAGGATGCCCACCAGATCGGACGTGGCCGCCGCCAGCGCGCTCGCGGGCCCGTTGAGCACGTAGTCCAGCTCGTCGACCGCCTTCAGCACCCGTTCCCGGGTGGAGGCGGCCACGGGGTAGTTCCCGTTCAGCACGCGCGACACCGTCGCGGGGGAGACCTGGGCGCGGGCCGCCACGTCCGCCAGGGTCACCGTCATGTCCTCGTCCTCCGCCTCACCCGTGTGCCGTACGCCGGCTCCGCCGTCCCGGGTGACCTTACGACCACCCCCCGCCGTTGTTCGCCCCCTCGAACAACTCTCCCGGACCCCGGTCTTGTCCGGACCGCCGCCCACAGGCTAGCTTCGTCGGGCATAGAAAGCGCTTGCTGTACTTTCACATCGCTCACTCGAAGGGAATGACGTGACACGCAAGACGGTGCGTATCGCCATGAACGGTGTGACCGGGCGGATGGGCTATCGCCAGCATCTCGTCCGCTCGATCCTCGCCCTCCGCGAACAGGGCGGCCTCGACCTCGGTGACGGCACCGTGCTGTGGCCGGAGCCGATCCTGGTCGGCCGCCGTGAGCACGCGCTCAGGGCGCTGGCCGAGCGGCACGGCCTGGAGCACGTGTCGACGGACGTGGACGCGGTCCTCGCCGACCCGTCCGTGGACGTCTACTTCGACGCCCAGGTCACCTCGGCCCGCGAGGAGGCGATCAGGAAGGCGATCGCCGCGGGCAAGCACGTCTACACGGAGAAGCCGACGGCCACCGGCCTCGACGGTGCCCTGGAACTCGCCCGCCTGGCGAACGCCGCCGGCGTCAAGCACGGCGTCGTGCAGGACAAGCTCTTCCTGCCGGGCCTGCTGAAGCTCAAGCGCCTCATCGACGGCGGTTTCTTCGGCCGCATCCTGTCCGTGCGCGGCGAGTTCGGCTACTGGGTCTTCGAGGGCGACTGGCAGGACGCCCAGCGCCCCTCGTGGAACTACCGTGCCGAGGACGGCGGCGGCATCGTCGTCGACATGTTCCCGCACTGGGAGTACGTGCTCCACGAGCTGTTCGGCCGTGTGAAGTCCGTCCAGGCCCTGACCGCCACCCACGTCCCGCAGCGCTGGGACGAGAACGGCAAGCCCTACGACGCCACCGCCGACGACGCCGCGTACGGCGTCTTCGAGCTCGACGGCGGCGCGATCGCCCAGATCAACTCCTCCTGGACGGTCCGCGTCAACCGCGACGAACTCGTCGAGTTCCAGGTCGACGGCACGGAGGGCTCCGCCGTGGCGGGCCTGCGCAACTGCCGCGTCCAGCACCGCTCCGCCACCCCGAAGCCGGTCTGGAACCCGGACATCCCCGCCACCGAGGCCTTCCGCGACCAGTGGCAGGAGGTGCCGGACAACGGCGACTTCGACAACGGCTTCAAGGCCCAGTGGGAGCTGTTCCTCAAGCACGTCTACGCCGGCGCCCCCTACCACTGGGACCTGCTGGCCGGCGCCCGCGGCGTGCAGCTCGCCGAGCTGGGCCTGCGCTCCTCGGCCGAGGGCCGCCGCCTCGACGTACCGGAGATCGCGCTGTGACCCTGCACCTGCCCGACGCGAACGGCACCCTGCGCGCCTACGAGCCCCGCACGGAGCCCCTGACCGTCTCGGGGGGAAGCGCTTTCACCTCCCGTACGGTCTTCTCCGCGGCGCACGTCGTCGCCGACCCGTACGCGGACACCACACCCGACGGACCGGCGGCCGTCGACTGGGACGCCACCCTCGCCTTCCGCCGTCACCTGTGGTCCCACGGGCTGGGCGTGGCCGAGGCGATGGACACCGCCCAGCGCGGCATGGGCCTGGAGTGGGCCGGCGCGGCGGAGCTGATCCGCCGGTCCGCCGCCGAGGCGAGGGCGACCGGCGGGCGGATCGCCTGCGGCGTCGGCACCGACCAGATCTCCGGGGGCACCCTCGCCGAGGTCCGGGCCGCCTACGAGGAACAGCTCGCGGTCGTCGAGGAGTCGGGCGCCCAGGCCATCCTGATGGCCTCCCGCGCGCTGGCCGCGACGGCGCGGGGACCCGAGGACTACCTGGAGGTCTACGGCCATCTCCTGCGCCAGGCCGCCGAGCCGGTGATCCTGCACTGGCTCGGCCCGATGTTCGACCCGGCCCTGGAGGGCTACTGGGGCTCACCCGACCTCGACGCGGCGACGGACACCTTCCTGGAGGTCATCGCCGCCCACCCCGACAAGGTCGACGGCGTCAAGGTGTCCCTGCTCGACGCCGGGCGCGAGGTCGGACTGCGCCGCAGGCTCCCGCAGGGCGTGCGCTGCTACACCGGGGACGACTTCCACTACCCCGAGCTGATCGCCGGCGACGAGCAGGGCTTCAGCCACGCCCTGCTCGGCATCTTCGACCCGCTGGGCCCGCTGGCCGCCGAGGCGGTCCGCGTGCTGGACACCGGGGACACGGAGGGCTTCCGCGCCGTCCTCGACCCCACCGTCGAACTCTCCCGCCACCTCTTCCAGACCCCCACCCGCTACTACAAGACGGGCGTGGTCCTCCTCGCCTGGCTCGCGGGCCACCAGAGCCACTTCACGATGGTCGGCGGCCTCCAGTCGGCCCGCTCCCTGCCGCACCTGGCCCGCGCCTACGAACTCGCCGACGGCCTGGGCCTGTTCCCGGACCCGGAACTGGCGGAGGAACGCATGAGGAACCTGCTCGCGCTGTACGGGGTGAACCGGTGACCAAGCCCGACCTGACGCGTTTCAGCATCAACCAGATGACGGTCAGACAGCTCTCCCTGCCCGAGCTGACCGCGACCTGCCGCGACCTGGGCGTCGGCAACGTCGGCCTGTGGCGCGAGCCCGTCCAGGCGTACGGCGTCGAGGCGGCGGCGAAACTGGTCCGCGACGCGGGACTGACCGTCACCACCCTGTGCCGGGGCGGCTTCCTCACCGCCATCGACCCGGACGAGCGCGCCCGTGCCCTGGCCGACAACCGGCGCGCGGTCGACGAGGCGGCCACCCTCGGCACCGGCACACTGGTCCTGGTCTCGGGCGGCCTCCCGGCCGGCAGCAAGGACCTGGGCGCGGCCCGCGAACGCATCGCGGACGCGCTGGCGGAACTGGCCCCGTACGCCGAGCGGCACGGCGTCCGTCTCGCCATCGAACCGCTGCACCCCATGTTCGCCTCGGACCGCTGCGTGGTCTCCACCCTCACCCAGGCCCTGGACATCGCCGAACGCTTCCCCGCCCACCAGGTCGGCGTCACGGTCGACACGTACCACATCTGGTGGGACGACCGGGCGCCCGCCCAGATCGCCCGGGCCGGCGCGGCGGGCCGCATCCACACCTTCCAGCTCGCCGACTGGACGACCCCTCTGCCCGAGGGCGTCCTCAACGGCCGCGGCCAGATCGGCGACGGCGCGATCGACATGCGCGAGTGGAAGGCCCACGTGGAGGCGGCCGGCTACACGGGCCCCATCGAGGTCGAACTGTTCAACGAGACCCTGTGGGCCCGCGACGGCCGCGAGGTCCTGGCGGAAACAGCGACGCGCTTCACGGAGCACACGGCGTAGTCCCCCCACGAGGGGCCCCTCGGAAGACGCACCCGCACCCGGCCTCCGGGACCAGCCTCCCGCCGGCACCGCACGGCGCCGGCGGGGCGCCGGCGGGCGACGACGGGACGGTCGGCGTGGTCGGCGTGGTCGGCGCGGTCGGTGTCGGTCGGTGTCGGTGGGAAAGATCTTGGGGTGGGGGTGCAACCATTCCGTCGCCCGGCGGGTCGTAGTGGGCATCAGGACGCCTGCGGGGGGAGATCCGGGGGGATCGCGGGAGGCCTGAGGGGGAGGGAAGCCGAGAGGGCCCGGTGGGTGACCGGGCCCTCGAAGCATGTGCGGGGCGGGGCGGGGCGTCCTAGAAGAAGACCCCGCATCGCAGCAGCACGTTCGCGTACGGCCGGGCCTCGCCGGTGCGGACCACCAGACGGGCCCGCGCCGACCGTTCCTTCAGGCGTTCGTGCGGGACCAGTGCCAGAGCGGGGCAGCGGTCGTCCAGCAGTGCCGCGGCCCGCGGGTTGGCCTCCCGTACCTCCGTCGCCGCGGTCGCGCCCTCGATCACCAGCTCGGCCAGCAGGCCGTCCACCACCTCCGCGAAGGACGGCACCCCGGCGCGGAAGGCCAGGTCCACGACGTGCGGGCCGTCCGGGATCGGCATGCCCGCGTCGCACACCAGGACCTCGTCCCCGTGGCCGAGCCCGGCCAGGGCACCGGACAGGTGGCGGTTGAGTATCCCGGCCTTCTTCACAGCGCCTCGACCTCCGCCGCCGTCGGGTACGACGCCTGCGCCCCCGCCTTCGTGACGGCCGCCGCGCCCACCCGGGCCGCGTACGCCGCCGCCCCGGCGAGCGACTCACCCGTGCCGAGCCGCCAGGCCAGTGCCGCGGTGAACGCGTCGCCCGCGCCCGTGGTGTCCACGGCGTCGACCTCCACGGACGGGACGCGGCAGACGCCCTCGGCCGTCGACGCCACCAGCGCCCCCCGCGCGCCCAGGGTCACGACCACCGAACGCGGGCCCTTGGCCAGCAGGATCCGCGCCCAGTCCTCGGGGCGTTCGCCGACGCACGCGTCGCCGAGGATCACCCTCGCCTCGTGCTCGTTGACGATCAGCGGGTCGCAGGCGGCCAGCACCTCCGGCGGCAGCGGGCGCGGCGGTGACGGGTTCAGCACGAACCGGCCGCCCGGCGCGAGGCACCGGACCACCTCCACCACCGTCTCCAGCGGGATTTCCAACTGCGCGGAGACCACACGGGAGGCGTGGAAGAGGCTGGCGGCGGCGCGGACGTCCCCCGGTGCCAGCCGGCCGTTCGCACCCGGCGAGACCACGATGCTGTTGTCGCCCGACGGGTCGACGGTGATCAGCGCGACGCCGGTCGGCGCCCCGCCCACCAGCATGCCGACCGTGTCGACACCGGCCGTCCGCTGGGAGTCCAGCAGCAGCCGGCCGTGGGAGTCGTCACCGACCCGGGCCAGCAGTGCCGTGCGGGCGCCCAGCCGGGCGGCGGCGACCGCCTGGTTGGCGCCCTTGCCGCCCGGGTGGACGGCCAGGTCGGAGCCGAGCACCGTCTCGCCGGCACCCGGCCGCCGCTCGACGCCGATCACGAGGTCGGCGTTGGCCGACCCCACGACCAGGAGGTCGTAGTCGTACATGAATCGCTCCCCGATCCGAGTGAATCCCCGTACCCGTGCGTCCCGGGTGAGGAGGGCGGGCGGTCGCCGGGACCGCCCGTCCGCGCACACTCCCGTGCGCCTGTCCGCCCGTGTCAGCCCTCGAAGCCGGCCACGTTCTCCTTGGTGACCACCTTCACCGGCACCTTCACCATCTTCTCCACCTTCTCGTCGTCGGCGGCGCGCAACGCGTTCTCCACGGCGATCCTGCCCAGTTCCCTGGGCTGCTGCGCCACGGACGCGTACAGCGAGCCGTCCCGCACGGCCTGCAGCCCGTCCGGAGTGCCGTCGAACCCGACGACCTGCACCGACTTCCCGGCCCTGGAACCCAGCGCCTTGATCGCGCCGAGCGCCATCTCGTCGTTCTCCGCGAAGACGCCGTCGATGCCGGGGTGCGCCTGGAGCAGGTTGGTCATCACGTCCAGGCCCTTGGTGCGGTCGAAGTCCGCGGGCTGCTTGGCGACCACCTCGATGCCCGGGTACTCCTTCAGTCCGGCCGCGAAGCCCGCCCCGCGCTCCCGGCTGGCGGAGGTGCCGGCCTGGCCCTGGAGGATGACGACGGTGCCCTTGCCGCCGAGCTTCTCGGCGAGGGCCCTGGCGCCCAGTTCACCGCCCTCGACGTTGTCGGAGGCGACCAGTGCGGACGTCGTCGCGTCGTTGACGCCGCGGTCCACGGCGATGACGGGGATGCCGTCCTTGTTCGCCGAACGCACCGAGGGGCCCGCGGCGTCGGAGTCCACCGGGTTGACGATGATCGAGGACAGGCCCTCGCTGGTGAAGTTCTGCAACTGGTTGGCCTGCTGAGAGGCGTCGTTCTGCGCGTCCGTGACCGTCAGGTCCACGCCCAGCTTCTCCGCCCGCTCCTCGGCGCCCGCCCGGATCTGCACGAAGAACGGGTTGTTGAGCGTCGACAGGGAAAGGCCGACCTTCCGCGTCCTCCCGTCCGACGAGCCGCCGTGCAGCAGCGAGGTCGCGCCGACCACGGCCACCGCGACGACGGCGGCGATCACGTACGTCAGTGCCTGCCGGCCCCTGCCGCCCCCGCCGGCCCCGGCCGCCGGTGCGGTCGCCCCCGCCTTGCGGCGCAGGGTGTCCAGCAGCACCGCCAGCGCGATGACGACGCCGATGACGACCTGCTGCCAGAACGCGGAGACGGACAGCAGGTTGAGGCCGTTGCGCAGCACCGCGAGGATCAGCGCGCCGATCAGCGTGCCCGACGCCTTGCCGGTGCCTCCCGCGAGCGAGGCCCCGCCGATGACGACGGCGGCGATGGCGTCCAGTTCGTAGCCCTGCGCGGCCTGCGGCTGCGCGGAGGAGAGCCGGGAGGCGAGCACGATGCCCGCGGCGGCGGCGAACAGCCCGGAGAAGGCGTAGATGGCGAGCTTCTGCCGCTTCACCCGCAGCCCGGACAGCCGCGCGGCCTCCTCGTTGCCGCCGATGGCGTACATGGAGCGGCCGATGTAGGTGCGCCCGAGGACGAACGCCGTGACCAGCCCCATCAGGACCATCACGAGCACCGGCACCGGCAGCCAGCCGCCGAGCGTGTCGCCCAGGTGGGAGACCGAGTCCGGGAAGGCGATCGGCGAACCCTGCGAGACGACCAGCGACAGACCGCGCCCGACCGACAGCATGGCGAGCGTCGCGATGAACGGCGGCAGCTTCCCGTACGAGATGAGGAAACCGTTCACCAGGCCGCAGGCGATGCCCGTCGCGACGGCCAGCACCACCGCGAGCGCGACCGGCATCCCGGCCTCGGTGGCGCTCCAGGCCAGCACGGTGGCCGACAGCGCGGCGACCGAGCCGACCGACAGGTCGATGCCCGCGGAGACGATGACGAAGGTGACGCCGAAGGCGAGGATCGCGGTGACGGCCGCCTGGACCCCGACGTTCAGCAGGTTGTCGGCGGTCAGGAAGTCCCCGGACAGCACCGACATGGCGATGACGAGGACGATCAGCGCGGTCAGCGCGCCGTTCTCCAGCAGCAGGCGGCGCCCACCGCCCGTGGCGCCCTGCGCGCCCGGCTTGCTCTTGAGCGTGTCAGTGGCCACCGGAGGCCTCCGTTCCGTTCTGGTGGGGGGTGTTGCCCGGGGTGCCGCCGTGGGGGGTGCTGACGGCGAGCGCCATCACGGCGTCCTGGGTGGCGTGCTCGGCGGTGAGTTCGCCCGCCACGCGGCCCTGCGCCATGACCACCACCCGGTCGCTCATGCCGAGCACCTCGGGCAGGTCGCTGGAGATCATGAGCACGGCGGCACCGGCCGCCGTCAGTTCGTTGATCAGCTGGTAGATCTCGACCTTGGCGCCGACGTCGATGCCGCGCGTCGGTTCGTCGAGGATCAGCACCTTGGTGTTGGCCAGCAGCCACTTGCCGATGACGACCTTCTGCTGGTTGCCGCCGGACAGGGTGCGCACGTGCTGGCCGAGCCCGGCCATCCGCACCCCGAGCTGCCCGGCGACGCGTTCCGCCGCAGCGTGCTGCCCCTTGAGGTCGACGAGCCCCGCGCGGGAGGCGGACCGGAGGGTGACCAGCCCGAGGTTCTCCTCGACGGAGGCGTCCAGCACCAGCCCCTGGCCCTTGCGGTCCTCGGGCACGAGCCCGATGCCGGCCGCCATGGCGGCGTTCACGTCGTGCCGCCGCAGGGGGGTGCCCGAGACGTGCACGGTCCCGGCGTCGTACGGGTCGGCGCCGAACACGGCCCGCACGACCTCCGTCCGCCCGGCGCCGACGAGGCCGGCGATGCCGACGACCTCGCCGGCGCGCACCTCGAAGCCGACGTCGTGGAAGACGCCGTCCCGGGTCAGCCCCTCGACCTTGAGCAACGCCTCGCCCGCGGCGGCGCGTTCGCGCGGGTACTGCTGCTCGATCGACCGCCCGACCATGAGCCGGACCAGCTCGTCCTCGGGTGTGGAGGCGGGCACCCGGCCGACGCTGCGGCCGTCCCGGATCACGGTGACCCGGTCGCCGAGGGCGGCGATCTCCTCCAGGTGATGGGTGATGAAGACGATGCCGACACCGTCCTCCCGCAGCCGCCGCACGATCGCGAACAGCTTCTCGACCTCCTCGGAGGTCAGTACGGCGGTCGGCTCGTCCATGATGAGCACGCGCGCGTCGAGGCTGAGCGCCTTGGCGATCTCGACCATCTGGAGCCGGGCGATCCCGAGTTCACGCACCCGCGTGCGCGGCGACACGTTCAGGCCGACCCGCTTCAGCAGCACCTCGGCGTCCGCGTCCATCTTCCTGCGGTCGATCATCCCGAGGCGGCGGGGCTGCCGCCCGAGGAAGATGTTCTCGGCGACCGACAGATCGGGAACCAGGTTGAACTCCTGGTGGATGGTGGCGATCCCGAGCCGCTCGGAGTCCTGCGCCCCGTGGACGCGGACCTCCTCGCCGTCGGCCAGGATGCGCCCGGCGTCGGGTGTGCAGGCGCCGGAGAGCATCTTGATGAGGGTGCTCTTGCCGGCGCCGTTCTCACCGAGCAGTACGTGGACCTCGCCCCGGCGCAGGTCGAAGTCGACGCTGTCGAGCGCGACCACGCCGGGGAAGGTCTTGCGGATGCCCTCGACGCGCAGCACCTCGTCCGGACTGCGGCTGCTCACGGCGTACTCCTTCGTACGGGGGACGGGGACGGGGTGTGCCGGGGGGCCGGCTCACCGCAGGAGCGGCGCACGACCAGCCGGGCCGGGAGGGTGACGGACTCGCCGGGGCGGCCCTCGATGCGGTCGACCAGCGCGCGGACGGCGGCCCGCCCGAGGTCGCCCGTGGGCTGGGCGATCGCGGTGACGGGCGGATCGGTGTGCACGAACCAGCGGATGTCGTCGAACGCGGCGAGCGCGATGTCCTCGGGAACCCGCAGGCCGCGCGCGCGTACGGCGTCCAGCGCGCCGAGCGCCATCAGGTTGTCGGCGGCGAAGACGACCTCGGGCGGCTCGGGCAGGTCGAGGAAGCTTTCGGTGACCCGGCGTCCGCTGTCGGCCTGGAAGTCGCCCTGCCCGATGTGGTCGTCGGGGAGGGGCAGCCCGTACGCGCCGAGTGCCTCGCGGAAGGCGTCGACGCGCTCGCGTCCGGTCGTGGTGGCGGCGGGCCCGGCGATGATGGCGAGCCGCCGGTGCCCGAGGGCGTGCAGGTGCGCCACGAGGTCCCGTACGGCCGCGCGCCCGTCCGACCTGACGACGGGCACGTCCACGCCCGGGATCCACCGGTCGACGAAGACCATGGGCGTCCCGGCCCGCGCGGCGTCCAGCATCCGCGGCGAGCCGCCGTCGGTGGGGGAGACGAGGAGCCCGTCGATACGGCGGTCCAGCAGTGTCGTGACGTGGTGGTCCTGCAGGTCGGGCCGCTCGTCGGCGTTGCCGATGATGACGCTGTAGCCGAGCGCGCGGGCCTCCTCCTCGACGGAGCGGGCCAGTTCGGTGAAGTACGGGTTCAGCACGTCGCTGATGACCAGCCCGAGGGTGCGGGTCTGGTGGGTGCGCAGCGACCGGGCGACGGCGTTCGGCCGGTAGCCGAGCCTCTCCACGGCGGCCAGCACCCGCGTGCGCGCGTCCGCGCTGACGGACGGGTGGCCGTTGAGCGCGCGCGAGACCGTCGCGACGGACACGCCCGCCTCGGCGGCGACGTCCTTGATGCCCAGTGTCGCCATCGCCTTTCCACCTCCTTGTGGAATCGATTACACGGAGGATTGGAATCGATTCCACGGGGAGATGGCAAGAGGGGGAGCGGGGGCCGCAACCCAATCGTGACCGGGGGTGCGCGCCCGTCCCGGCCGGCCGGGACGGGCGTACGGCCGGCCGGTCCCGGGTCGCCGTACCCGGGGCCGGGCCGGAGGTGACTGAGGGCCGGGCGGAAGCGGCTGCCGGCCGGCTCAGTGGTCGAGCGTGGCCTTGAGCGTTCCCGCCTGGTGGGAGCCGCCCGGCTGGTGTGTGATCACGGCGAGCCGGTTGGCCGCGTTGATCATGGCGACCAGGCAGACCATCGCGGCGATCTGGTCGTCGTCGTAGTGCTCGCGCACTTGGGCCCAGGTCTCGTCGGACACGCCCCGGTGGGCGTCGGCGAGCCGGGTGCCCTCCTCGGTGAGGGCCAGCGCCGCCTGCTCGGCCTCGGTGAAAACGGTGGACTCGCGCCAGGCGGCGACCAGGTGGAGCCGCAGCGCGCTCTCGCCGGCGGCCTCGGCCTCCTTGGTATGCATGTCGATGCAGTGGCCGCAACCGTTGATCTGGCTGGCGCGCAGCGACATCAGCTCCTGCGTGGCGTGCGGCAGCGACGACTGCTGGAGCACCTGGGCGGTGCCCGCGAACCGCTTGACGAACCTGCCGCCGATCGCGTTCTCGAACAGGTCGAATCGGGAGTCCATGATCTCGTCCTCACTCGTGAAGTCGTACTGCCGGATGACCGGACTGCCGGATGGCCGTACTGCCGGACATGAGATGCCGGCGGCCCGGCCCCTGTGTCGGGGTGCCGGTGTGACGAGAGCCACCGTGGACGGGTGTCACGGAACGGCGGTGGCCGGTGTCCTGTGCGCGTGACACGGTGGGAAGCGGACGAGCGGGAGCAGCCGGTGATGAGCGAGCACGGCGGGTACGAGGGAGCCGACACGACCGGGCGGCTCGACGAAGGCGGCGGCGGGCGCCCGGGAGCCGGACACGGGAGGGTCGTGGACGCCGACGCCGACGCCGACGCCGACGGTGGCGGTGGCGCCGACGCCGACGGTGGCGGTGGCGGTGGCGGACGCACGGACCCCGCCACGGAGGCCTTCGTCGCGCACCGCAACCTGCTCTTCACGGTCGCGTACGAGATGCTCGGTTCGGCCGCCGACGCGGAGGACGTCCTCCAGGAGACCTGGCTGCGATGGTCGGGCGTCGACCTCGAAACGGTGCGCGACCGGCGCGCGTACCTGGTGCGGGTCACCACGCGGCAGGCGCTGGGCCGGCTGCGCACGCTCGGCCGCCGCAAGGAGTCCTACGTCGGTGCCTGGTTGCCCGAGCCGCTGCTCACCACTCCCGACGTGGCCGAGGACGTCGAGCTGGCCGACAGCGTCTCGATGGCGATGATGCTGGTCCTGGAGACGCTCGCGCCGACCGAGCGGGCGGTGTTCGTGCTGCGCGAGGTCTTCGGCCTCGGGTACGACGAGATTGCCGACGCCGTCGGCAAGAGCCAGGCCGCGGTCCGTCAGACCGCACACCGGGCACGTGGGCACGTCGCGGCGCGCCGACCGCGCGGGGTCGTCTCCCCTGCCGAGACCCGGGACGCGCTCACCGCGTTCCGGCGGGCCGCCGTGACGGGCGATCTGCAGGGCCTGCTCGACGTCCTCGCGCCGGACGTGGTTCTCGTGGGCGACGGCGGCGGCATCAAGCGGGCCGCGCTGCGGCCCGTCACGGGGGCCGGGAAGGTGGCCCGCCTCGTGGTCACCGGACTGGGCCGGCAGACGGCGGCGGCCTCGGTGGAACCGGTCCAGGTCAACGGCTACCCGGCGCTGATCCTCCGGCTCGACGGCCGGCTCGACACCGTGCTGGCGGTGCGCTTCGACGACGGCCTCATCACCGGGCTCTACGCCGTGCGCAACCCCGAGAAGCTGTCGCACATGGGGCGGGTGACCACCCTGCGCCGGTGAGGTCCCGGCCTGGCCTGGCCCGGTTCGGCCCGCCACGGCCCGCCACGGCCCGGTTCGGCCCGCCACGGCCCGGCTCGGCCCGGTTCGGCCCGGTCCGGCCCCCCACGGCCTGGCCCGGTTCGGCCCGGCTCGGCCCGGCTCGGCCTGGCCCGGCCTGGCCCAGCTCGGCCCGGCTGGACTGGCCCGCCACGGCCTTGCCCGGCCCGCCACGGCCTTGCCCGGCCCGCCACGGCCTTGCCCGGCCCGCCACGGCCTGGCCCGGCCCCCCACGGCCTGGCCCGGCTCGGCCCGGCTCGGCCCGGCTCGGCCTGGCCCGGCTCGGCCCGGCTCGGCCTGGCCCGGCCTGGCCCAGCTCGGCCCGGCTGGACTGGCCCGCCACGGCCTTGCCCGGCCCGCCACGGCCTGGCCCGGCTTGGCTCGGCTCCGCTCGGCCCGGCTCGGCCTGACCAGGCCTGGCCCGGCCGGGGTCCGGGAGCGGGGCGCCGTTTGCTCGGTGGCGTCGTGAGGACGGAGACGAGCGCGGACGTGCTGGACCAGCCCGCGGGCGGTACTGGCGGGCTCGGAGCCGGCGTCGATGGTGGTGGGGGCGGTCAGGGCGTGCCGGGGTTGTTTTGGTGAGGTGCGGGGGTGGTGGGGGTGGGGTCGGCTCCCATCGATTCGCTACCGTCGTGGCCCTCCAGGGCGGAGACTCGTTCCATGGCGGACATGGGGGCGTTCCGGGATGCGGTCACCGCGTGGGCGGCGGGTGGCCCCGGCCGTCCCGCGCGCGAGCTGGTGACGCGACTGCCGGTCCGTACCGCCGTCCTCCTGGAGGGGCCGAGCGACTCGGCGGCGGTGGACGCGCTGGCCGCGCGGCATGGCCGGGACCTCGCGGCGGAGGGGATCTGCGTCCTTCCGATGGGCGGCGCGATGAGCGTCGGGCGCTTCGCCTCCCTCCTCGGACCGTCCGGCCTGGACCTCCGCCTCACCGGACTCTGCGACGAGCGGGAGCAGGGCTACTACGTCCGCGCGTGGGAACGGGCGAATGCGGCACCGGACGGCCTCTTCGTCTGCGCGGCCGACCTGGAGGACGAACTCATCCGCGCGCTGGGGGTGGACCGGGTGAAGGAACTCGTCGAAGCGGAGGGAGATCTGCGCCCCCTCCGTTCCTTCCTGTGCCAACCCGCCCAGCAGGGCCGCCCCACTCAGCAGCAGTTGCGCCGGTTCTTCGGCACCAAGAAGGGCCGGAAGATCCACTACGGCCGCGTCCTCGTCGAAGCCCTGGACCCCGCTCGCATCCCACCCCCTCTCACAGGCCTGTTCGCGAGGCTCTGACCGCGCGGTGTCCTGTATGTCCAACCGTGAGCGGATGGGCTTGGGTTGTACTTGGTCCGCTCATATGGGCGGGTGGTTAACAGGTGGTCGGTGGGTGTCCTCGTGTTGTCGGGGTGTGTGGTGTCTGGGGTGTGGTCATGCGGCGGTCGGTTCGCACCACACGTACGTGCCCCGGTCGCCGTGTCCGGCCAGCGGGTGCCATCCCCACGTGTCGGCGCAGGCCCGTACCAGTGCCGGTCCCTGCCCCGTCGGGCCCGCCGCGCTCCGCGTCCGCTGGTCGCCGCCGGACACGTTGCGGATCGGGGCGTGGGACGCCGACCCCGAACCGCCGGAGCCGCCGACCGTGTCCGGGAGGGGGAAGGAGCCGGAGCGGAAGCGCACCGCCCCGTCCTGCCATGGCGGCTGCGGCAAGACGCCGGACCCGCGTTCAACTCTCCCCCACTCTGAAACGGAGTCCCGCATGCCTGAAACCGATCCGTGGGAGTACTCCCTGCACATCCTCAACGAACGTGCCGGGCCTGCTTCAGACAGAGGCATACTCGCGTGCCGTCTTCTCCTCCAGGCTGCCGGAACTGACGGCCGAGGAAACGGAGTTACGCATCCGTCACCGCAAGGGGCGCCAGAGGTTCACCATCCCCTACGAAGCGGTGATCCACGAGGCGGCCCTCCGGATCAGGGTCGGCGATCGTGCCACCTCAAGGGCCCAGCTCGTGCGGCTTCTGGAGCTTTCGGAGGCGGATCACGTCACCGTGCGCGTCATCCCCTTCGACCTGGACGGCTTCGCCAGGGCCTCCAGCACGATGACGTACGTGGGCGGCCCCTGCCCAAGCTGGACACCGTGGTGCGCGACGCGCTGCACGGCTCGGCCTTCATCGACTCCGAGGCTCAGCTCAACACCTATCGAACGAGCTTTCTTAAGGTGGAGGCCGCGTCACTCGACCCCGATCGGTCGCGTGACTTCATCCACAGCCTGGCGAAGGAGTTGTAGGTCCCCATGGGCAACTGGCGGAAGTCGTCCTATGCGGGCCCGGGCGACGGCAACGAGTGCGTGGAGATCGCGACCACGACCACGCGTGTCGCCGTCCGCGACAGCAAGGCCCCCACCCGAGCCGTCCTCACCTTCCCGCCGGAGGCCTTCGCCCCCTTCCTCGAAGCACTCAAGGCACACCGGTAACCCCGTACGGGCTGTCACACCCCACCGGTACCGTCGGACCATGCCCAACCAGCCCGAGGCCGCTCCCGGTGAACGGCGACTCGCCACCCTCGAAGGCGTCCTGGAGCGCATCACGTACGCCAACGAGGAGAACGGCTACACGGTCGCCCGTGTCGACACCGGCAGAGGCGCCGGCGACCTGCTGACGGTCGTCGGCGCGCTGCTCGGTGCCCAGGTGGGGGAGTCCCTGCGGATGGAGGGGCGCTGGGGATCCCACCCGCAGTACGGCAAGCAGTTCCACGTCGAGAACTACACGACCGTGCTCCCGGCCACCGTCCAGGGCATCCGGCGTTACCTCGGCTCCGGTCTCGTCAAGGGCATCGGGCCGGTCTTCGCCGACCGCATCACCCAGCACTTCGGGGCCGACACCCTCACCGTCATCGAGGAGGAGCCCAAGCGGCTCATCGAGGTCCCCGGTCTCGGCCCCAAGCGGACCAGGAAGATCGCCGACGCGTGGGAGGAGCAGAAGGCGATCAAGGAGGTCATGCTCTTCCTCCAGACCGTCGAGGTGTCCACGTCGATCGCGGTCAGGATTTACAAGAAGTACGGCGACGCGTCGATCTCCGTCGTGAAGAACCAGCCCTACCGCCTCGCCGCCGACGTCTGGGGCATCGGGTTCCTCACCGCCGACAGGATCGCCCAGTCCGTCGGCATCCCGCACGACAGCCCGGACCGGGTGAAGGCCGGACTGCAGTACGCCCTGTCGCAGGCCACCGACCAGGGCCACTGCTACCTCCCGGAGGAGAAGCTGATCGCCGACGCGGTCAAGCTGCTCCAGGTGGACACCGGGCTGGTCATCGAGTGCCTCGGTGAGCTGGCCACCGAGCCGCAGGGGGACGGCGAGGACCCCGGCGTCGTCCGCGAGAAGGTCCCCGGCCCGGACGGCGGTGAACCCGTCACCGCCGTCTACCTCGTCCCCTTCCACCGTGCCGAGCTGGCCCTCTCCGCCCAGCTGCTGCGCCTCCTGCGTACCGGGGAGGACCGGATGTCCGGCTTCCGGGACGTCGCCTGGGACAAGGCGCTCGGATGGCTCAAGCACCGCACCGGCGCTGATCTGGCCCCCGAGCAGGAGGCCGCCGTGAAGCTGGCGCTCACCGAGAAGGTCGCCGTGCTCACCGGCGGGCCGGGCTGCGGCAAGTCGTTCACCGTCCGGTCCATCGTCGAGCTGGCCCGCGCCAAGAAGGCGAAGGTCGTCCTCGCCGCCCCGACCGGGCGGGCCGCCAAGCGCCTGGCCGAGCTGACCGGCGCCGAGGCCTCCACGGTCCACCGCCTGCTGGAGCTCAAGCCGGGCGGCGACGCGGCCTATGACCGGGACCGCCCGCTCGACGCCGACCTCGTCGTGGTCGACGAGGCATCCATGCTGGACCTCCTCCTCGCCAACAAGCTGGTCAAGGCCGTGCCCCCGGGCGCCCACCTGCTCTTCGTCGGGGATGTCGACCAGCTCCCCAGTGTCGGCGCGGGGGAGGTGCTCAGGGACCTGCTGGCCGACGGCGGTCCGGTCCCGGCCGTCCGCCTCACCCGGGTCTTCCGGCAGGCCCAGCAGTCCGGTGTGGTGACCAACGCGCACCGGATCAACGCGGGGCAGCATCCCGTCACCGACGGCATGAAGGACTTCTTCCTCTTCGTCGAGGACGACACGGAGGAGGTCGGGCGGCTCACGGTGGACGTCGCCGCCCGTCGCATCCCCGCGAAGTTCGGCCTGGACCCGCGTCGTGACGTGCAGGTTCTCGCGCCCATGCACCGGGGGCCCGCCGGCGCGGGCACGCTGAACGGGCTGCTCCAGCAGGCCGTCACCCCGGGGCGCCCGGACGTGGCCGAGAAACGGTTCGGCGGTCGTGTCTTCCGGGTCGGCGACAAGGTGACCCAGATTCGCAACAATTACGAGAAGGGCGAGAACGGTGTCTTCAACGGCACCGTGGGCGTGGTCACCTCGCTCGACCCGGTGGACCAGCGCCTCACCGTACTGACGGACGAGGACGAGGAGGTTCCGTACGACTTCGACGAACTGGACGAACTGGCCCACGCCTACGCGGTGACCATCCACCGCTCCCAGGGCAGCGAGTACCCGGCGGTGGTGATCCCCGTGACGACCGGCGCCTGGATGATGCTCCAGCGGAACCTGCTGTACACGGCGGTCACCCGGGCCAAGAAGCTGGTCGTCCTCGTCGGTTCCCGCAAGGCGATCGGACAGGCGGTGCGCACGGTGTCGGCCGGCCGGCGCTGCACGGCGCTCGACTTCCGGCTGGCGGGCTCCTGATCCACAGGCCTTCCGGCGAACCTTTCGTCTCTGTGAAAAAAATGATCGATCAAACGAGTCGCAAAGGTCACAGAGCACTTCCGGAAGGGGAGGAGAGGGGGCAGGATGAACAAGTTGGCGGCACTGAGTGCCGCCAATAGGCCCGATGGTCGACCCCGAGTGCACTCTCCTGAGCCAAGTGGGGGATGGTAGAGACAGTCAGGGCACCTCGAAGATGAGGCACTACGTCGGTGAGGGAAGACGTGAGCGACAACTCTGTAGTACTGCGGTACGGCGATGGCGAGTACACCTACCCGGTGATCGACAGCACCGTCGGCGACAAGGGCTTCGACATCGGGAAGCTCCGCGCCCAGACCGGTCTGGTGACGCTGGACAGCGGGTACGGCAACACCGCCGCCTACAAATCCGCCATTACCTATCTGGACGGCGAAGCCGGCATCCTCCGGTACCGCGGCTACCCGATCGAGCAGCTGGCCGAGCGCTCCTCCTTCGTGGAGGTCGCCTACCTGCTGATCAACGGCGAGCTGCCGACCGTCGACGAGCTCACCGCGTTCAAGAACGAGATCACGCAGCACACCCTGCTGCACGAGGACGTCAAGAACTTCTACAAGGGCTTCCCGCGCGACGCCCACCCGATGGCGATGCTGTCGTCGGTCGTCTCGGCGCTGTCGACGTTCTACCAGGACAGCCACAACCCGTTCGACGAGCGTCAGCGCAACCTGTCCACGATCCGGCTGCTCGCGAAGCTTCCGACGATCGCGGCCTACGCGTACAAGAAGTCGATCGGCCACCCGTTCGTCTACCCGCGCAACGACCTCGGCTACGTCGAGAACTTCCTGCGCATGACGTTCTCGGTGCCGGCGCAGGAGTACGAGCTCGACCCGACGGTCGTCTCCGCCCTGGACAAGCTGCTGATCCTGCACGCGGACCACGAGCAGAACTGCTCGACCTCCACGGTCCGCCTGGTCGGCTCCTCGCAGGCGAACATGTTCGCCTCGATCTCCGCGGGCATCAACGCCCTGTGGGGGCCGCTGCACGGCGGCGCCAACCAGTCGGTGCTGGAGATGCTCGAGGGCATCCGCGACAACGGTGGCGACGTCGACACCTTCATCCGCAAGGTGAAGAACAAGGAGGACGGCGTCCGCCTGATGGGCTTCGGCCACCGGGTCTACAAGAACTTCGACCCGCGCGCCAAGATCATCAAGGCCGCCGCGCACGACGTCCTCTCCGCCCTCGGCAAGTCCGACGAGCTGCTGGACATCGCCCTGAAGCTGGAGGAGCACGCGCTCTCCGACGACTACTTCGTCTCGCGCAGCCTCTACCCCAACGTCGACTTCTACACCGGCCTGATCTACCGGGCCATGGGCTTCCCGACCGAGATGTTCACGGTCCTGTTCGCCCTCGGCCGGCTGCCGGGCTGGATCGCCCAGTGGCACGAGATGATCAAGGAGCCGGGCTCCCGCATCGGCCGCCCGCGCCAGATCTACACGGGCGTCGTCGAGCGCGACTTCGTGCCGGTCGAGGAGCGCTGAGCTTCCTCTCCGACGCCTGTGGACCCCGTACCCGACGCGTGATCGGGCACGGGGTCTCCTCGTCTCCGGCTGCGGATCGTCCCCGAGTTCGATCGGTCGCGAGTCCGGATCGTCCCCGAGTCCGATCGATCACGGGCCCGGACAGCAGAAGGCGCCCTGGCGCCGGTCCCCCCACGGGCCGGCGAACCAGGGCGCCTTCCCATGTCCCGGTGCGGATTCCCCCCACGGGATCCGGCCGGGCGTCTGTGAGGACAGCGCCTGAATCGCTGTGCTGGGCACGACGGGCGGGGCCCGCCGTGCGTGTCGTTCTGCCGTGCTGTTCTGTTCTGTGCCTGTTGTGGTGCGGTCTGCCGGGACAACGCACGACCGGGAGGGCCGCTCAAAGCTTCCCGGTGTACGTGTCCCGGCAACGCAGCTCTGGGAAAGTCCCCCAAGACGTCCCCAGATGCCAGGTGGCGCCCCCCAAGACGCTGCCTGACATCGCCAACTTAGACCTTCGAACCCCTTAGATGGTTACGTTCACGTCACTGTGATCTGCGTCTCTTGCATATGTCCGTTAAGTGCGCAAGGGCCCCGGCGTGTTGCCCGGGGCTCAAGCGTAAGGAAGATGCGCGAGCCTTGTGAAGAGCTTATGTGAGGGACGTGCCGGACTCCAGAGGGCTCAGGTCATCGAGACCTCAGCGAAACGCGCGCAGCCGCAGGCTGTTGGTCACCACGAAGACCGAGGAGAAGGCCATCGCCGCCCCCGCGATCATCGGGTTCAGCAGCCCGGCGGCGGCCAGGGGCAGCGCGGCCACGTTGTAGCCGAAGGCCCACACCAGATTGCCCTTGATCGTCGACAGGGTCCGCCGGGACAGCCGGATCGCGTCCGCGGCCACCCGCAGGTCCCCGCGCACCAGCGTCAGGTCGCCCGCCTCGATCGCCGCGTCCGTCCCCGTGCCCATCGCCAGCCCCAGGTCGGCGGTGGCGAGCGCGGCAGCGTCGTTGACGCCGTCCCCGACCATCGCGACCGTACGGCCCTCGGCGCGCAGCCGCTCCACCACGGCGACCTTCTCCTCGGGCAGCACCTCGGCGATCACCTCGTCGATGCCGACGGCCCGGGCGACCGCCTCGGCGACGCTCCGGTTGTCGCCGGTCAGCAGCACCGGGGTGAGTCCCAGCCGGCGCAGCTCGGCCACCGCCTCGGCACTGGTCTCCCGGACCGCGTCCGCCACGGCGACGACCCCGCGCGCCGCGCCGTCCCACCCGACCACGACGGCCGTACGACCGCCCCTCTCGGCTGCGTCCCTGGCCCGGGCGACCTCGGGCGGGAGGACGTCGTACAGGCGCCCCACGGTCACCTCAAGGCCCTCCACGCGCCCGCGTACGCCCCGGCCGGGAACGCTGCGGAAGTCCTCGACGCCCGGCAGCGCCCCGCACCGCTCCTCGGCGCCGGCCGCGACCGCGCGGGCCACCGGGTGCTCGGAGGCGTGCTCGACGGCGCCCGCGAGCCGCAGCACCTGCTCCTCGTCGGTGCCCTCGGCGGCGTACACCTCCTGCAGGGTCATACGGCCGGTGGTGACGGTGCCGGTCTTGTCCAGTACGACCGTGTCCACGCGCCGCGTGGACTCCAGCACCTCGGGGCCCTTGATGAGGATGCCCAACTGGGCGCCGCGGCCCGTGCCGACCATCAGCGCGGTCGGCGTGGCCAGGCCCAGCGCGCACGGGCAGGCGATGATCAGCACGGCGACGCCGGCGGTGAACGCGGCGACCGCGTCCCCGGTGGCGCCGAGCCATCCGCCGAAGGTGGCGACCGCGATCAGCAGCACGACGGGCACGAAGACCCCGGAGACCCGGTCGGCCAGCCGCTGCACCTCGGCCTTGCCGTTCTGCGCGTCCTCGACCAGCTTCGCCATCCGCGCCAGCCGTGTGTCGGCGCCCACCCGGGTCGCCTCGACGACCAGCCGGCCCCCGGCGTTGACCGTCGCCCCGGTGACGGCGTCGCCGGCCGCCACGTCCACCGGTACCGACTCGCCGGTCAGCATCGAGGCGTCCACGGCCGAGGCGCCCTCGACCACCGTCCCGTCGGTGGCGATCTTCTCCCCGGGCCGTACGACGAACCGGTCGCCGACCGCCAGCCGGGCCACCGGGACACGCACCTCGCGACCGTCCCGCAGGACCGCGACGTCCTTCGCGCCCAGTTCCATCAACGCCCGCAGCGCGGCGCCGGCGCGACGCTTGGAGCGGGCCTCCAGCCAGCGGCCGAGGAGGAGGAAGGCGGTGACCCCGGCGGCGGCCTCCAGGTAGATCGTGGAGGCGCCGTCCGTGCGGGAGACCGTCAGATCGAAGCCGTGCCGCATGCCCGGCATGCCCGCGTCGCCGAAGAACAGCGCCCACAGGGACCAGCCGAACGCGGCGAGCGTGCCGAGCGAGACGAGGGTGTCCATGGTGGCCGCGCCGTGCCGGACGTTCGTCCAGGCGGCGCGGTGGAAGGGCAGCCCGCCCCAGACGACGACGGGCGCGGCCAGGGTGAGCGAGAGCCACTGCCAGTTGTCGAACTGGAGCGCCGGGACCATCGCGAGCAGCACGACGGGCGCGGCGAGGAGGACGGAGACGACGAGGCGCCCGCGCAGGGCGGACAGCTCGGGGTCGGCGCCGTCGCCGTCGTCCGGGGGCGCCGCGTCGTCGGCCGGCTCCGGCGGCGGCGCGGGTTCCTCCGCGGTGTACCCGGTCCTGACGACGGTGGCGATCAGATCGGCCACCCCGGTGGACGCCGGGTGGGTGATCCGCGCCTTCTCCGTCGCGTAGTTCACCGTGGCGGTGACGCCGTCCATGCGGTTGAGCTTCTTCTCGACGCGGGCCGCGCAGGAGGCGCAGGTCATCCCGCCGATGAGCAGCTCGACCTCGGCGAGGTCCGGCCCGGCGGCCGTGCCGGCCGTGGACCCTTGCGCGGCGGGGCCGGCCGCGGTGCTGTCGTTGGCGGTGGTGTCGTTGGCGGTGGTGCTGGACGCGGTGGTGCTGGTCATGGTCCGGACTCCAGACGGCCGACCGGACCGCGCGCGGCCCGGTCGGAGGGGCTGTGGGTGCTGCCGGGGTGCGGTGCTGCGGCTCAGGCCCTGCCGACGAGTTCGAAGCCGGCCTCGTCCACGGCGGCGCGTACCGCCTCGTCGTCGAGGGCTGCCTCGGAGACGACGGTGACCTCGCCGGTCGAGGCGACGGCCTGCACCGAGCCGACGCCCGCGATCTCGGAGATCTCGCCGGAGACGGCGCCCTCGCAGTGTCCGCAGCTCATTCCGCTCACCTTGTAGACGGTGGTGACGGAGCCCTGGGTGTCGGTCTGGGCGGTCATGTCGTTGCTCCTCGTCGGGGTGTCCTGGGCGGGTACCCGTGATCCGGTGCGGACCACGCACTGTCCACTGTACCCCTAGGGGGTATGGGGGTCCCCCAGTCCGCCGTGTGAGGGGGGAGCGGAGGCGGGAACGACGGGACGGAAGTGAGGTCGGCGGGCCCCGCCGCGGGGGCGCCTTCGCCGGGTACGTCGCGCTCGTCGACGCAGACAGACGCAGACGCACTCGCAGACGCAGGCCTCGTGGCCGTGCCCGAGGACGGCTCGGACCACGGCGTTCCGGGCCGTGGTCCGGCGGCGGCGCCCGCCTCTCGTCGGGCACCCTCGGCTCACCGGCCGCCGTCGGCTCACCGGCCGCCCGCGCCGCGACCGTGAACGGCTGCGCCGCCGCGGCCGGCACGTCCGGGCCGGCCTGCCGCCCTCGCCCGCCGGCACCGCACCGGTTCCCACGGGTACCCGGCCCGGAACGGCGCCCCTACGGAGTCCGTACGGAACGGCGCCCCTACGGAGTCCGTACGGAACGACGCCCGTACGGGGTGGCGGCCGTCACCGTCAGTCGGACCGGCGGTCCCGGTTGCGCGGCCGGGACGCCACCCAGGCCCGGACCGTGTCCGCGTACCAGAACGGCTTCCCGCCCTCCACGTGGTCGGGCGGGGGCAGCAGCCCGTGCTTGCGGTACGACCGTACGGTGTCCGGCCGGACCCGGATGTGGGCCGCGATGTCCTTGTAGGACCAGAGCCTTCGGTCGGTCACTAGCCACACCTCCCTGCGCGCGCCGCGGCGGCGACCGGGACGGCCGCCGGGGGGAGCCGGGCGCTGCGCCGGCGATCACCAAGCCTGCGCCGGATGAACGACGGTGGGTGAGGGGCGGTCGGGGCCCGTTCCCGGGTGTGACGGAAGAAGCGCGGGCACGTGACATCCGTGACCTCGGAGGCGCGTTCGTGACACGAGTGCCGCACAGGAGTGCGCCGGGGCACGGGCGCGGCGCGTTGACTTCGGTGGCCGCGGGAGCCCGCGGCGCGTGGGTGGTCGGCCACCCGGGCCATGTCGTCCGTTCTGTCGTCCGAATGTCCGGACAAAACATTGACAGGCCGCACGCGCGGGGCTAGAAACCGGGGGAGACGCAACGGCGGGCAGGCGGCGACGGGCAGGAACGGGAACGACCGCCGCGTCGTGCCCGACGATCCGCGTCGTGGCATGCACGTCATGCACGACGGGCACGTCATGCGCGACGGGCACGACGGGCACGCAAGGCACGAAGGGGAACGCGATGGTGCGCACGGCCTGTTCGCCGAGGGCCGGGGCTCACTCAACGCCCACCGGTTCCCCCACCCAACGCCTCCGGCGCGGGAAGGCCGCTTCGCCCTGGCAGGAGCGAAGTACGAGCGCCGACTCCCCGCTCGCACCGGCCCCGCGCCGGAGGTTCCCGCGTCCCGCCGGGGCGCCGGCCGCCGGCACCGCCCCACGTGTCTACGCGGACACCCGAACCGCATACACAGTGTCGGGCGCGCCCGACGCGCCCGGCTGCTGGGATGGACGCATGGCCGTGACCGCGACCCGACCGTCGCCGCTCACGGCCCGTGAGCTGGACCGACGGCACGTCTCGACCCGTCGCCGCCATCTGTGAAGGAGTTCTCGGTCATGACGAACATCGTCAACCACTGGATCGGCGGCAAGACCGCCGAAGGCGCCTCGGGCACGTACGGGCCGGTGACGAACCCGGCGACCGGCGCGGTCACCACGAAGGTGGCCTTCGCCTCGGTCGACGAGGTGGACGCCGCGGTCGCCGCGGCCAAGGACGCGTACCTGACCTGGGGGCAGTCCTCGCTGGCGCAGCGCACCTCGATCCTCTTCGCGTTCCGGGCGCTGCTGGACGCCCACCGGGACGAGATCGCCGAACTGATCACCGCCGAGCACGGCAAGGTGCACTCCGACGCGCTCGGCGAGGTCGCGCGCGGCCTGGAGATCGTCGACCTGGCCTGCGGCATCACCGTGCAGCTCAAGGGCGAGCTGTCCACACAGGTCGCCACCCGCGTCGACGTGGCCTCGATCCGCCAGCCGCTCGGCGTGGTCGCCGGCATCACGCCGTTCAACTTCCCGGCGATGGTGCCGATGTGGATGTTCCCCCTCGCCATCGCCTGCGGCAACACCTTCGTGCTCAAGCCGAGCGAGAAGGACCCGTCGGCCGCGATGAAGATCGCCGAGCTGCTCTCGCAGGCCGGTCTGCCGGACGGCGTCTTCAACGTCGTGCACGGCGACAAGGTGGCCGTGGACCGCCTCCTGGAGCACCCGGACGTCAAGGCGGTCTCCTTCGTCGGCTCGACGCCCATCGCCCGGTACATCCACACCACCGCCTCCGCGAACGGCAAGCGCGTCCAGGCCCTCGGCGGCGCCAAGAACCACATGCTGGTACTGCCGGACGCCGACCTCGACGCGGCGGCGGACGCGGCGGTCTCGGCGGCCTACGGCTCGGCCGGTGAGCGCTGCATGGCCGTCTCCGCGGTCGTGGCGGTCGGCGCCGTCGGCGACGAACTGGTCGAGAAGATCCGCGAGCGCGCCGAGAAGATCAGGATCGGCCCCGGCGACGACCCGGCGTCGGAGATGGGCCCCCTCATCACCGCGGCGCACCGCGACAAGGTGGCGTCCTACGTCGCGGGCGCGGCGGCCGAGGGCTGCGAGGTCGTCCTGGACGGCACCGGGTACACGGTCGAGGGCCACGAGGACGGCCACTGGATCGGCATCTCCCTGCTGGACCGGGTGCCGACCACGGCGAAGGCCTACCAGGACGAGATCTTCGGCCCCGTCCTGTGCGTGCTGCGCGCCGAGACGTACGAGGAGGGGCTGGCCCTCATCAACGCCTCGCCCTTCGGCAACGGCACCGCGGTCTTCACCCGGGACGGCGGCGCGGCCCGCCGCTTCCAGCTGGAGGTCGAGGCCGGCATGGTCGGCGTGAACGTGCCGATCCCGGTCCCCGTGGGCTACCACTCCTTCGGCGGCTGGAAGGACTCGCTCTTCGGCGACCACCACATCTACGGCAACGACGGCACGCACTTCTACACCCGCGGCAAGGTCGTCACCACCCGCTGGCCGGACCCGGCCGACGCCCCGGCGGGCGTGGACCTGGGCTTCCCGCGCAACCACTGAGACACCACGGTGCCTGCGCCCCCGGCCGGGGGCGCAGACACCGCCCCGCGTCCCCGGCCCCGGAGCGCCCCGGCGCCGCGCGCCCCCCGGCCCCCTGCCGTCCCGACGCCCCTCGCGTCAGCCCTCCCCGCCCGGGCGGCCCTCCCCGCCCCCGGAGCCGCACGCCGTCACCACGGCCGTCCTCGCGCGCTCCACGCCGCACGCCCTCGTGTCCGCCGCCGCGCCGCCGCCGTGTCTGTCACCACATCGCCGCCGTGTCCGCCGCCGCGCCGCCCTCGTCCTCACCGCCGCCGTCGGCCGTCCGGGCGGCGTCCTATGTCTGTTTCGCGAAGTCCCGTCCGTCGCCGGGTTCCTGTGGCTCACCTGTGCCGGGAGTGCCCACCGGGCCCGTCGGCCACGTCCGGGGACCGGACGGCGGCACGTTTTTTTCCTCCGGTCCCAACGGTTCCCGTACGCCGCAAAGAGCTTCTGCCGGAAGGGGAATGGTGCGGTTTCCCGGTGTCCAGGCGGCTTAGTTCAACGGTTTCCGTAGGTGAACACCCATTGACGCAGCGGTTTTCGTCGGGATTCCATCTGGCGTCGGGAGCGGACGAGAAGCACGTACGACCAAGCCGCCGGAGGCGATAGCGCTCCCGCCCGAACCACCCCGCACGAGTCGATCGGAACCGCTCCATGACCGACACGCTCCGCCCCGCCGAGACCACAGCCGCAGCGCCCCCGGACCTTCCGGACCTCCCGGAGCCCCGGACGCTCAAGCGTTCCATCGGGGTCGTCGGCGGAACCCTCCTGACGCTCTCGTGCGTGACCCCCGCCTCCACGCTGTTCGTGGTCGTCCCCGACCTGTTCGGCTCGCTCGGCACCGCCACCGCCCTGACCATCGCCATCGGCTCCCTCCTGTGCGTCGCCGTGGCGTTCTGCTACTCGGAGCTGGGCACCCTCATCCCCAGCGCGGGCGGCGAGTACGCGATGGTGTCGACCCTGGCCGGGCGGCTGGCGGGCTGGCTGGTCTTCGTACTGTCGCTGCTGGTCGTCATGATCGTGCCGCCGGTGATCGCGATGGGCACGGCCGACTACCTCGAACCGATCGTGCGTCTCGACCCCTCCGTGGCGGGCGCCGGCGTCATGGTGCTCGCCACCCTCGCCGGCCTCCTCGACCTGCGCGCCAACGCCTGGATCACCGGTGTCTTCCTGGTCCTGGAGGTCATCGCCGCCGCCGTCGTCGCGGTGCTGGGCTTCGCCCACGGCGAGCGCGGCCCCGGCAGCCTCGTCTCCATGGAGGTGGCGGGCGCGGACGGAGCGGCGGACCCCGTGACGGCCGTGCTGGTCGTCTCCGGGCTGGCCATCGCCCTCTTCGTCACCCAGGGCTTCTCCACCGCCGTCTACCTCTCCGAGGAGCTGGAGAACCCGCGCCGCAACGTCGCCCGCACGGTGCTCGCCACCCTCGGCATCTCCACCGTGATCATCCTGGTACCGGTCGTCGCCATCACCCTGGGCGCCTCCGACCTCGCGGAGCTGACCGGCGGCGACATCGGCACCATGGTCACCGTCTGGTCCAACTCGGCCGTCGGCACCTTCGTCAGCCTCTGCGTCGCCCTCGCCATCATCAACGCCGGCATCGTCATGGTCATCCAGAACTCGCGCGTCCTGTTCGCCTCGGCCCGCGACAGGGCCTGGCCCGGGCCGGTGAACACCCTCTTCGCCCAGCTCGGCCGGTTCGGGTCCCCATGGGTCGCCACCCTCGCCGTCGGCGTGCCCGGTGCCGTGCTGTGCTTCGTCGACCTGGACACCCTGTACGGCGTCACGGGCGTCTCCGTCACCGGCATGTACCTGCTCGTCGCGGTCGCCGCCCTGCTCTGCCGGCGCGGTTCCCACCGGCACGCGCACGCGTGGCGCATGCCCCTGTGGCCCGTGGTGCCCGTCCTGCTGATCGCGGTCCTCGCCTACATCCTGGCCCAGCAGGAGACGAGCCACCTGCTGTGGACCGGCGGCATCACCGCCGCGGCCACCCTGTACTGGGCCCTGTACCTGCGCCCGCGCCGCGACACGCGCTGGCTGGTGACCCTCCCGGAAGACGTCCGGGAACCCACCCGGCCGTGACACGGCCCGCCCTGCCGCGCCCACCGTCCGTCCTGCCGTGCCTGCCCTGCCGCGCCCACCGTCCGCCCTGCCGCGCCCGCCCTGCCGCACCCGCGGCCCCGCCTACCGCACCCGCGGTACGCGGCGCCGGCCGCGTACGTCCGTAGGAGGGGCGGAGGTTCGGCCCGGGGGCTGCCCCGGTCGCCGGCGGCGGCCCGTACCGTTGTGCCATGGATCTTCGACTGCCCCGCGCGCGAGGGCTGCTACGGGGGCCGCGGCGGGTACTCGGCGCCGCGGCCGCCGTCGTCGTACTCGCCGGCGCCGGGACCTGGACGGCCGTCGCCGGTGACGACCCGCCCCCGGTGCACCGCGCCGACCGGACCGTGGCCGTGGGCGACGGGGTGCGCCTGGACACCTCGTACTTCACGGCGGGCTCCGGCGGCCGGCGCCCGGCCGTCCTGCTCGCGCACGGCTTCGGCGGCAGCAAGGCCGACGCACGCGAGCAGGCGGAGAGCCTCGCCCGGGACGGGTACGCGGTCCTGACCTGGTCGGCGCGCGGCTTCGGCGAGTCCACCGGGAAGATCGGGCTGAACGCCCCGGACGGCGAGGTCGCCGACGTGTCCCGGCTGATCGACTGGCTGGCGAAGCGGCCCGAGGTCCGGCTGGACGGAGAGGGCGACCCGCGCGTCGGCGTGGCCGGCGGCTCCTACGGCGGCGCCGTCGCCCTGCTGGCCGCCGGGCACGACGACCGCGTCGACGCCGTCGCCCCCGCCATCACGTACTGGAACCTCGCGGACGCCCTCTTCCCGAACGGCGTCTTCAAGAAGCTGTGGGCCGGTATCTTCGTCAACCTGGGCGGCGGCTGCGAGCAGCTGGAGGCCGACCTCTGCCGGATGTACCAGCGGGTCGCCGAGCGCGGGGCACCGGATACGGAGGCGGTGAAGCTCCTGGAGGAGCGCAGCCCGCAGGCCGTCGGCGACCGCATCGACGTGCCCACGCTGCTGATGCAGGGCCAGACCGACTCCCTCTTCCCGCTCGGCCAGGCCGACGCCGCCGCGAAGGCGATCCGGGCCAACGGGGCACCCGTCGACGTCGACTGGGTCTCGGGCGGGCACGACGGCGGCGACCTGGAGACGGACCGCGTCCAGGACCGCGTCGGGGCGTGGTTCGACCGCTACCTGAAGGACGACGAGTCGGCCGGCACCGGCCCCGCCTTCCGCGTCAGCCGCACCCTCGGCACCGGCAGCGGCGACGGCGAACCCCGCCTGGAGGGCGTGAGCGCCGACTCCTACCCCGGACTGCGGAGCGAACCGCGCGCGATCGCACTGCGCGGACGCGAGCAGCGCTTCGACAACCCGGCCGGCGCCAGCCCGCCCGCCGTCTCCGCCCTGCCCGGCATCGGCGGCTCCGGCGGCCTCTCCCAGCTCTCCTCGCTGGGCCTCGGCGTCTCCCTGGACTTCCCCGGCCAGCACGCCGCCTTCGAGTCGGCGCCCCTGGAGGAGGACCTCCAGATCACCGGCTCGCCGACCGCGACCGTCCACGTGAAGTCCACCGGCGACGACGCCGTGCTCTTCGCCAAGGTCTACGACGTCGGCCCCGACGGCACCCGGCAGGTCCTGCCCGCCCAGCTCGTCACACCCCTCAGGGTGGAGGACGCCAAGGCGGGCAAGGACGTGACGATCACCCTGCCGGCCGTGGACCACGAGGTCGAGGACGGCCACCGGCTGCGCCTGGTCCTGTCCTCCACCGACCTCGGCTACGCCTCCCCGGCCGCCCCCGCCACGTACACCGTCTCCCTCAAGGGCGACCTGCAGGTGCCCACGGCGCTCGGCGGCACCGGCCGGGTGGCCGGGCTGCCCGCCTGGGTCTGGTGGGCGCCCCTGGCGGGAGCGGTGGTGGCCGCGGCCCTGCTGCTGACCGCCCGCCGCCGCACCACGGCCCCGCCGCCCGACCCGGCGCTGGCCGGCGTACCGCTGCAGATCACCGACCTGACCAAGCGGTACGCCAGGTCCACCGACCGGTACGCGGTCCGGGACCTGTCCTTCCGGGTGGAGAAGGGCCAGGTGCTCGGCCTGCTCGGGCCGAACGGCGCGGGCAAGACGACGACCCTGCGCATGCTGATGGGCCTGATCACCCCCGACGGCGGCGGGATCCGCGTCTTCGGCCACGCCATCGCGCCCGGCGCCCCGGTGCTCTCCCGCGTCGGCGCCTTCGTCGAGGGCGCGGGCTTCCTGCCGCACCTGTCCGGCCGCGAGAACCTGGAGCTGTACTGGCGGGCCACCGGCCGCCCGCCCGAGGACGCCCACCTCGACGAGGCCCTGGAGATCGCCGGCCTCGGCGAGGCACTCGCCCGCGCGGTGCGCACCTACTCCCAGGGCATGCGCCAGCGCCTCGCCATCGCCCAGGCCATGCTCGGCCTGCCCGACCTGCTGATCCTGGACGAGCCGACCAACGGCCTGGACCCGCCGCAGATCCGCGAGATGCGCGAGGTGATGATCCGCTACGCGGTGGCCGGCCGCACGGTGATCGTCTCCAGCCACCTGCTGGCCGAGGTCGAGCAGACCTGCACCCACCTGGTGGTCATGGACCACGGCCGGCTGGTGCAGGCCGGCCCGGTCGGCGAGATCGTCGGCTCCGGCGACACGCTGCTGGTCGGCACCGCCGCGCCCGTGGACGCGCCCCTCGCCGAGAAGGTCGCCGCCCTGCCGGGCGTGGCCTCGGCCGTCCGCACCGACGACGGCCTCCTGGTCCGCCTCGAAACCGGCACCACGGCCCGGGAGCTGATCGCCGAACTCGTACGCCTGGACGTGCCCGTGGAGTCGGTGGGCCCCCACCGGCGCCTCGAGGACGCCTTCCTGACCCTGATCGGAGACCCGGCATGAGCACGCTGGCCGAACGCGCCGAGCCCGTCGGCCCCCGAGAGGTCGCCGAAGGCTACCGCGCGGGCCGTACGCTGCCCGTGCGGGTGGAGCTGGTCCGGCAGCTGAAGCGGCGGCGCACGCTCGTGATGGGCGGCATCCTGTTCGCCCTCCCGTTCGTGCTGCTCGTCGCCTTCCGGCTCGGCGGCGGGCCGGACGGGGCGAACAACCAGGTCAACCTGATGGACTCGGCCACCGCGTCGGGGGCGAACTTCGCCGCGGTGAACCTCTTCGCCTCCGCGGGCTTCCTCCTCGTCGTGCCCGTCGCCCTGTTCTTCGGGGACACGGTCGCCTCGGAGGCGAGCTGGTCCTCGCTGCGCTACCTGCTCGCGGCGCCGGTGCCCCGGGCCCGCCTGCTGTGGTCCAAGCTGGTCGTCGCGCTCACCCTCAGCCTGGCCGCGATCGTCCTGCTGCCGCTGGTCGCCCTCGCCGTCGGCACGGTCGCCTACGGCTGGGGACCGCTGGAGCTGCCCACCGGCGGCAGCCTGCCCACCGGCACCGCGGTCGAGCGCCTGGCCGTCACGGTGGCGTACGTCTTCGTCTCGCAACTGGTCACCGGGGCCCTGGCGTTCTGGCTGTCCACCAGGACGGACGCGCCGCTCGGCGCGGTCGGCGGCGCGGTCGGCCTGACCATCATCGGCAACGTCCTGGACGAGGTGACCGCCCTCGGCGGCTGGCGGGACTTCCTGCCCGCGCACTGGCAGTACGCCTGGCTCGACACCGTCCGGCCGCAGCTGGACTGGACCCGCCTCATCCAGGGCACGTCGCTGTCGGTGACGTACGCCCTCGTGCTGTTCGCGCTGGCCTTCCGGGGGTTCGCCCGCAAGGACGTCGTGTCGTAGGGCGCCCCGGGCCGCGCCCGCAAGGCCGTCGGTCGCCGGGCGCCCCGGGCTGCGCCCAGGTCACCGGGGCGCCGAAGGCCTCCACGGCCCCTGCCGGTGCGCCCGCCCGCCTGAGGCGCCGTATCCCGGCCGGACCCGTTGACCTATCCTTACGCGCGAGTAAGTTTACTCTCAAGTAAGTAAGCGTGAGCGCACGACAGAACGTCAGTCCGATCCGCGACCGGGAGCCGTCATGGGCGTACGCAAGGACCTGAAACGGGCGAGAGGGCGCGGTGACCTGACGTCCCGCACGAGGACCGAGACCGTCACGGACGAACACGGCACCGTCCGCGAGGCCCGCACCGCGCCCCTCGCCTCCCGCCCCACCACCGGCAGCACCGCCGACATCCCGTTCACCAACGCGGCCGAGGCACCCGAAGCGGTGGCCCTGCGCCGTGAGGTGGACGGCGTCTGGCAGCCCGTCACCGCGGCACGGTTCGCGGCCGAGGTGACCGCCGTCGCCAAGGGCCTGATCGCGGCCGGCCTGGAACCCGGCGGCCGGGTCGCCGTCATGTCCCGCACCCGCTACGAGTGGACGGTCCTGGACTTCGCGGTGTGGGCGGCGGGCGGCCAGACCGTCCCCGTCTACGCCACCTCCTCCGCCGACCAGGTCGAGTGGATCGTCCGCGACTCCGGTGCCCGCCACGTCGTCACCGAGACCGCCGCCCACACCGCCACCGTCGTGGCCAGCACGGCCGCTCACCCCGAACACCCGCGGACCTGGGAACTCGACGCCGGAGCCCTCGCCGACCTGACCGACCTCGGCCGGGGCGTGAGTGACGAGGAGGTCACCAAGCGCCGCACCGCCCTGACGCCGGACACGGTGGCGACCGTCTGCTACACCTCCGGCACCACCGGCCGTCCCAAGGGCTGCGTCCTCACCCACGCCAACCTGCACGCCGAGGCCGCCAACACGGTCGAACTGCTGCACCCGATCTTCAAGGAGGTCACCGGCCAGACCGCCTCGACCCTCCTCTTCCTGCCCCTCGCCCACGTCCTCGGCCGCACGATCCAGATCGCCTGCCTGCTCGCCCGCATCGAGATCGGCCACTTCCCGAGCATCAGGCCCGACGAACTCCGGCCGGCTCTGAAGACCTTCCGCCCGACCTTCCTGGTCGGCGTCCCGTACCTCTTCGAGAAGATCCACGACACGGGCCGCGCGACAGCCGAGAAGCTCGGCCGCGGCGCCTCCTTCGAGCGCGCCCACCGCCTCGCCGTCCGCTTCGGCGCGGCGCACCTGGAGCGCTTCCTCGGCCGCGGCAGGGGCCCCGGGCCCGCCCTGTGGGCCGGCTGGGCCCTGTACGACCTGCTGGTCTACCGCCGGGTCCGGGGCGAGCTGGGCGGCCGGATGCGCTACGCCATCAGCGGCGGCTCCCCGCTCGAACGCGACCTCAACCTGTTCTTCTACGCCGCCGGAATCATGGTCTACGAGGGCTACGGCCTGACCGAGACCACCGCCGCCGCCACCATCGTCCCGCCGCTCGGACCCCGCCCCGGCACCGTCGGCCCGCCGGTCCCCGGCACCGCCGTGCGCATCGCCGACGACGGCGAGGTGCTCGTCAAGGGCGGCATCGTCTTCGGCGCCTACCGGAACAACCCGGCGGCCACCGACGCCGCCCTCACCGACGGCTGGTTCGCCACCGGCGACCTCGGCTCCCTCGACGCCGACGGCTACCTCACCATCACCGGCCGCAAGAAGGACCTCCTGGTCACCTCCGGCGGCAAGAACGTCTCCCCGGCCGTCCTGGAGGACCGCCTGCGCAGCCGCCCGCCCGTCGCCCAGTGCCTCGTCGTCGGCGACAACCGCCCCTTCGTCGCCGCCCTGGTCACCCTCGAACCCGACGCCGTCGCCCACTGGCTGTCGGTCCGGGGGCTGCCCGCCGACACCCCGATGTCCGAGGTCGTACGGGACGAGCGGATGCGCGCCGACGTGCAGCGGGCCGTCGACCACGCCAACGCGGCCGTGTCCCGCGCCGAGTCGATCCGGGCCTTCCGGATCATCGAGGGCGAGTTCACCGAGGAGAACGGGCTGCTGACCCCGTCCCTGAAGGTGAAGCGGCACGCGGCGGTGGCGGCGTACGCCGACGAGATCGAGGCGCTGTACGCGGCGGGGCGCTGACACAGGACGAGGTTCCTTCCCGCAGCGTCACCCCTCAGCGGCACAGGACACACGTGGCAATGCGCTCCGTTTCCGGCGCGCGAGGAGTCCGGCCGTGCTGCGCCATGGGGCATCCGAGTGAATTCCTCATGGTCATCCATTTCTCAGTTTCCCCGGCGGTCATTTCCTCGTTTGCAGGCTGCGGTCATGGTGCGAGCCGTCGGACGGTGCTCGCCCGGCTTCCGCCGGCACCCCGCATGACCGCGGAGAAGGGACATCACATGAAGAAGAGCGCTGCTCTCCTGACGGGCGCGGTCATGGCCCTGGGCATCGGCACCCCGGCCTTCGCCGACGCGGAAACCTCTGCCGTGGCCATGGATTCCGAAGGCGACTTCTCCGGCAACGTCGTCCAGGCGCCGGTCAGCGTACCGGTGAACGTCTGCGGCAACACCGTGGACATCGTCGCCCTGCTGAACCCGGCGCTCGGCAACAAGTGCGAGAGCGACTGACACGGCCAGGCACCAGTCGCCCGGCCACGTCATCGCCGGCCTTGGCCAACCCGGTTGGCGCCGAGGCCGGCTTTCCACATCTACCAGTAGGAAGATCACGGAATTGCGACAGACCTTGAGCAGGGGAATGGTCGCGGCAGCCGCCGCGACGAGCGTCCTGTCCTTGTGCGGCAGCCCCGCCCTGGCCGACGCACAGGCGGACGGGGTCGCCAAGAAGTCCTCGGGAGCCTTCTCCGGCAACGTCGTGCAGGTGCCGGTCAACGCACCGGTGAACGCGTGCGGCAACACCGTCGACGCGGCAGCGGCGCTCAACCCGTCCTTCGGCAACAAGTGCGGACCCGACGCCGACGAGCGCGAGGACGACGACTCCGGATACGGCGAGGACGACGACTCCGGATACGGCGAGGACGACGACTCCGGATACGGCGAGGACGACGACTCCGGATACGGCGCGGACGACGACTCCGGATACGGCGCGGACGACGGCTCCGACTCGGCCGCGGAGAGCCTGACCGATGGCTCGTCCGGTATTGGTTCCGGCAACGTCGTCGAGGTGCCGGTCAGCGCGCCGGTGAACGCCTGCGGCAACACCGTCAATGTCGTGGGAGCGCTCAACCCGGTGGCTGGCAACGGCTGCGCACAGGGTGGGTACGGCGACGACGAGGCAACCACCACGACACCACCGCCGACCGAGGACACCCCGCCGCCGGCGAACGAGGAGGAGCCTGCGCCGGCCGATGAGCAGGAGACCCCGCCGTCGGGCGGGGAGGACGCCCCGCAGCCCGCGGGTGAAGAGAGTGTGTCGCCCGCGGATGCCGGCCATGAGGCCGCGTCCCTGCCGGAAACCGGCAGCGGAGGACTGCTCGGCGCCGCTACCGCGAGCGCCGGGCTGATCGCCGGCGGCGCCCTCCTGTACCGCCGCAACCGCGTCGCCTCCGGCCGATAGCGTCACCGCGGCCGCTTCCCAGCTCCGCCCCCGCACGGCGCCGACAGGCCCGGCCGGGGGCGGAGCCGTGTCCGGCGCCCCGCTCAGCGGCTGCCCGCCCGTTCGCCCTCGCCGACGCCGACCGCATCCATCGGGCAGGCTTGGTGCGGCAGCCGGGTGACCGCTGCCTGCCGCACCGGGCGGGTGCCCGCCGTGCCGTTTCGCGCCGCGCCCTGCCGGCGCAGCCGCTGAACCAGCCGTCCGGCCACACGGCGGCCCCACAGTCCCCACAGCGCCCGACCGGGTCCCCGGTCGTCCGAGGCGTGCCAGGCCGCCTCCCGCCCGCCGGGCGCCGGGCGCAGCGCGGTCAGCGGCGCGTAGTTCTCCACCACGAACACCCGCCCCGGCACGGCCGCCCCCGCCGGCAGTGGACGGTGCGTCAGGTCCAGGTGCAGAGCCCGTACGACGTCCAGGCCGGCGGTGTCGGTGAACAGCCGGAACTGGGCGCCGGGGCGTGGGTTGAAGTCGAGCAGGTGATAGCGCCCCGTGCTGCCGCAGCGGCGGAAGTCGAGGTCGAGGACACCGCGGTAGCCCAGCTCGCCGACGAGCCGCTCGGCGAGCGCCCGCACCCCCGGGTCGGGTGCCCAGCGGCCGACCGCGGTCAGACCGGCGCCGCGCGGCCGGGCGTGCGTCTTTCGGCCGGTGCCGCCCGCACGTAGGGCGCCACCGCGGTCGGCGTACCCGTGGACGAACCAGTCGCGGCCGGGGCCCGGCGGTAGGAACGCCTGCAACAGCAGTCGGCTGCCCGCCTCCTCGACTCGCGCGTACAGCTCACGCGCCTGCTGCGCGGAGCGTACGAGCCGTGTGCTGCGCAGCCCGCTGCCGGCGGGCAGCAGCCAGGGCCGGCTCCACTTTCCGACCACCGGTGATCCCAGCATTTCCACGGCGCGGACGGCCTCGGCCGCGCTGTCCGGAAACACCGTCATCGGATGCGGAACGTCGAGGGCAGCGCACACGGCGGCCAGCTCGGCCTTGTCGGCCACGCGCTCGGGCAGCGTGCCGGGGAGGTCCGGCAGCAGATAGCGGGAGGCCAGCTCCGTGCGCGTGCGGCTCACCGCGATCGCGCTCGCGTCGTCCATCGGCACCAGGACCGCGGGCCGCGCGATCCCGGCCGCGACGCGATGCAGCACCTTCGCGATGTCCGCCGGCGACGCGCCGGGCGGTGGCGGGGTGTGCAGCCGGTGGAGGTAACGGGAGGCACCGACCGGGCTGTGCGCGCAGTCGGCGACCAGATGCACCTCCACGCCCGCCCGGCCGAGGGACCGAACGGCACCCAGGGTGCCGTGGTGGAAGGGGTTGGGGTCGATGCGCAGAACGACTGCGGGAACGCGGGTGTCGAAGGTCGACACTGACTTTCTTCCTTCGGTGAGGGAGTACTCGGAAGCCGTAGCGCCGGTGGCGCGATGGCTTAGGGCGTGACTGACTGTCAACAGTCTGGAGAAAAAACAGCGGGAGAAGAAGAAGGGCCGCAAGTGAGTCAGGAGAGGGCCGGAATGTTCCCACACCAGCCGCGGAAAAGGGCAAGTGCGCGGTGGCCGGCGTTCGTGGCGGCGGTGATCGCCATGTCCTCCGTGCTGGTCGCGGCCCCGGTGCGGGCCGCCGGCCCGACCGACCCGGTACCGTCGGTATCGACCGCGCCGCCCCTCTTCGCGGCTCCTCACGCTCCCGACGCACCGCGGGAGCCACCGGGCGGTGAGCCCGCCTTCGGCGCCTACCTGCACTACGGCCCCCGCGGCGTGTCCCGGATGGCCGAGCTGAGCCGCTGGCTGGGCGGCGCCGAGCTGCGTGTCGGCCACACCTATCTGCCCGGCGACCGGTGGAGCAACATCGTGGGCGCCCCCGGCTTCCTCGACGCGTGGGCCGACTGGCGGAACCGCGAGACCGACCGGCTGTTCGTCCTCAACGTGCCCATGCTGGAGCGCAACGAGGAGGGCGTCGCCGACCACGAGGTGCGCGAACTGCTGCGCGCGGGCGCGGCCGGTCGGTTCGACCACCACTTCAGGGCCCTGGCCGAGCGGCTGGTCGAGCTGGAGGTGCCGGACACGGTCCTGGTGCTGGGCTGGGAGATGAACGGCATCACGTACACCCACCGCTGCGGTCCGGACCCGCGGGCCTGGAAGGCGTACTGGAACCGGATCGTCACCACCATGCGCGCCGTTCCGGGCCAGAGGTTCCGCTTCGACTTCACGCCGAGCCGCGGCCGGGACGCCGTTCCCTGGACGGAGTGCTACCCGGGAGACGACACGGTCGACATCATCGGCATGGACTCCTACGACCAGCCGCGCGGCATGACCTTCGACGAGCAGGTGACCGAACCCTACGGCCTCCAGGCGCACGTCGACTTCGCCCGGGCGCACGGCAAACCCGTCTCCTATCCCGAGTGGGGGCTGTTCCGCAACGGCGACAACGCCGAGTACATGCGGCGCATGCTCGCCTGGATGGACGAGCACCGGCCGCTGTACAACACGCTGACCGACTACTGCCCCCACGGTGTGTGGCAGTGCGGGTCCAACCCCCGCTCGGCCCGGGTCTACCGGTCCGCGCTGTTCGGCCGTAGCGACGAACCCGGCACCCCGTCGGCGCCGGCGCCGACGCCGGTGCCCACCGCGCCCGAGTCGCCGGTCGGCTGCTCGCCGCTGCACCTCGGTGACTGGTTCGACCGCTGGGTCGAGCAGTGGCTCGGCAGCCGGCTGTGCGAGCGCCTGGACCGGCTGCCGGGAAACAGCTAGCGGCGTACGACCCCGGCCGCCCCGGTCAGGACCCCCTGCCACCGTCGCGCTCCTTCCGGCGGAGCAGCAGCTCCTTGGCCCGACGGCGCGCGGCGACGTCGCCGGCGGCCACCGTCAGCAGCGGGGCGGTACGCCGTCGGGCCAGCAGCAGCCGCTGGTTGACCACCTTGCGGGGCCGCCAGTGGTGCTTGTACGGCTCGTCACCGCGCAGCAGACTCAGCGTGCCGCGCTCCTGCGCCAGGCTGTGCCCGGCGCAGGATTCGAGCAGCATCGCCGCCACGTCCGCCTTGCGGTCGCGCAGCCGGGGATGAGCGCCGTACAGGTAGCCGCCCGCCAGCCGCGGCGACAGCAGCGTCAGGTCAACGGCCACCACCTCGTCGTCCAGCCGGAACTCGGTGACGACCGCGTCCCCGGAGGCCACCATCGACTCCGCCGACCGCACCAGATGCTCACGGAACCGGGCACTCAGATGCTCACCGGTCACCGGCCGTCCCTGCCACTGCAACCGGTGCAGATCCAGCAGCCGTCCCACCGCCGCCCGAGCCTCGCCGGGCAGGACGGCGTGGCTCTTGATGCCGAGCGCGTGCAGCCTGCGCAGCTTGGCGCGGGCCCGCTGCTGGGACTTGGCCGAGGGCAGACGGGTGATCAGGTCGGCCATGGGGACGGCGGGCAGCTCCAGGCACGGGGAATCGTCCACTCGATGCCGAGGGCCGGGCCAGCGGGCGTACACGCGCTCGGCGGCGGCGCCGGGCCGTACCTCACGGAGGTCGACCAGGGCGGTGCGGGCGGCGGCCGACAGCGCGTCGGTGAGCGCGGCCACCACCGCCTCGCCATGCTCGTCGTCCACCAGTACGTCGCCGTAGTCGGAGATCGTTCCGCCGAGCGGCACCAGGGCCGGCACCGGTCGCCGTACGCGCATCAGCGGGGCTGCGGCGACCAGTGTCGGCCCGTCGCGGAGCACGAGCAGCCGCAGCCGGCCGGGCCTGCCGTACGACAGCCACCACGAGTGCAGCCAGGCGTGGCTCTGGAACGGGGTCGCCGCCCCGCACCGCCGGTGCAGCCACCCCCACTCGGTACCCAGCCCGCCGAACACCTCCTCTTCGGTGACCAGTTCGGCCCGGTACCTCACAGGTGCCCTCGGAAGTCGGCGGCGGGCACGGGGGCGGGGGCGGGACCGGGCACGGCGGCCGGGCGGCCGGGGTGGTCCGAGGCCCGGCGCGGCCGGACCAGCAGGCCGAGCGCGCCGAGCAGCCCGCCCGCGCTCGCGCCGATGAGGCCGGTCAGCGCGACGGACGCGGACGACGGCTCGGCGGGCTCGGTGGCGCGGGCGAACTGCCGCAGGCCGACGCGGGTGGCGTCCGCCGCGGTGCTTGCGTGCCGGGTCAGCGCGCGGGCGACGGCGTTGGCCATGTCGGCGGCGAGGTCCGGGCGGGTCGAGGTGGCAGTGATCGCGACCATCGGCGCGTCCGGTGAGGTCGCCGTCCGCACGCTTTCCTTCAGCGTGGCGGCCGGCACTCCCGCCCACACCTGCGCGTCGCCGAGCACCGCGAGCTGTGTGGCGACCCGGCCGTAGGCCTGCGCGAAGCCCAGCGCGGACGCCGGGTCGCTGCCCTCGGCCGGTACGGCGACGACGTAGTTGGTGGCCGTGTACTGCGGCGTCCGGGCCAGGCCGTAGGCACCGCCGGCCAGGGCGCCCGCCAGGACACCCGCGACCAGCAGGGACCAGGACGGCAGCGACCCGGCCCAGGACCTGACGCGGGTTGTCGCGCGGCTCAGGGAGGCGGCCGGGCGGCGGTGGCCGGGCGCCTGCCCGTCGGCCCGGTCGCCTGTCCGGCCGCCGGGCCTGTTCTCTGTCTTCGTCTTCTCCGTCATACGGAACTGACTCCCTGGAGTGCGGATGCCGGGGGCAACGAGTGACCGACGGCGGTGGTGTACACGTGCATGAGCTGCGCGGCGCTGTGGGTGATGCAGTAGTGCCGGGCGGCCTCCGGCGGATGCCGAGGTGCGGGGCCCGCCGCCCGGAGTTCGGCCAGGACGCGCACGAACTCCTCCTCGCCGCCGCTCACGTACCGGGCGGCCGGCGCGGCCTGCCGGGGGAGGTCCTCGATCGCCGGGCAGGAGGCGTAGAGCACCGGCAGCCCGGCCGCGAGCCCCTCCACGACCGCCAGTCCGAACGCCTCCTCCGGGGACGGTGAGGCCAGCACGTCCATCGCGGACGCCAACGACGGCAGATCGGGGCCCGGAGAGCCGTCGTGCAGGGAGGGGCGTTCGCCGGTGAGCAGTACCCGATCGGCGACCCCGGCCTCGCGCGAGGTGCGGCGCAGGAGACGCTCCTCGGGGCCGCCGCCGACCAGCAGCAACCAGCAGTCCCGGGGAAGGCGGGACAGCGCGCGGACCAGGACGTCGAACCGCTTGCCGGGCACGAGTCGGCCGATGCCGCCCACGACGTAAGCGTCGTCGGGCACGCCCAGTCGGTGCCGGGTGCGCAGCCGTCGTACCGGGTCGAAAGCGAAGCGATCCAGGTCGACGCCGTTGGGGACGACCTCGATGCGCGGCGCGGGTACACCCCAGCGCCGCAGGCGACCGGCGACGGTGGGGGAGACGGCGACGGTGGTGCTGCCCAGGCGCTCCCCGGCCAGGTACAAGGCGCGTACGCCCGCGGTCAGGGGGCGCCCCTCCATCTGGGTGTCGCCGAGGGAGTGCTCGGTGGCGACGACCGCGCGCACGCCGGCGAGCCGTGCGGCGAGCCGGCCGTAGACGCAGGCCCGGTACAGGTGGGTGTGGACCAGGTCGTAGCCGCCGTCGCGGATCAGGCGGACCAGGCGGGGCAGGGCGGACAGGTCGCGGTTGCCGGTCATGCCGAGGTGGACCACCCGCACCCCGTCGGCCACCAGCCCGGTGGCTACAGTCCCCGGCCCGGTGAGTGTGACGACGTCGCAGTCGACGGGCAGATGCCGCAGCAGCAACCGCAGTTGCAGCTCGGCGCCGCCGACACCGAGGCCGGTGATGACGTGCAGAACCCGCATCTCACACCCCCTGGGACGCCCGCCGGCGCCAGCGGTGCAGTCCTGTTTTCATTAGCAGCCGTGCCGCCGTGTCGCTCTCCCCGACATGGACCCGGGGCAGGGCGTACGGACCGGTCAGCGCACCGGGGTTGATGGCGCAGCCGTAGCCGTATCCGGCCTGCCGCACTGCGTCGGCGACGCGCCGGTCGACCGTGCCGTACGGGTAGCAGAACCCGGCCACGGGAGCGCCCGTCAGCTCCGTGAGGCGGGCTCTGCTCCCGGAGACCTCCGCCCGCAGTGCGGCATCGTCGGCTTCGGTCAGGTCGACGTGGGTCAGCCCGTGGGAGCCGATCTCCACGCCTTCCGCGGCGGCGTGCCGGATACCGTCCGCGGTGAGCAGCGGCTTGCGCGGACCCAGCCGGTCCCAGGCGTTGTCGGCCCCGAGCCGGCCCGGCAACACGAACAGGGTCGCCCCGCAGTTCCACTTGCGCAGCAGCGGCAGGGCGTGCGTGACGAAGTCGGCGTATCCGTCGTCGAAGGTCACCCCGACCAGGCGCCGGCCCTCGCCACGCGCCCGCGCGGCCAGCAGCTCGGCCACGGACACTCCGCGCAGCCCGCGTCGCCGGAGCCAGCCGAGCTGCGTGTCCAGTCGGCCGGGTGTGACCGTGACGCGGTAAGGGTCGTCGAAGCGGTCCCCGACGGAGTGGTACATCGCGATCCACGGGACGCGGGGCGGGCGGGCACCGGCGTGGGGGCGGGCGCCCGCCCGGACGTCAACGGGGCGGGCGAAGCCGGAGGAATCTGCGGTAGCTGCGGAAGCGGCCATGAGGGATCCTTCGTGAGACGGAGCGGAGGAGACCCGGGGCCGCGTCGGCCCACGGGACGCCAAGGACGAAGACGACGGCGACCGTCGCGGCACCGGCGGCCAGGCCGGTGGCGGGGGCGGCGCACCGACCGGCGACCACCGCGCCCGCCACTGCCGCCACCGCCGCCGCGGCCAGGGCCCGGCCGAGCCCGGCCAGGACGCGGCCGGTGCGCACCGGGACACTGCGCGGGCCCGTTCCGGCGAGCAGTAGCGCCGCCGTGAGGGTGATGCCGGCGGCATTGGCGGCGGCGATGCCCCGCACGCCCCAGGGGCCCACGGCACAGGCGCCGATGACGGCGGTCGCGGTGACACCGGCGGCCATCGCGGCCAGGGGGTACCAACTGGCGCGGCCCGCCGAGAAATACATGCGGGCCAGCGCGCCCACGACGGTCTGGGCGAGCAGTCCCAGGGCGTAGACGCGCATCACCCCCGCGGTGGCCGCCGTGTCCGCCGCCGTGAACGCGCCGCGCTGGAAGAGGAGCCCTACGAGCTGCGGCGCGCAGGCGACGACCGTGGCCGCGCCCAGCAGCACCAGGAACGCGGCGAGAGCCAGGTCCCGCTCCACCCGGGAGCGGGCCCGCTCGATGTCGCCGTCGGCCAGAGCCCGTGCCACCACCGGGAAGGTAACTGTGCACAGCATCAGCGACAGCGTCATCGGGATCTGGGCGATCTTCTGTGCGTAGTTCAGGTGTGAGATGGCGCCGGCGGGCAGGGCGGAGGCGAGGAACCGTTCGATGAGGACCTGTGCCTGCCGGCACAGCGCGAACAGCAGGACGGTGGTGAGCAGGGCGAGAGCCAGCGGACGCACCTCGTCGGCCACTGTCCTCGCCCGATGCGCCCGTCCCCGCCGCATCTGCCCCAGCAGTGAGGGAAGCTGGGCCGCCACCATCAGAGCACCGCCCACCGCGACCCCGGCTGCCGCCGAGCGCACTCCCCAGTCGTCACCGAGCAGGAACACCGTGGTGATGATGCCGGTGTTGTAAGCCACGTAGATCGCCGCCGGCGCCAGGTAGCGGCCATGGGCGCGCAGGGCCGCGCTGGCGTACCCGGCGAGCCCGAAGCTCAGGACACAGGTGGCCGTGAGCCGCGTGCAGTCCACGGCGAGCGCCCGGTCGGCCAGCCCGGGCGCCAGCACCCGGACCAAGTACGGGGCGGTCAGCGCGGTCAGCGCGGCGACCGCGGCGAATCCGAGCGCCAGCCTGGGCAGGGTGGCGGCGACCAGGGCGCGGACCGGGTCGCCTGCGGTGCCCCGCGCGCGGCGGGCCAGGGCCAGGCTGAACATCGGAACCAACGCGAACGCCAGTCCGTCCTCGATGAGCAGTGTCGCCGCGAACTCCGGCACCGTCCACGCCACCAGGAACGCGTCCGTCCTGCTGCCCGCCCCGAACAGCCCGGCCAGCGCCTGATCCCGCACCAGCCCCAGCACCGACGCGGCCACGGACAACGCGGCGGTGATCAGCGCTGCCCGGGCCAGCCCTCGCGACACTCCGGCATGTCCGCCGGATTCACCGACGGTTTCGTCCACCGGTTCGGTGGGTCTGCCGGGCTTGGCGACGGTTTCGGCCACCGGCCCGGCAGGCCCGCCAGGCTCGGCAACGGCCTCGGTGTCCCGCCCGCCCCGTCCAACCGCCGGCCCGGCGTGTCCGACAGCCCTGGGCCCGCCGTCCCCCACCGCGGGGGCCGCCGCCGGGCCGGCCGGGGAAGGTGCGGCCGTCACCGGGTCGCGACCTCCTCGTCACCGGTGCCGACCGCCCAGCGGGCGGCGAGCCCGAAGCACACCGCCGTCAGCACGGTCGAGGGCCCGCCGATGTCGGCGTACGCGAAGTCAGTCAGCTGCCACACCAGCAACCCGCACGCGATCAGTCCGCTCTCGGGGCGGGCCGGGAGCGGCCGCAGCCGCCGCATCCCGCACACCAGCAGCGCCAGCCAGCTCCCCACGAGGGCGAGCAGCCCGAGCAGCCCTTGTTCAGCGAGGACGAGCAGGTACATGTTGTGCGGCGACAGCAGCGGCTGTCGGCGGAACGCCGCGCCCGCTCCCTCCGTGTCGCTGCCCGAGGACAGCGCCAGCGACGCGTGTGCGTCCCGATGTCCAGGAAAACCCTTCAGACCAACGCCGGTCAGCGGCTTCTCGCGCCACATGCCGGCCGCCGCCGCCCACATCGTGTAGCGGTCGGTCACGGACTGATCGGGGGTGTCGGCGACCCGTGTGATGCTGTCGACACGTTCCTGGAGCATCGTCGTGCCCAGCCCCAGCCCGCCCATCAGGACCACGCCCACTGTGACCACGGCCGACCCCACTGCCAGCGCCCGCCGCACCCCGGCGAGCGACAGCAGAGCCACGCACGCGACCGCCGTGGCGATCCACGCCCCCCGGCTGAAGGACAGTGCCAGCGGCACCACCAGAGCCACCGCGCACCCGGCCGAGACGGCCCGCTGCCGGGGGGACACCGACCCCAGGGCGAGTCCGGTGGCGCACACCAGTCCCAGGGAGACGACGGTCGCCATTCCCATCACGTCCTGCGGGCCGAACGTGCCCACCGCCCGCACCGGTTCACCCCGGTAGGACGCCCCCGTCCCGGTGGCGTACTGGTGAACACCGACCGCTCCCTGCCACAGCGCCAGTCCGATCAGCGACCAGGCCAGCAGCCGTACGTCCCGCCGGTCGCGCACCAGCAGCAGTACGGCGGCCGGGAGGAGGACGAAGACCTGGAGGTAGCGGGCGAAGCCGGTGAGCCCTACTCCCGCCGACGATGCCCCCATGGCGGCGACCGCCAGCCCCAGCACCGGCAGCCCCAGCAGCAGCGCCGCCCGCCGGGAGAGCGGGCGCCGCCGCTCCCGCACCAGACGCACCGCGCACCACAGCACCAGGACCCCCGACACCGCGTCCGCCGGGTGCACGCCGCCGTCGCCGCCCGGGGGACGCGGCACGGCGAGCAGGGCGACCACACCGACCACCGGCAGCACGGGGGGCAACGTCCGGACGCACGGCGGGGACAGGCGCAGAGCGTGGCTCACCACGGTCAGCTCCCCGTGGGACGTACGAGCGTAGCGGCGGTCCGCAGCAGGATGCACACGTCCTGCCACAGCGACCAGGTGTCGATGTAGACGTTGTCGAAGCGGGCCCGGTCCTCGATGGAGGTGTCCCCGCGCAGCCCATGGATCTGCGCCAGCCCGGTGACCCCGGCCGGCACCCGGTGACGGGCGGCGTAACCGGGATGGACCTGGGTGAACTTCGCCACGAAGTAGGGTCGTTCGGGGCGCGGCCCCACCAGGCTCATGTCCCCTCGGAAGACATTCCACAGCTGGGGCAGCTCGTCCAGCGAGGTGCGGCGCAGCAAGCGGCAGAGCCAGGTCATCCGACGCTCGTCCGCCACGCTCCACCGGGTCGCCGACTCGTGGGCATCGGCCGGGCGGTGGGTGCGGAACTTCAGCATCGTGAACGGCCTCCCGCCCTCCCCGATGCGCTCCTGGCGGAAGACGATTCCCGGCCCGTCGCTGACCCGTAGCGCCACCCCGCAGGCCAGCAGCAGTGGACTGAACAGCAGTAGCAACATTCCCGACACCACCACGTCCAGCACTCGCTTGCCCGCGCCGGGCCGGCTCGCGCCCGGCGCCAGCCGCCGGCCGTAGAACCCGGCGAACCGATCCCGATCCGGATGCCTTCCCGGCCACGAAGGGGAGTCGACGTCCATCTCCCAGACCGCGCAGCCCGACTCGGCCAAAGCCCGCAGCAACGGCGCGTGCCGCTCGCGTACGGAAGGGTGCACGGCCAGCACGTCCCGGACGCCGTTCTGAACGACGGCCCGCCGTACCTCCACGTCCGTGGTCAGTACCGGCAGTGGCTCCGTACCGTCCGTGTCGTCGGCCACGATCCCCACCGGCCGCAGCCCACAACGAGGGTGGCGCAGCACGGCGGCGGCCACGCGCCGCGCGGTCGAGGACGGCCCGACAACGAGGGCGGAGTGCGGGCGGCTCACCAGCGCCGCACGGCGCCGCCAGTGCACGGTGCCGCGGCCTGCGCAGCCCACCGCCGCCTGCAGCGCGAAGCCCGCGAGCAGGGTCGACGCCGGCAGCACGTACCGTGGGTCACAGGCCGCCGCCAGTGCCGCCAGCGCCAGCCAGGCCACGGCGATCCGGCTGCACACGGCGGGCAGCTCTTCCAGCACGGTCGGCATCCACCGCACATGGCGCGGGGCCAGCAGCAGCGAGACGGCCATCAGCAGGGCAGCGAAGAGCGGCCGGTGCGGCACGGCGGGCAGCGCCAGAGCGGCCGGCAGGGCGGCGGCACCGTCCGCCACGAGCAGCGGCAGCGCGGAGTCGGACCGCACGGCCGCGGGCCCGGTGGGGAACGGCGGTCCTGCCGCGGCGCGCGGCGGCAGGACCGAGACCGGGGGGCGCCCGAGGGAGTGGGGCTGCCTGGCGGGGTTGGGTACGGTGCTTTCCGCAGTCATGAGTGGATGGACTCCCTGTACTCGGTGAACGCGGCGGACCGCCCCGTGGCGTCCGGTCCGCCGCCAAGGAGATGGCGGTACAACGCCGAGACGGCCTCGGCCGTCAGCCGTACGTCTCGCACGGTCCGGACGTACGCCAGCGCCTGGCGCGCCAGCGACGCCCGCAGCGGCGGGTCGAGTAGCAGGCCGGCGACGGCTTCGGCCAGCGCCCCCGGATCCCCCGCCGGCACCAGGCAGCGCGGCACGAGTGCCGGTGGCAGGGCCTCACGAGCGCCGTCCACATCCGTCACCACCACCGGGCGGCCGCAGGCCATCGCCTCCAGTGGCGCGAGCGCCATGCCTTCCCAGCGCGACGGCAGGACGACCAGATCGGCGGCCCGATACCAGGGGACGGGGTCCGCGACCAACCCCGTCAACCGTACGGATTGAGGCGCGAGTGCCCGCAGTCGCTCCCGGTCCGGCCCGTCACCGACCAGGACCAGCCGAGCCCCCGGCACCCGCTCGAGGACCCGCCCCCAGGCCGCCAGCAGAACGTCCTGCCCCTTCTGCCGGCACAGCCGCCCGACGCAGACCACGAGCGGTGACCGTGTACCTGCCGCGGTCGCAGGACGCGCGGCGGGACGGAACCGGTCCGGGTCGACGCCGTTCGGAATCACCGCCCACCGGCCGCGGATACCGGCCCGCACCCCGGTGCGGCGCTCGGCTTCACTCACGCACACCACCCGCGCCGCCCACCGCGCTCCCCGCCGTTCCCAGGCCCGCGCGAGGGCCGCGGTCGTGCCCCCGACGGCTTCGAACGACCAGGCGTGCGGCTGGAACACGGTGGGAACACGCCCTCGGACGGCCAGCCGCCCGGCGAGCCCGGCCTTGGCGCTGTGCATGTGCACCAGATCAGGCCGTACATCAGCCACGACGCGTCCGAGCCGCCGCACCTCCGCGCCGAGCGACGGCCCGGGCGAGCGCGTGGCTCGCCACAGCCGTACGTCGGCACCCAGCGAACGGAGCGCGGTGGCCAGTGCGCTGTCCGGGCAGGCGACCGCGACGTGCAGCCCGGCGGCGAGCTGTGCCCGCGTCAGGTCGGACACCACCTGGGCGACTCCACCGTCCCCCGGCTGGGTGACATGGAGGACCCGAAGCTGAGGGTCTGTGGTTGACGAGCGCATGCGCGGCTTCCTCGCTCACGGATAGTGCTCAGAACGGGCGGGAACGCGCCGCACTGCGGTGGCACGAAATGTGTGTTGACTGACCGGAACCCTAACCGCAAAAGTGACTAATGTCGGGAAAGGGATTAGTGTGTCGGATGGGTCAAAACAAGTGATTTTGGGGTTCGCTCCGTCGGCGCAGAACCCGCGCACGCGGCTCGCGTTCACAGTGCACGGGCACCCGTCCGGATGTTCGTGTCAACCCTGAGGAGCACCTCCCCATGCCGCGTGCCGCGAAGAGCCTGGTCATGACCTCCGTCGTCGCCGTCACGGTGACGGGTGCCACCGGCATCGCCACCGCCCGCGACGCCGGCACCCGGGCGGTCGCCGCCGACTCCGGTGGCGGGCTGTCGGGCAACACGCTGCAGGCCCCGGTCCACGTTCCGGCCAACGTCTGCGGCAACACCATCAACGTCATCGGCCTGCTGAACCCGGCGTTCGGCAACGAGTGTGGAAACGGCTGATGCTGGCTCATTCCTCGCACGAGGCGGCCGTCCTCGCGGAGTGGGACGGTCGGGCGCGGTACGGCGCTGCTCTGAACGGGGGTGTGGGCGACGAGTGGGCCGGTAGCGCTTGACGACCGTTTCACCAGCGATGACACCGTCGGTACAGGGAAGCCTTCCTCACTGTCCGGCACGGTTCGGTTGCGGAGCGCGAGTGCGGATCCCACGGTGGGCACAAGACCCCATGCACCACCGAAAGGACCCTCATGCGTCTGCCCGCACGGCGAACCGCCACCTCCGTACTCTGTGCCACCCTCCTGCTCGGGATCACCGGGCCGACGGCGATGGCGGCCGACGGCGACGCGGCCCGGGAGCGCACCCACACGGCAGCTCACGCGCCCGTCCCGGACGCCGACGAACTGACCGCCCAAGTTGACATCCTGAGCACCATGGGCGGCTATCTCCTGCCGATCACCGAACTGCTCGGCACCGTGATCCAGAAGGAAGACGGCAGACTCGCACCCCAGGAGGCGGACCAGCTCACCGCCGCCATCGAAGAAGCTCTTGCGAAGGCCGGGTTGACCGGCATCCCTGCCACGACCGATCCGGACGCCGACGCCGACGCCGACGCCGACGATGAGGACGACGTCGATGACGAGGACGACATCGACGAGGACGTCGACGACGAGGACTTGGTGAACGAGTCGGCCGGCACCACGCCGGACACCACCGTCCCGGAGGTGACGGCGCCGAACGGCACCGTGCCCGCGACCACCTTGCCCGCGGGAGTCACTCCCGTGTCGGACGACCCGGCGGCCGCCGATGTCACCGCCACCATGGTGGCCGAGATCCAGGTGGCGATCGATGCTCTGGTCAAGGCCAGCATCTCCGGCATGGTCGAGCAGACCGGCTCGGCCGTCTCCGCCGTGGTGCAGAGCCTCGTCAACGCCGTCACCGCCACGCTTGCCGATGGCAAGCTGCCCGCTTCGTCGGTGGCGGACCCTGCCTGACGCCGACACGCCACCTTCCGGTTGTCGCGTCGGCATCGAGCAGGCGCGACGGCCCTTGCACGACCTCCCGGCGCACGTCTCATGTGCGCAGGATGGTCAAGCCGGGGGCCGAGGACCTTCTCTCCGGCGGGGAATGGATCTGCTCCGGCAGACCCGCAGTCGGTCTTCTAGGTGTGTTGATCACGAGCGTTGTTGACACTCGCGGGTCTTGACCGTTACGAACGCGACCGCCCCGGCGAACTCGTGCACGTGGACGTGAAGAAGCTCGGTCGGATCCCCGACGGCGGCGGCCACAAGACCTTGAGCCGTCAGGCCGGCCGGGCCACCCGCAGCGGCATGGGCTTCGACTACGTCCACTCCGCCGTCGACGACTACTCCCGCCGCGCCTACAGCGAAATCCACTCGGACGAGAAGGCCGCGACCTGCCCGGGCTTCGTCGCCCGCGCGGCCGTGTTCTTCCACTCCCAGGGCATCACCCGCATCGAACGCGTCCTGTCCGACAACGCCTGGGCCTACCGCAAGGGCCTGGCCTGGAGAAACGTTCTGGTCGACCTGTCTCCCAGCCTTACCACTCGTGCTTTTGCGGCACTCGGGTGAGTTCTGTACCTCCGACCGCTCCCGGACGGTTACCGCTATGGACACAACCGCACCGGACAAGGAGTCGGACATGGTCGTCAGCGCAGGTGGCACACCGGTACAAACGGACCGGGACGGGACGGGTCCGGCTCGGGGCGGATCCGTGTCCGTCGCCCGGCGGGACGTGGTGCGAGGGCTGCTCGCCCCCTCCCTCGCCCTGCCGCTCACCTCAGTGACCGTCGCTTCCTCGCCGCGAGGAGGCGTCTTCGACGGGCACTACCGCGGGCGCCGAGTCCAGGGCGCGGCGGCCCCGGACGGCGGCTGGCACGTCACCGTCGACGGTCGGCCGCTGCACCTGATGCGCCGCGCCGACGGCACCTGGCTGAGCACGGTCGACCACTACCGGTCGTACCCTTCCCCGCTCGAGGCGGCCCGCGCGGCCATCGACGAACTGGGGGCCGGACAGCACTTGCGTGCGACCACGGCCCACGGCAGCCACACACATCCAGGTGGACGCCATGGCGTACACGCGTAAGGACGTCAGCGCCCTCACCCACGCCGAGCGGCGAAGGTTCGTCAAGGCGCTGCTGGAACTGAAACGCCGGGGCGAGTACGACGAGTTCGTTCGCACTCACATCGAGTACTACATCCCGGACGGCGAGGAGGGGCTGCGTACGGCCCACATGGCGCCGTCCTTCCTGCCCTGGCACCGGCAGTTCGTGCTGGAACTGGAGCGGGCGCTGCGTCGGGTGGACCCGTCGGTGTCCGTGCCGTACTGGGACTGGACGAAGGACCGCTCCACCACCTCCGCGCCCTGGACCGCAGACCTGCTCGGCGGCAGCGGTCGACGCTCCGACCTGCGGGTGACAACCGGCCCGTTCGCCCACGCGGAGGGTAACTGGACCCTCATGGAGAACGTGACCGATACCGATTTCCTCACCAGGGATCTCGGCCGTCCCCGTGACCCGATCCGGTTGCCGACCCGGCAGGATCTGGACAGCGCCCTGGAGGATCCCGTCTACGACGCCTCACCCTGGGACTCGACGGCGGAGAGAGGATTCCGCAACAAGCTGGAGGGATGGGGGCCCGGACGCGGCAGTGCCTCCTGGCGCAACCACAACCGGGTGCACCGCTGGGTCGGCGGCGCCATGACAGGAGGCGCCTCCGTCAACGACCCGGTCTTCTGGCTGGTGCACGCCTTCCTCGATCTGCAATGGTCGCGCTGGCAGCGTCGGCACCCAAACGCCCGTTACCTGCCCGCCGAGCCGCCCGGCCGGGACAGCGCCCAGTACGGGAGAGTCGTCGCCCGGTACGAGAGGTTGCCACCGTGGGACGTGACACCGGACGAACTGGAGGACCACAGCCGGATCTACCGATACGCGTGACATACGCGGAACCGAACCGAGGAAAGCCCCAGCGGAGGGTGTGCGGCACCCGCTGACACCCCGCTTCCAGGGAGCGGACCACTGTGCGTCCCCGGTCATGCCGGTCGGCCTGGCCTCACCACCCGGGGACGTGACCGACAGGTCGACCGGTCGCGTGTGACACGGAAAGGTGAACGCGGAGCATGCCCGAGGGCCGAATGGGTGGAACAACGCAGCCAGGACCACCAACCGCCACTAGTGTCCCGCACCATGACTTCTCCGACCACCGCACCAGCGAAGCCAGAAGGCTCCCTTCTGGGGACTCTCACCGTCGTACCCTGGTCCAGCGTTCCTTCCACCAACACCCCGCGGCTGCCGTTTCTCACGGTGTACTCGCTCGGTGACGGCGCCGAGGGACCCGAGGCCGGCGAAAAGGTGATGCGCGCCCACCTGGAAAAGATCGGCCTGCCGGTGACCGGGCAGCCGGTCGAACTGCCTCCTGGAGGCAAAGCCGCCATTACCTTGCTGGTGGAGGCCGAACAGGCTGTGCTCACCATGCCGTTTCTCCGAGTGCAGTGTCCTGTGCCACCGCATTGGCAGGACGCCGCTCACAAGAACGGCAAGGTACATCTCATCTGTTTGACCGGCCCGTGGCCGCACGCCGCTCCCGGGCAATCTCTGAGCCCTGAGCAACTGCGCGGCTTTCTCACCGAGGACGAGCTCCGGTCGACCAGTACCCACTGCCTGGTCCCGGTCACCCGTCTGCGTCGCTGAGACCGCTGTTTCGCCGAGGGCGAATGGCTGAGTGACCGAACCTGGATTTTCTCGTTGCCGGATGAGACAGGAAATGGGCACCGAGCCCAGGCCCGTCCGTCCTGGTGCGGGCCGAGAAGATAGTACTTCGAGGAACCTCATGCGACGATCCCTTACCGCAGGTCTTATGTCAGTGGCTGCTCTGGTGTCGGGGGGTGCAGGCGCCGCCCAAGCTGTGGACGTCGCCGACGCCTCCACCCTGGAAAGTATTTCGGCTGTTTCCCCCGTCGGCCTGACCGACAGGGTCGAGGGGGCGGCGCAGAAGCCGGCGAGCCTGGTGGCGGATGTCGGCGGAAAAAGCGCCCAGACAGTACTCCCGGAAGTGGGAAGGGTGGCACATCTGGCGTGACCGGCCGTGCTCGGCCGTGCACATTGTAGTTCTTTCGAGCGGGCCGTTCCTGACCGCGCGCAGTAGAGCGTCGGCGGGGGCGGTCCGCCCGCTCGTTGGGCCACCTTGATCGATAAGTCGCATAATTCCGGTGTTCGGGTGATTGCCGGGCGTCGAGGGAAACGTCCGCATGGGGAATCAGTTAGTGAGAGTGCTGCAGTCTTCATCGGAAGATGCCGCCATACGCGAGGAAGGTAAACACCATGGATGTGAAGAAGGTCGTTGCGGGGTCCATGCTGACCTTGACCGTCACCGGGGTCGGCGTCACGCCGGCCATGGCCGACGAGGAAGTGCGCGGTCACTACTCGCAGAGTGTCGAGATCATCCGTGACATCTGCCCCACTATCCAGGACATCGACGTCCTCACCATCGAGGTTCTGGACGATTCCCGTGCGTTCCAGTGCAACGAGATCCGCGAGAACTCCAAGGTGACCGACGACTCCTCTGCTCCCTCCCTGCCTCTTCTGGGGCGTGTCGTCGACTAGCTCTCGGGTGCCGCTCACCGACTTCCTGCGCACCTCCTCCCGCAGCGGGAAGACAGGCCCCGGTACCGTGCGAACAGCCGCACGGTACCGGGGCCTCGCTGCTGTGGCCGGTTCAACCGGAAATGCCTATGCTCATCCGATCGGATAACCGCGCTCGCCGGATCGCCCGTTGCTGCAAGCGGATGAATCAGAGCAGAGATACGGAACTTCGGGAGTGTGCAGTCGGTTAGTGGGCTGTCGGCACTCACCACGAGGTGTCGCGGTATCAAGCACAAGGAAGGCAACACGAATGAACGCCAAGAAGGTCCTCGCCGGTTCGATGCTGACGCTGGCTGCTACCGGCGCGGCGGTCTCGCCGGCCGTGGCCGACGAAGAGGTGCACGGTCACTACTCGCAGAACATCGAGATCATCCGCGACATCTGCCCCACCATCCAGGACATCGACGTCCTCACCATCGAGGTTCTGGACGAAGCCCGTACGTTCCAGTGCAACGAGATCCGCGAGAACTCGAAGGTGACCGACAGCTCGTCCGCCCCCGCCCTGCCGATCCTCGGCCAGGTCCTCAACTAAAACGTGGACACCGCGCCTTAGGTGTCCGGCGAATTATCTTTCGTCGTGCGGTGTTCCGAGAGTGCCGTGCTCGACGAGGGGGAACAAGCCCCGGACTGTGCGACCAACCGCACGGTCCGGGGCTTTTCTTCTGGGTTGCCTCCCGTGCTCTCCGGTCAACCGTTGCTGCAAGTGGATGAATCAGGGTCCGGGCGCGGAACCTCAGGGGTATGAAGTCGGTTAGTAGGCTGTCGGCACTCACCACTACGTGCCGCGGCTATCACGCACAAGGAAGGCAACACGAATGAACGCCAAGAAGGTCCTCGCCGGTTCGATGCTGACGCTGGCTGCTACCGGCGCGGCGGTCTCGCCGGCCGTGGCCGACGAAGAGGTGCACGGTCACTACTCGCAGAACATCGAGATCATCCGCGACATCTGCCCCACCATCCAGGACATCGACGTCCTCACCATCGAGGTTCTGGAC